>NZ_KK073876.1:1587924-1907953 GCF_000585415.1 Sphingomonas jaspsi DSM 18422 | reverse complement strand
GGCACCGACCAGATCGCCGGCACGGTAAGCGGCGTGCGCGACCGCGCGACGCAGGCTGTCGGCAATGTTCGCGACCGTGCAACGACCGCGGTCGGCGCCGCGCGTGATCGGGCAGCGGGGGCGGTCACCAACGTTCGCGACCGCGCCGCCTCGACCGTCGGTGCGGCCCGCGACACGGCGTCGGGCCTCGCCGGCAACGTCACCGGTTCGGTGAGCGCCAGCGGCTCGGCTGACGCCAGCAGTTCGGCCCGCGCCAACTAAATCGTAGAAATTGCTGACAATTGAGCCCCGCGTCGTCCAGATGGCGCGGGGCTTCGTTTCGCTCAAAATTGATCGGCGATCCGCATCAGCTTGGTCAACCGAGGCGGAGCACTGCTGCGCCAGCTGCGCTCCAGCCAGTCGGCGACCTGATCCCAGTCCACGTCGCGGCGGCTTAGACGGATGCCCAACCAGCCGCTCGCGCCATAATATTTGGGCCAGAAATAGATCTCAGGCTGGGCTTCGATCAGGCCGTTCATCTCATCCGGCCCACTCGCACGCACCAGCAGGCCGACCGATTCTTCACCATGGAAATGATCGGCCATGATCGCAAAATTCTTGGCCGCTTTTTCATTTCCCACGCCCCATCCCGGGGCACCATGGTTGGACTTGCGGATCACTTCGGGAAGGCGCGCGGCGAGGGCGTCGACCTGTTGCTCGATCCATGCCGCGTCGTACGGACGGGAAGCGTAGCGCGCGAGAATCCGCGGATAGAGCTGGTGCTCGGCGATGAGGACGCGGTCTTCAAGGCTTTCCGCGGTGTCGCTCGGCAGGATCGCCACCTCAACCTGACCGAGGATCTCGCCGCTGTCGAGTTCGGAGGTCACGAGGTGGACGGTCGCGCCGCTGACCCTGTCGCCATTGTCGAGGGCCTTCATCTGCGTGTGCAGACCCTTGTACTTGGGCAGCAGCGACGGATGGATGTTGACGATCCTGCCGGCCCATTTGTCGACGAAGGAGACGGGGATGATCTTCATGAAGCCGGCGAGCGCGATCAGGTCGACCTTCGCCTGCGCAAGCTGTCGGTTCAGTTTTTCCCAGTAGTCGGCGCCGAGCGCGCGGGCGTCCAGTCGCGCGACCCTCACCCCTTCGGCAGCGGCGAGCGAAAGGCCGAGCGCATCGGGCTTGTCGCCGCTAACTAGTACGACTTCATACGGGCAATCGTCGGCGCGGCCGGCGTAGATCAGCGCCGCCATGTTCGAGCCGCGGCCCGAAATCAGGACCGCGACGCGCGCCTTATCCATGGTGGGTGGCGGACCAGTCGTCGCGGGCGCTCCAGCTGTCCGCGCTACCCTTGACGGTGCAGCCCTTCTCGCCCGCCTCGATCGTGCCGATGCGACGGACTGTTTCGCCAGCCGCTTCGAGCGCCGCAGCGACGCGGTCGGCATCGTCGGCGCGGACGACGGCGACCATCCCGATGCCGCAGTTGAAGGTGCGCGCCAACTCGCCCGGTTCAATCGCCCCGCCCGCCTGCAGGAAGGCGAACAGGCGGGGCAGGGGCCATGCGTCGGCGTCGACCAGCGCATGACAACCGTCGGGCAGCACGCGCGGGATGTTTTCGAGCAGGCCGCCGCCGGTGATATGCGCCAGCGCCGCAATCGATCCGTCGCGAACCAGCGGCAGCAGGCTTTTCACATAAATGCGGGTCGGCTCGAGCAGCAGGTCGCCGAGCAGATGATCCTGGTCGAACAGGGCGGGCCGGTCCAGCTTCCAGCCGTTGCGCTCGATCAGCTTGCGAACGAGGCTGAAGCCGTTGCTATGCACACCCGAGCTGGCGAGGCCGAGCAGCACGTCGCCGACTTGCACCTTCGAACCCGTCAGCACCTTGGCCCGGTCGACTGCCCCGACGCAGAAGCCGGCAAGGTCATAGTCGCCGGCCTCGTACATGCCGGGCATTTCCGCCGTCTCGCCGCCAATCAGCGCGCAGCCGGCGATTCGGCACCCGTGCGCGATGCTGGCGACGACGCGGGTCGCGACGTCGTTGTCGAGCTTCGCGGTGGCGTAATAGTCGAGGAAGAACAAAGGTTCGGCACCTTGGACGACAAGGTCGTTGACGCACATGGCGACAAGATCGATGCCGACGCCGTCATGACGTCCGGTGTCGATGGCCAGCTTCAGCTTGGTTCCGACCCCGTCGTTGGCCGCGACCAAAAGCGGGTCGTCATAGCCCGCGGCCTTCAGGTCGAAGAACCCGCCGAACCCGCCGAGTTCGGCGTTGGCGCCGGGTCGGGCGGTCGATTTGGCGAGCGGGCCGATCGCCTTCACCAGTGCATTTCCGGCAGCGATATCGACGCCGGCATCGGCGTAGGTGAGCGGCTTGTTGTTCGGCTCGTCGGTCATAGGCGCACCGCCTAGCCATATCGCGCTTGGAATTCCACGCCATTGTCGCCAAAAGCGCAGGCAATGCAGTTTTCCCGTTCCAGGATCGCCGTCGCCGCCGCCTTGCTTGCCCTCGCCGCCATGGGCGGGGTGGTCGTTGCGCAGATGGAATCGGGGGACCGTGGGATCCTTCCGATCGACAGCAGCGGAACGCTGGAAGTGTCGGGAATCGAAGTGGATGTCGGCGGCGCCGACGCCGACAGTGCGCGCTATGCCGGCTGGCGCATCGCGCAGCGCGAAGGGTTCAAAAAACTTTGGGCGCAGGTGAACAAGCGCCCGGTCAGCCAGGCGCCCTCGCTCAGCGATTCGACGCTTGATGGCCTCGTCAGCTCGATCGTGGTCGAAAAGGAACAGATCGGACCCAACCGCTATATCGCGACCTTGGGCGTGCTGTTCGACCGCAGCCTAGCGGGTCAGTTGCTCGGCGTGTCGGGCGACGTGCGCCGCTCTGCGCCGATGCTGGTGATCCCGGTCACCTTCAGCGGCGGGGCGGCAACCGGCGTCGAATTGAAAAATGGTTGGCAGCGCGCATGGGCGCAGTTCCGCACGTCCCAAAGCCCAATCAATTATGTTCGCGTCAGCGGGCTTGGTGTCGATCCGCTGCTGGTCAACGCCGCGCAGGCGCGCCGGCCCAGCCGCAGCAGCTGGCGTAACCTGCTCGACCTTTACGGCGCCGCAAACGTGCTTATCGCCGAGGTGAAGGTCGACCGCCTCTATCCGGGCGGGCCTGCCAAGGCCCACTTCACCGGTCGCTTCGGTCCTGACGGCCAGATGCTGGGAAGTTTCGACCTTACGGCCAAGGACAGCGCCGACCTGCCGCGAATGATGGCCGAAGGCGTCCGGCAGATGGACCAACTCTTCGCGCAGGCATTCGATGCGGGCATTGTTCGCGGCGATTCGTCGCTCATCATCCTGCCGCCGGTCCCGGTGAAGGAGGAAGAGGAAGAAAAACCGACGACCGAATTGGCGGTGACCCAGGTCCAGCTGCTGGTGGCCTCACCCGATGCAGCGACCCTCAACGCCGCGTCGTCGTCGTTGCGTTCGCTCCCGGGCGTCGAAGGCGTTACCGAAGCCAGCCTTGCGCTCGGCGGTACCAGCCGCCTCGTCGTCAGCTATCGCGGCGATGCCGCTACGTTGCGCTCGGCGCTTTCGGCGGCGGGGTGGAGCGTCGATTATGAGGGCGGATTGATGCGCATCTCGCGCGGCGGCGCGGCGGCCACCCCATGAGCCGCCACGCGGACCAGATCGCGCTTCCGCTCGACTGGCCGCAAGTGGAGGACGACAGCCGATTCATCGTCGGTAACGCCAACCGCGAGGCGTTCGACCATTTCCAGAAGCTCAGCCTGTGGCCGGTCAAGGCGACACTGCTGACCGGTCCGCCGCGTTCGGGCCGATCGCTGCTCGCCCGATCCTTTGCGCACCGCACCGAGGGACGAATTATCGACCGTGCCGACACGCAGGACGAGGAGATGCTGTTCCACGCCTGGAACGCGGCGCAGGACAGTGGCAAGCCGCTCGTCATGATCGTCGACGAAGTGCCCCCGGCCTGGGACATCGCATTGCCCGACCTTCGCACCCGCTTGGCGGTGACCCCGATCGCGCGCATCGCCCAACCCGATGACGAATTGTTCCGCGCCATCATCACGCTGCTGTTCGCCGATCGCGGGCTCCATATCCCCGACGAGGCACTCAAATTCATTTCGTCACGAATCGAACGTAGCTACTGGGCGGCCGAGCGCGTGGTGGAGGGGATCGACCGTTTCGCCATCGCGGAACGGGCGCGGCTTACCCTGCCGACGGTCAGGCGGGCGCTGATCGACGCCGGGATGATCGATGGTTAAGGGGAGGGACATGGCGGGCGCGACGCTCTTCAACCGCGAACTGAGCTGGCTCGCGTTCAACCGGCGGGTGCTGGAAGAAGCGACCAATGTCGCGCATCCGCTGCTGGAACGCCTCCGCTTCCTGTCGATCAGCGGCAACAACCTCGACGAGTTCTTCATGGTGCGCGTGGCCGGGCTCAAGGCGCACCAGCTGCAGGGCGTGGAAGATTTGTCGGTCGACGGCATGACCGCGACGCAGCAACTCGACGCCATCAGCATCGAAGCCGATGCACTGGTCGTGGCGCAACAGGCCGAATGGATGGTGCTGCAGCAGGCGCTGGCCGAACAGGGCGTAGAGGTGGTGACGCCCGACCAGCTTTCGGCGGAAGAGAAAGTCTGGCTGGCCGACCATTTCCGCGAGCAGGTGCTGCCCGTCCTCACCCCGCAGGCAATCGACCCGTCGCACCCGTTTCCGTTCATCCCCAATGGCGGCTTCAGCCTGGTATTCGACCTTCGACAGGGCCGGAAGGCGGACCGGGTTATCGAACTGCTGATGATACCGTCGACCTTGCCGCGCTTCGTGCGCTTGCCGGGACGCCGCATCCGGCTGGTCGCGATCGAAGCCGTCGTGCAAGCCTATTTTGACCAGATTTTCCCCGGATTCGAACGCGTTGCCTCGGGTGTCTTCCGGGTCCTGCGGGACAGCGATATCGAGGTCGAGGAGGATGCCGAAGACCTCGTCCGCTATTTCCGCAGCGCCATCAAGCGCCGCCGCCGCGGGCGGGTCATCCGCCTCGAATTTTCCGCCGATACGCCGCCCGACTTGGAAGCGATGGTGCGCGATGGCCTCAGAGCGGATTCGGCGCTCATCGCGGAAAGCGCTGGCTTCATCGGCGTTGCCGCCCTCGACCAACTGGTCGACGTCGACCGGCCCGACCTCAAATTCCCGCCCTACACGCCGCGCTTTCCCGAACGCATCCTCGAACATGACGGTGACTGCTTCGCGGCGATCCGGGCGAAGGATTTTATCGTCCACCACCCTTATGAAAGCTTCGAGGTGGTGGTGGCCTTCCTGCGCCAGGCCGCAGAGGACCCCGACGTCGTCGCGATCAAGCAGACGCTGTATCGCGCGGGCAAGCAGTCCGCGATCATCGATGCGTTGGTCGCGGCTGCCGAAGCGGGAAAGTCGGTCACGGCGGTTGTCGAACTGAAAGCGCGGTTTGACGAAGAGCAGAATCTGATGTGGGCCAACCGCCTGGAGCGCGCCGGGGTGCAGGTCATATACGGCTTCGTCGAGCTGAAGACCCACGCCAAGGTGTCGATGGTCATCCGCCGCGAAGGCAGCATCATGCGCACCTACTGTCACTTCGGCACCGGCAATTACCACCCGGTCACGGCGAAGATTTACACCGACCTCAGCTATTTTACGGCTTCGCGGCGCGCGGCGCGCGATGCGGCCAAGCTGTTCAACCTCGTCACGGGCTATGTCCAGCCGAAGGGGCTTGAGCTGCTGACGCTCAGCCCCCGCGACCTCAGGTCGAAAATCGTGGCGCTGATCGATGCCGAAATCGCCAACGCGAAAGAGGGCAAGCCGTCGGCAATCTGGGCCAAGATGAACTCGCTGGTCGACGCGAAGGTGATCGCCAAATTGTACGAAGCGAGCGAGGCTGGCGTATCGATCGACCTTATCGTTCGCGGCGTCTGCTGCCTTCGTCCGGGGGTTGCGGGCATGTCGTCGAATATCCGCGTGAAATCGGTCATCGGCCGCTTCCTTGAGCATAGCCGCATCTTCGTGTTCGCCAATGGGGCGCGGCTGCCGCACCGCAAGGCCCGGGTGTTCATCAGCTCTGCCGACTGGATGCCACGCAACTTTGATCGCCGTGTCGAGTATATGATCCCAGTGGAAAATCCGACCGTCCATGCGCAGGTGCTCGACCAGATCATGCTCGCCAACATGATCGACAATGAGCAAAGCTGGTCGCTGAAGAGCGATGGCAGTTACGTCCGTGAAAAGCCCGGTCGCCGTCATTTCAACCTGCACCGCTATTTCATGACCAACCCGTCGCTGTCCGGGCGCGGCGCGGCGCTGGAAGGCAAGGCAGTGCCCAAGCTGCGCCTGACGCAGCGGGGCTGACGCATGGCGGTCAAGAAATTTGCCCCCACCGGCATCATCGACATCGGGTCCAACTCGGTGCGGTTCGTCGCCTATGGGGGGACGCCGCGCGTGCCCTCGACCTTGTTCAACGAAAAGGTGATGGCGGCGCTCGGCCGCGGCCTCGCCAAGGACGGAAGGCTTGAACAGGCGTCGATGGAGCTGACGCTGCAAGCGCTGGCCCGCTTCCGCCAGCTTGGCCGCGAGATGGGGCTCAAAACGCTGCACACCGTCGCCACGGCGGCGGTCCGCGACGCGACCAATGGCCCCGATTTCCTCAAGCAGATCAAGTCGGTAGGCCTCAAGCCTCGCATCCTGTCGGGGGAAGAGGAGGCCGAACTGTCCGGGCTCGGCGTCATCTCGGCCATTCCCAAGGCCAACGGCATCGTCGCCGACCTTGGTGGGGGCAGCCTCGAACTCATCGGCGTCGCACGCGGCGCGGCCGGAGACGGGGTATCGCTGCCGCTGGGCGTACTGCGGGTCGGAAAGTCGACGACGAACGAGCTCGACAAGGCGATCAGGGATGGCCTCAAGGGGTCTTTGCTGAAGGACGCCGCACGGGGGCACGGCCTGTATCTGGTGGGCGGGTCATTCCGCGCGCTGGCGTTGCTCGACATGAAGACGCTCGGCCACCCGCTGCCGATCGTCCACCACCACCGCATCCTGCCCGAACGGATCGCCGACCTTCGCGCCATCGTCGACACGCTGCCGACCGACGAGCTGAAGTCGCTGACGGGCATTTCCTCGGGCCGCTTGCCGACCCTGCCGACCGCGCTCAATATCCTCGAAGCGATGAGCGACGTGCTCGGGCCCAAGCGCATCCTGGTGTCCGCATTCGGGCTGCGCGAAGGTCTTCTTTACCGCGACCTCGACGCGCCGACCCGGGCCGAAGACCCGCTGCTGGCCGCCGCGCTGGAGGTGGGCGAGCGGCTGGGCCGCTTCGGCGACCATGGCGCGCTGCTCGACCAATGGCTCGACCCGCTGTTCCCGGATGAAAGCCCGGACCTGCAGCGGCTGCGGCTGGCGGCCTGCCTGCTCGGCGACATCGCCTGGAATGCGCATCCCGATTACCGCGCCGATCGCGCCGTCGACATGGCGGTGCATGGCAATTGGGTCGGCATCGATTCGCATGGCCGCGCGGTGCTGGGACGGGCGCTGGCCAGCGCGTTCGGCGACGATGGCGAATTCAGCCTCAAGCTCGCCTCGCTGCTGCGTCCCGGTGAGGACGAGCGGGTGCGCGCCTGGGGCAAGGCCATTCGCCTCGCGCAGCGGCTCAGCGGCGGGACCGAAGCGTTGCTGCGCAAGACCGATATCGGCCTTAGCAAGGGCAAGATCGTCCTTGCCATGCCGACCAGGCAGCGCGAGCTGTATTCTGACGCGGTCGAGCGGCGGCTCAACCAGCTCGGCAAGGCGATGGGCCGCGAAGCCGAAGTTCGCTTCACCTAGCCGCAGGCGACGCTTTCGACCCGATTGTCCCTGGTGAGGTGAACGGTAATCCGGTCGGAACGATAATCCATCGTCACCATCATGCCGTCGGCGACCCAGCGCAGCGCGGTGGCTCCGGATTTCGCCATCATCTGCCCGCCGAGCTCGGCGGTGGCAGGCTGCCCGACGAACGCGGACAGGCCGTCATTCTTGCACACGCCTTCATGCGCCGGAACCGCGTCGGGCGTGGTCATGCAGGCGGCCAGGGGAAGCATAAGGGCAGGGGCCAGAAAACGCATCATCATCTCCCACATCGTATCGGGAGCATAATGGTCTATGCGGGTGACGGGTTCCTGAACGCCGGAGCGGGATCAGTCGGCGATGCGGCTCATCTTGAGCTTGCCGTTCTCGGTCGCGAAGCCGAGGCGGCCTTCGACGAGATCGAGCGCGTCGCGGCCGAATTCCTCGAAGCGCCAGCCATTGAGGATCGGCAAATTGCCCCGGACCCCGGCAGCCAACGCTTCTAGGTCGTCGGAGCGGGCGATCAGGCGGGCGGCGACGCCGGCTTCCTTGGCGCGGATCTTGAGCAGCAGCTTCAGCAGGTCGCTGACCAATGCCGCGTCCTTGGTCAGGCCCGGACGGCGCGGTTCGCGGCTCGGCAGGTCCTCGTCCGACAGCGGCTGCGCCTTTTCCAGCGCGGCCATCATGCGCCCGCCGATATCGTTGCTCCGCCATCCCGACGAGAGGCCGCGAACCTTGCCGAGATCGTCCTGCGTCCTGGGCGGATGAGCGGCGAGGTCGTTCAGCGTGTCGTCCTTGACGATGCGGCCGCGCGGCAAATTCTTCTGCCGCGCTTCGGTCTCGCGCCAGCCGGCCAAGGCTTTCAGGCGACCCAGCACCGCCGGATTCCGGCTCGGCAGCTTCAACCGCTTCCAGGCATCTTCGGGCGGGAAGGCGAAGCTCGACGGATCGGCGAGCCGCTCCATCTCGTCATCCAGCCAGTCGCCGCGTCCGGTCTTGATCAGCTTCTTCACCAGCTTGGGAAAGATTTCCGACAGATGGGTCACGTCGGCGATGGCATAGTCGATCTGGCGCTTGTCGAGCGGGCGGCGCGACCAGTCGGTGAAGCGCGCGCCCTTGTCGAGGCTGTGCCCCAACATGCTTTCGACCAGCGAGGAATAGCCGACCTGCTCGCCATAGCCCAAGGCCATCGCCGCGATCTGCGTGTCGAACAGCGGAAAGGGGACCTTGCCCGACAGGTTGTGAATGATCTCCAGGTCCTGCCCGCCGGCGTGGAAAACCTTCAGCACAGCGTCATTGTCGACCAGCAGGTCGAGTAGCGGCGCAAGGTCGATGCCGTCGGCCTTGGGATCGATCGCCGCGGCTTCTTCGGGCGATGCGATCTGGATCAGGCACAGTTCGGGCCAATAGGTGTTCTCGCGCATGAACTCTGTGTCCACCGCGACGAAGTCGTGCGTGGAAAGACGGGAGATCAGGGCGGTCAGGTCGTCGGTCGACGTAATTAGCGGATGGATTTTCATGTGTCGCGGGGGCCTTAGCGGGAACCATGCGCCTTGACAAAGGGATAGGCTAGAGGCGAAGCGGCGGCGCGAATTTTTTCCGCATCGCAGCAACTTTTGTCCGACGAGCCATCACCCATGCACGCCTACCGCACCCATACCTGCGCCGACCTTCGCTCCAGCGACGTCGGGTCCACCGTCAAATTGTCGGGCTGGATCCACCGCAAGCGCGACCATGGCGGCGTGCTGTTCGTCGACCTGCGCGACCATTATGGCCTGACCCAGATCGTCTGCGACAGCGACAGCCCGGCGCTGCCGATCCTCGAATCGCTGCGAGTCGAGAGTGTGGTGACCATCGAAGGCGACGTGAAAGCGCGCGCGGCAGGCACCACCAACGCCAAGCTGCCGACCGGCGACATCGAAGTGTTCGCGCGTAGTGTCGAAATCCAGTCGAAGGCCGACGAGCTCCCGATGCCGGTGGCGGGCGAGCAGGACTATCCGGAAGAAATCCGCCTCAAGTATCGCTATCTCGACCTGCGCCGCGAGCGGCTGCACTCGAACATCATTCTGCGCTCGAAGGTCATCAGCTCGATCCGTCGCCGGATGATCGACCAGGGCTTCACCGAGTTCCAGACGCCGATCCTGACCGCGTCGTCGCCCGAAGGCGCGCGCGACTATCTCGTCCCCAGCCGCGTCCATCCGGGCAAGTTCTACGCGCTGCCGCAGGCACCGCAGATGTTCAAGCAGCTGCTGATGGTCGCGGGCTTTGACCGCTATTTCCAGATCGCGCCCTGCTTCCGCGACGAAGACGCCCGCGCCGACCGTAGCCCGGGCGAATTCTACCAGCTCGACTTCGAAATGAGCTTTGTCACGCAGGACGATGTCTTCGCGGCGATCGAACCGGTGCTGTCGGGCGTGTTCGCCGAATTCGCGGGCGAAAAATACGTCACGCCCGCAGGCGAATATCCGCGCATCCCGTACCGTGAGGCGATGCTGAAATATGGCAGCGACAAGCCCGACCTTCGCAACCCGCTGATCGTCCATGATGTCGGACAGCACTTCGTCGGTTCGGGGTTCGGCCTGTTTGCCGGCATGGTCGAAAAGGGCATGGTAGTCCGCGCGGTCGCCGCGCCGGGCACGGCCGAGAAAAGCCGCAAGTTCTTCGACGACATGAACGACTGGGCGCGCGGCGAAGGCTTCGCCGGCCTCGGCTACGCCACCCGCAAGGGCGGCGAGTGGGGCGGCCCCATCGCCAAGAACCACGGCACCGAAGGCATGGACAAGATCGCCGAACAGCTCGGCATCGGCCCGGACGACGGCATCTTCTTCGCCGCCGGTCCGGAAGCGCAGGCGGCGAAGCTCGCCGGGCTGGCCCGCACCCGCGTCGCCGATCAGCTGGGCCTGATCGAAGAAGGCGCGTTCCGCTTCTGCTGGATCGTCGACTTCCCGATGTTCGAATATGACGAGGACAACAAGAAGGTCGACTTCAGCCACAACCCCTTCTCAATGCCGCAGGGCGGGATGGAAGCGCTGGAAAATAAGAACCCGCTCGACATCCTCGCGTGGCAGTATGACATCGTCTGCAACGGCGTCGAACTGTCCTCCGGCGCGATCCGTAACCACCGCCCGGATATCATGTACAAGGCGTTCGAAATCGCCGGTTACACCAAGGAGCAGGTCGACGAGAATTTCCCGGGCATGATCGGCGCGTTCAAGTACGGCGCGCCGCCGCACGGCGGCTCGGCGCCGGGCATCGACCGCATTGTCATGCTGCTGGCCGACGAACCGAACATCCGCGAAGTCATCGTCTTCCCGATGAACCAGAAGGCCGAAGACCTGCTGATGAACGCGCCGGCACCGGTGACGATGAAGCAGCTTCGCGAACTGTCGATCCGCGTTGTCGCCGACAACGAGCCGAAGAAGGCGTAAGCGGCCCGCGGCCTCCGTGCCACAACGGGACGCATTCGCTTGACCCTGGCGATGAGGGCGGTTGAAGCGCGTTCCGCCTTCGGTTAACCAGCAACGGTGCCGACGTCGTTAACGCGATTTGAATGGGGGGCGCCATTCGCTGGTGACGCCGAGGCGACTTTGCGGTCGCTGCGGCTTCGCCTTGCCCAGTCGCAGCTGAGCCAGATCGTCAATCGGCGGCGAGTGATCATCATCCTCGAAGGCTGGGTGGGGTCTGGCAAGAAGACCGCCCTTCGCCGGATGGTCGGCAGCTGGGACCCGTGCAACGTGGACACGGTCTGCGTTGGCCGCACGGCAAACCACGATTCGGATCGTCACTGGCTGGCGCCTTACTGGGCCAACCTCCCGGGTGCCGGTAACACCGCCATTTTCTATCCAAGCTGGTACCGGCGGATCGCCGAGATGCGCCTCGACGGCAAACTCGACGACAAGCAGTTCGCCCGCGCCTGCGACGAGATCAACGAATTCGAAGCGCAACAGCGCGATCATGGCACGCTGATCGTCAAACTATTCTTCCACATGACCGCCGACCGCCAAGCGGCGGTGATGCGCGAACGGCAATCGGATCCGTGGATGCACCACCTGCTGTCGCCGGGCGCGGCCGAGGCGATGAGCCGACGCGACGACCTGATCGCCATCATCGACGATATTTTCGCCCAGACCGACACTCGCTGGGCGCCGTGGACGGTCGTCAATGGCAATGACGAAGCTGGTGCCAGTATCCAATCGCTCGACGTGCTCGCTGCGGCGCTGGAAAAGGCGATGCCGACCTCGCCCCCTGCGGATGGGGAGACGGTGATCCCTTTCCGCCACAGCCGCGCGGGCTGAACCCCGATCAGCCGGGGTAACGGATCGCCATCACCTCATAGCTTTTTTCGCCCGCCGGCAGTCGCACAGTGCGCTCGTCGCCGACCCGCGCCCCGACGAAGGCGCGTGCGATCGGTGCGACCCAGCTGATCTGTCCGGCGCTTGCGTCGGCCTCGTCCTCTCCGACAAGCGTCAGGATCCGCCGCTCGTCATCCTCGTCGGCCAGTTCGATGGTCGCGCCGAACCGTACCGTGTCGCGTTGTTCCTGCCGTGAAGGGTCGACCACCTTGGCCTGCTTCATCACCTTGGCGAGGTAGGACAGCCGACGGTCGATCTCACGCAATCGCTTGCGGCCGTAGATATAGTCGCCATTTTCCGACCGGTCGCCGTTGCCAGCGGCCCAGGCGATGGTGTCGACCAGCTTGGGTCGCTCGACCCCGAACAATTGCTCATATTCCGCGCGGATCCTCGCGAAGCCCGATGGCGTGATGAACCGCGGCGGGCGGCCGCCTTCCTCGCTCATCAGCCGGGACGACCGCTCTTGCCCAGATAGGCGCTGATGTGGACCGGCTGCGGCCCCGGCAGCGTCGGGTTCAGCCGATCGTAGACGACGGTATTTTCGAGCACGCGCTGGACATAGCCGCGCGTTTCCATGAACGGAATCCTCTCGATCCAGCTAACGATGTCGACGTTTCCCCGCGGATCGCCATAGGCGTTGATCCACTTGCGGACGTTGCCCGGCCCGGCGTTGTAGGCGGCGATCGCCAGTGGATAGCTGCCGTCGTAAATCGCGAGCAACCGCTGGAAATAGGCGCTGCCCAGCATGACGTTGTAATTGGGGTCGCTGGTCAGGCGCGAAAAATCATAGCCTAGGCCCGATTTGCTCGCCTGCTCGCTGGCCGTTCCCGGCATGAGCTGCATCATTCCGCGCGCGCCGGCGTGGCTGACGATGGCCTTATCGAAGCTCGATTCCTGCCGCGTGATGCCATGGACGACCGACCATAAGCGGCCGGACGGCAGATTGCCCGAATGGGTCGGGAAAGCCGCCCGGTAGTAGAAGGCGCTGCCGTTATTGCGCGCAGACCGCGCCGTCCACACCGACAGGTCCGGACGGTAGATGTAGGTCGCAAGTTCGGTCGCCAGCAGCCGGTCGGCGTCGCTGCTCAGGCTTTCCGACAGGGCGCGGACGAACTGGCTTTGCTCGCTGTAGCGGCCTTGCTGCCCCAGCTGCCGCGTCGCCCGGACCAGGCGGTTGTCGTAAAACGCCTTGCGCTGGGCGTCCGTCACCAGCAGCGACGGCGTGCCGGCAGGAGCGGGGACGATGCGCCCCAGCCTTTCAAGCGCCAGCTGGCCATAGAAGAGTTCGGGCGTGGCCGCGGCCTTTTCGAAATGCGCGGTCGATTCCGGATAGTTGCGGGCGGCGATGGCGGCGCGACCCGCCCAGTACCAACCCTTGGTCGCGACCTGCAGCGACTTGCCGCCCTTGGCATATTTGTCGAACAACACCATCGCATCGGCGGGGCGGTTGAGCCGTTCGAAGGCGGCGGTCGCAGCGGTCCAGGTCAGCGTCGTATAATCGTCGCGGACGGCATAGCTCTGGCCGCTGATTTCGGTCCCGGGCGCGAACGCGTCGTCGACCTGGCGAGCGATGTCGTAGGCCGCCTGGTAGTCGCGCGCGTCGACCGCACTCTTCGACAGCAGGACCAGCATGTCGTACCAGCGCTCAGGGTCGGCGGGCTTGTAGGTGAACTGGTGCGGTCGGGCCGCCAGCCAGCGGGCGCCGGCATCGTCGCCGGCATCGCGCAGATAGCGCAGCCGATCCATCAACAGTCCGGCGTCGGTCGCGACCTGTCCGGCGACCGCACGATATTGCGCTTCGCCGTCGGAAGCGCGGCGATAAAGGGCAATGCGGGCGGTGAAGGTTGGACGCCGGGCAGCGCTGCTCCACGCCAGCATGCGCTGGGCATCGTCGATCTTCTTGGCGAACAGCAGCGCGTCGACGCGCCGGTCGTGATCCGCGCTGGTCAGCTGGTTGGCGAAGCGCCCGAACAGCGCCTGCTCGTCGTAGGCGCTGAGATCACCCGATCCCCACGCCTCTCGCAGCGCTGAAGCTGCGTCTGCAGGGCGCCCGAGGGCGGCATAGGATTCCGCGAGCCTCGCCCAGCCGTTACCGCTTTCCGGTTTTTTGGCGGCGAAGAAGTCGATCACGGTGCGTGGATTTTCACCGGTCCGGAGCTGCTTCTCCGCTGCCTTGCGCAGGCCGTTCTCGCCCGGCCAGCCGGGGTTGGCGGTGACGAAGCGGGCATAGTCGGCGAACGCATATCCGTCGCTCGACCGCAGCCGGCGCCAGTCCGAAATGGCCCAATCGATCTGGCTGGAACTGGCGGGGAGGGCGGACGCGGTCGGTCCTTGCGGCAACTGGATGGTCTGGCCGGAAGCAGCGGTTGTGCTCGCCAGAAGCAGAGGGACAAAAATACTGATCTTCCTCATGCTGGACATCATGCCACCCCAGTCCTTATCAGCACCTGAACATCGCCCGATCCCAATAGAAAAGCTGGCGGTCGGGTTCCCGGGAAGGAATAGAACATGTTTTTTGGCTCGATACCCGCGCTGGTGACGCCATTTGCGGCGAACCGAGTCGATGAAGCGATATTCCGCGATTTCATCGACTGGCAGATCCAGGAAGGGACCGATGCGATCGTTCCTTGCGGCACCACGGGCGAAGTCGCGACGCTGAGCAGCGACGAGCAGCACCGCCTGTTCGCGGTCGCGGTCGAAGCGGCAGCCGGTCGCGTCCCGGTGATCGCCGGATGCGGGTCAAACGACACCGCCACCGCCATCGCCCACGTTCACGCCGCCAAGGCCGCCGGGGCGGCTGCCGCCCTGGTCGTCGTGCCTTACTACAACAAGCCCAGCCAGGCCGGCTTGATGGCGCACTTCACCGCAATCGCAAATGAGACCGACCTGCCGATCGTCGTTTACAACGTGCCGGGACGGACCGTGGTCAGCATCGACGTCGCCACGCTCGGCGAGCTCGCGAAATTGCCGACTATTGTCGGGATCAAGGATGCGACCGGCGATCTTGGCCGCGTGACGGCCCAGCGCCTCGCCTGCGGTCCCGACTTTTGCCAGTTGTCGGGCGAGGACAATAGCGCACTGGGGTTCAACGCCATGGGCGGTGTCGGGTGTATCTCGGTTACGGCCAATGTTGCGCCGCGGCTCTGTGCCGATTTCCAGCGTGCGATGCGCGAAGGCCGGATGGAAGAGGCGATCGAGTTGCAGGACCGGCTCTATCCGCTGCACATGGCGATGTTCGCCGATTCATCCCCGGGACCGGCAAAATATGCGCTCAACCGGTTGCGCCCGTTTTTTCCCACCGACCTGCGCCTCCCGCTGGTCGGGCCGTCCGAGGCGGCAAAGCGGACGATCGACGCCGCGCTAGCCCATGCCGGGCTGATCTGAGGCCGACGTGAGCAAGGGCGCGATCAAGACGTTCGACAAGGTGAAGGTCGTCGCCGACAACCGGCGCGCCTATTACGAATATTTCGTCGAGGAAAAGTTCGAAGTGGGGATCGAGCTTCAGGGCACCGAGGTGAAATCGCTTCGCACCGGCGAAGGATCGATCGCCGAAAGCTATGCGATGGTCGAGGACGAGGAGGTGTTCCTCGTCAATTCCAACATCCCGCAATATGCCAAGGGCAGCTGGATGAACCACGAGCCGCGGCGCAAGCGGCGGCTGCTGCTTAAGAAGCGCGAAATTTCCAAGCTGCAGGGCGCTATCACCCGCCAGGGTCTCACCCTCATTCCCTTGTCGATTTACTTTAACGGGGCGGGTAAGGCGAAGGTCGAACTGGCGCTGGCCAAGGGCAAGAAGGCGCACGACAAGCGCGAAAGCATCAAGGAAAGGGATTGGAAGCGGGAACAGGGCCGCCTCTTGAGACAGCATGGCTAAAGAAGCGAATTTCTGGACCCGGTTCATGGACCGCCACGCGCCGACGCGCGAGGAGGTGATGGAAAGCCGCTGGCTGCGCCCGTTCGGCCATCGGGTGCGTCGATCCGACCTGTGGCGCTTCACGCGCCGGTCCGTGCCGCGCGGCGTATTCGCGGGCCTGTTCGTCGGCATTTTTCTGATGATCCCGGGGCTGCAGATCGTCGGCGCTGCGCTGCTGTGCATGCCGATGCGCGGCAACATCCCGATCGCCGCCGCCATGACGTTCCTGTCCAACCCGGCGACGACGCCATTCTTTCTGATCGCCGCCATCGGTATCGGCAACCGCATGGGCTTCCATGCCGACCTCGACGCCTACGCCCGGCTGAGCGAGAGCCACGCCAGCATCGGCGCATGGCTGGGCTGGTTGCTGTCCGACGCAGCGCCAGCGCTGGTCAGCGGTCTGTTCATGATCGGGCTCGGGCTGGCGTTGGTCGGCTATATCGTGTCGCTTGTCGGATGGCGCTGGTGGGTCGGCCGCAAATGGCGTCAGCGCTACGGGCGCGTGGACTGAAAAATTACGTCCCAGTTTCTTGTCAGGGGAGATGACAATATGCGGAAATATCTGAGCCTTCTTGCTGCGACCACGATGCTGGCGGGCTGCGCCACCAGCCCGGCGCCCGAGCCGGTCGCACCGGCCGTCGCCGAAGCGCCCGCCCCGGCGCCCGAAGCCCCCAAGCCGACGTACGGCACCTTCGGCTTCGACAAGGCCGGCATGGACGCCAGCGTCAGCCCTGGCGACAATTTCTATCAATATGCCAACGGCACCTGGGCCAAGGAAACTGCGATCCCCGCGGACAAGTCCAACTACGGCATGTTCACCGTCCTCGACGACCTGTCGAAGGAGCGGACCCGCACCATCATCGAGGACATGGCCAAAGACCCGTCGAGCAAGATCGGCCTCGCCTACAACAGCTACCTCGACACCGCGTCGATCGACGCCAAGGGCCTCGCGCCGTTCGAACCCTGGCTGAGCCAGGTGCGCGGGCTCAAGAGCAAGGCCGGCCTCGCCGACCTTTACGGCCGCGCCGACCGCATCGGCATCGGCTCGCCGTTCGGCTTCTATGTCGGTCAGGACGACAAGAATCCGGACCGCTATGTAACCGGCCTGTTCCAATCGGGCATCGGCATGCCCGACCGCGACTATTATCTGTCGACCGATCCGAAGATCGTCGATGTGCGCGGCAAGTATCTGCAACACCTGACCAACGTCCTGACGCTCGCGGGCGAGGCAAATGCGGCTGCCCGTGCCAAGGCGATCCTCGACTTCGAAACCGGCATTGCGAAGGCGCATTGGAACAAGGTCGACAGCCGCGACGCGACCAAGACCTACAACCTTATGTCCTTCGCCAAGCTGCAGCAGTCGGCGCCTGGTTATGACTTCGCGACCATGCTGAAGGTCATGGGCATCAATGCGCCCGAGGTGAACGTGGCGCAGCCGTCGGCGATCACCGGGATCGCCAAGCTGGTCAAGGCGGCCCCGCTGGGCGTGCTCAAGGATCAGTTGCTGGTCCGCTCGCTCGACCAATATGCGTCGGTCCTGCCGTCGAAGTTCGACGCGGAATCGTTCAGCTTCTACGGCACCGCGCTGTCGGGGACGCCGCAGCAGGAAGCCCGCTGGAAGCGTGCGGTCAACTTCACCGTCGGTGCGCTGGCCGATGACGTCAGCAAGATCTACGTCCAGCGTTATTATCCGCCGGAAACCAAGGCGGCAGCTGACGCGCTGGTGAAGAATGTCGTGGCGGCGATGGGCCGCCGTATCGACCAGCTGACCTGGATGAAGCCGGAAACCAAGGTTCGCGCCCGCGCCAAGCTGGCCAATTTCGTGACCAAGATCGGCTATCCCGACCAGTGGCACAACTATTCGGCGCTGAACATCGTCGGCGGCGATCCGCTGGGCAACGCGATGCGGGCGGCCGAATGGGGCCATGAGGACAGCGTCAGCCGCCTCGGCGGGCCGATCCGTCGCTGGGAATGGGGCATGACCCCGATGACGATCAACGCATACGCCAACTTCGGCATGCACGAGATCGTCTTCCCAGCTGCGATCCTCCAGCCGCCCTTCTTCGACCCCAATGCCGACCCGGCGATCAACTATGGCGGCATCGGCGCGGTCATCGGCCACGAAATCAGCCACCACTTCGACGACCAGGGTTCGAAATATGACGAATACGGCCGTCTCAGCGACTGGTGGACGCCGGAAGATGTGAAGGCGTTCCAGGAAGCGACCAAGGCGCTCGGCGCGCAATATGACGCCTACGAAGTGTTCCCGGGTGCGCACGTCAACGGCGCTTTCACCATGGGCGAAAACATCGGCGATCTTGCGGGCCTATCGGCAGCCTATGACGCCTATGTCCATTCGCTCGGCGGCCAGCCTGCGCCGGTGATCGACGGCACGACCGGCGACCAGCGCTTCTACCTCGGCTGGGCGCAGGTCTGGCGGCGCAATTATCGCGAAGCCAATCTTCGCCAGCGCCTGCTGACCGATCCGCACTCGCCGTCCGAACAGCGCGTGTCGGTCGTCCGCAACTTCGACCAGTGGTACAAGGCGTACAACGTCGAGCCCGGCCAGAAGCTTTATCTTGCGCCGACGCAGCGGGTGCGTATCTGGTAAGGAGTGCTGTACGAGCAACTGACCTCGCTTGACCAAGAGCCGCTCGACAAGGGCTGGCGCTGGCTGGTGCCGGCGCTGGTCGCGGCGGCCGCGGCAAGCGGGGCAGTGCTCTTCTTCATCCTTGGTGAACCGATCTACGGCGGCCTGTTCGTCGCCGGGTTCGTGGCGATGCTGGTCGCGGCGTTCGTCATCGACCGGCGCGGCACCAAGGCGGTCGAGACGGAGACCGTCTATCTTCCCGACCTGTCGCTGATCGGCGCGTCGATCGGAATGGCCGATGCGGCGACCGCCCTGACCGATCGGCTGGGCGTCCTGCTGTCGGTCAATCCTGCCTATCGCGCCGCATTCGGCGACGAGGCGGTCGCGGCGACCGGCGGCCAGGCGATCGAGCGGCTGCGCGACGATGCGTGGCGTGACGGCGAAGCGGACAGCGACGGCTGGGACCATGGCGGCAAGAGTTTTCGCGTCCGGGTACGACGGTCGGGCGCCCGCGGCGACATGCTGCTGTGGCGGTTCGACGAAGCCGACCAGCCCGATTTCCTGACGATCGCGGCCCAGCGCGTCGCCGGTGCGACCGGCGAGCGGCTGGCGGCAGCTGGCGTGCTGGCGGTGCTGATCGACGGCGAGGGGCGCCTGCTGGCGGCGAACAAGCTATTCGCGGACCGGGCACTCGGCCATATCCGGCCGGGATCCGAACCGCCGCGCTTTACCGATATGGTCGCGACCAATGAAGACGGCACGTTGCGACTGCTTTCGGAAGGGGAGGGCGCAAGGGCGCTGCGCGGCGTCCACGTCCCGCTCGATCCCGCAGCCGACGCCGGCGCGGGCACGCTGTTGCTGTTTGAGGCGCAGGAAGGCGCGGGGGTCGCGACCTCCTCCAACGTCCAGGTGCTGCTGGAAATGCTGCCGATCGGGCTGGCGCTGGTCGACCGAGACGGGCGCTTCCTGACCATGAACAAGACCTTCCGGACGGCCGGCGGAATTGGGGGCGGCGATATGCCGTCATACCCCGGCGACCTGGTCGTCAAGGAAGACAAGGCCGCCGTCGCGGATTCTGTTCGCCGCAGCGTTCGCGGACCCGCGACCTCGGCCGATTTGCCGGTGCGACTGAAACATCAACCTGGCGAACCGGTGGCACTGACCGTCGCCGGACTGCGCGGTCTCGGCGAAGCGGCCGTGCTGCTCCTGCTCAAGGACAATAGCGAGGAAGCCAAGCTCAAGCGGCAGATCGCGCAGGCGACCAAGATGCAGGCCGTGGGCCAGCTGGCCGGCGGCGTCGCGCACGACTTCAACAACATCCTGACCGCCATCATCGGCCATTGCGACCTGATGCTGATGCGCCATACGCCGGGCGACAGCGACTATGACGATATCCAGCAGATCAAGTCCAACTCGAACCGTGCGGCCGGCCTGACCCGCCAGCTGCTGGCCTTCTCGCGCCAGCAGACGCTGCGGCCGCAGGTGCTGCAGCTGCCCGACGTGGTCAGCGAAGTGTCGCACCTGCTGAAGCGCCTGCTCGGCGAGACCGTCGAACTGGTGGTCAAGCACGGGCGCGATCTCGGCTCGGTCCGCGCCGACCCGGGCCAGCTCGAACAGGTGATCGTCAACCTTGCCGTCAATGCCCGCGACGCCATGGCCGCAAAGGGCGGCGGCACGCTGACCATCCACACCTATGCGGTTCGCGCCGAACAGGTTGCCGACCTCGGCAGCGAAATCCTGCCCGTGGCCGATTATTCCGCCATCTCGATCAGCGACACCGGAAGCGGCATCCCGCCCAGCATCCTCGGCAAGGTGTTCGAGCCATTCTTCACCACCAAGGAGGTGGGCAAGGGAACGGGTCTCGGGCTCTCCACCGTCTACGGCATCGTCAAACAGTCCGGCGGCTACATCTTCGCCGACAGCAAGGTGGGGGACGGCACGCGCTTTACCATCTACCTGCCGGTCCACCGCGTCGAGGAGGATCCCGAGGCCAGAGCGCCCAAGGCCCGGGTACCGGAACCCGAAAACGAGCTGTGGGGCACCGGCACCATTTTGCTGGTCGAGGATGAGCCGATGGTGCGAACGGTCGCCGAACGGGCACTCACCCGGCACGGCTATACCGTGCTGACGGCCACCAATGGCGAGGAAGCGCTTGAGGTCATCGACCGCGGCGACGAGATCGCGCTGATGATTTCGGACGTGGTCATGCCGCTGATGGATGGCCCGACGATGGTTCGCGAAGCGCGCAAGACCCGTCCTGACATCCCGATCCTGTTCATGTCCGGCTATGCCGAGGAACAGCTGCGCAAGTCGATAGACATCGCCAACGTCGCCTTCCTTCCCAAGCCCTTTTCGGTGCAGGAATTGGCCGAAGCGGTACGGAAGGTTCTCGCTGCGAAATAATTCTTCACAGGTTTAACGCGTGCGCTTATTCAGTCGCCATGGGTAGCCCGCGTAAAATTTTGGTCGTCGAGGACGAACCGCTGATTGCGATGATGCTGGAGGACTTCCTCTCGTCGCTGGGTCATGAGGTGGTTGCGATCTGCGAAGACGTGCCGTCGGCCTGCGCGCACGCGCAGCAGGGTGGATTCGACCTCGCGATTCTCGATGTCAATTTGAAGGGCGACAGCGTGTGGCCGGTAGCCACGGCGCTCAAGGAGCAGGGGATCAGCTTCATCCTGGCCAGCGGCGGCTTCGTCGATCGCCCGCCGGCCGAATTCGTCGATTCGCCGATGATCGACAAGCCCTATACGATCGACCGTGTCAGCGCGAAGATCGCCGAAGTCCTGGATGGCGCGGCCGCCTGAAATTTCGCAGAAGTTCTCCTCTTGTTCTCATGGAACAAATAGGATACGCCTTGGTCATTCAAGGGGGAAGCTCGGCTCCCGATTGACGAAGGGAACAGGACCATGGCAGCGCAGCTGAAAGTCGTCGGAACCAGTGGAGATGGTGTGAACACGGATCGTCAAAAGGCTTTGGAAGCAGCGCTCGCGCAGATTGACCGCGCGTTCGGCAAGGGCAGCGCGATGAAGCTCGGCAGCCGTGAGAAGATCGAGATCGAGACGATTTCGACCGGCTCGCTGGGGCTCGACATCGCGCTCGGCGTCGGCGGCCTGCCGCGTGGCCGCATCATCGAAATCTACGGACCGGAAAGCTCGGGCAAGACGACGCTGGCGCTGCACGCGATCGCCGAAGCGCAGAAGAATGGCGGGACCGCGGCCTTCGTCGACGCCGAACATGCGCTCGACCCGGTCTATGCCAAGAAGCTTGGCGTCGACATCGACGAGCTCATCGTGTCGCAGCCCGATACCGGCGAACAGGCGCTCGAAATCGTCGATACGCTGGTGCGGTCGAATGCGATCGACGTGCTGGTGGTCGATTCGGTCGCCGCGCTCGTCCCGCGGGCCGAAATCGAAGGCGAGATGGGCGACAGCCACGTCGGCCTGCAAGCTCGCCTGATGAGCCAGGCGCTGCGCAAGCTCACCGGCTCGATCAGCCGTTCGAAGACCATGGTGATCTTCATCAACCAGGTCCGCATGAAGATCGGCGTGATGTACGGCAATCCGGAAACCACCACCGGCGGCAATGCGCTGAAATTCTACGCCAGCGTGCGCCTCGACATCCGTCGCACCGGGCAGATCAAGGATCGCGACGATATCGTCGGCAACACCACCCGGGTGAAGGTCGTCAAGAACAAGGTCGCGCCGCCGTTCAAGCAGGTCGAATTCGACATCATGTACGGCGAAGGCGTCAGCAAGGTCGGTGAAATCCTCGATCTCGGCGTCAAGGCCGGGATTGTGGAAAAATCGGGCGCATGGTTCAGCTTCGACTCGATCCGCATCGGGCAGGGCCGCGAGAACGCCAAGACCTACCTCAAGGAAAATCCCGAGATTGCGCTGCGTATCGAAAATTCGGTCCGCGGCAAGAAGGACGAGGTGGGCGAAGCGTTGATGGTCGGTCCGTCGGCCGACGACGACGCCGAATAAATCTTCGTCTTCGATCACTCCCCAGCGGGCGCCGGTTCTCCGGCGCCCCTTTTCTTTGGTCGCGCGTGAAGGTCAGGCGCTGGCGGCGCGATCGGGCCGGGCGAACAACCGCCCGCGTTCGACGACCAGCAGGATGAAAAGCGCCAACGCCGCGCTGGCGGCCATGCCCCACAGGAACGGGCGTTCGCTGCCGTCGTAAGCCTGGCCGATGACCAGGCCGAGCAGTGCACCCAGCACTGTTCCCATCACGCCCTGTACCGATGATGCCGTCCCCGCGACATCCGCCATCCGGCTCATCGCCAAGGTCGAAAAATTGGCCGAGGTAAAGGCGAGCATCCCGTTGGTCAGCGCCTGCATCACGACGAAGGCGATGAGCGATTCGCCGATGAACGTCGCGACTCCGGCGTGAATGAGCGCCAGCGACAGGAAGGCGACGGTGCCCCAGTGCGAGACCGCGCGGACGCCGAAGCGACGGACGATGCTGGCGTTGGTGAAGCTGCCGATCGCCATCGGCACGGCAATCGCCGCGAAGGTCCAGCCGATGGCGTCCGGGCGTCCGAACGTTTCACCGATGATCTGCTGGATCGTGGCGATATAGGCGACCAGCGCGCCGAACGTCGCGGTCATCGCCAGCGTGTAGCCGAGGCTCAGCCGATCGGTCAGCGCGCGACGCACCGCCTTTCCGATTTCACGAATATCAAGCGATCGCCGATATTCGGGGTGGAGCGTCTCGGGCAGTCGCCACATCGCCCACAGCCCGGCCACAAATGCCCATCCGGCCAGGAAGGCGAAGATCAGTCGCCAAGTCCCGATCAGCAAAATGCCCTGGCCTAGCGTCGGCGCGATCATCGGCATCAGCATGAAGACCATGAAGGTCAGGCTCATGATCCGCGCCATTTCCTCGCCTTCAAACAGGTCGCGGACCATCGCGGTCACCAGCACGCGCGTCACCGCCGACGATGCGCCCATCGCGAAGCGCGCGGCGACCAGCAACTCGAAGCTCGTCGCCATGCCGCACAGCAGGGCGAAGGCGACGTAGAGCGCCATTCCGCTGAGCAGGATCGGTTTACGTCCGAAGCGGTCGGCCAGCGGTCCCCAAATCAGCTGGGTAGAGCCGAAGCCGAACATATAGGCGACAATCACCAGCTGCCGCCGATTTTCCTCGCTGATCCCCAAATCGCGACCGATATCGGGCAGGGCAGGCAGCATCGCGTCGATGGCGAAGCTGTTGAGCGCCATTAGTCCGGCGAGCAGGACGATGATTTCGCGCGGGCCGAGCCGCGTCGCCGGGGCATTGGGCGCGTGCATCTCCGCCTGCTGGCCTATCGAGGCGGGGCATGCAACAAGGCGAGGCGCATTTTCGATCAACGGGGCCATCGCCATGCACGCAACCCGCCGTCATTTCCTCGCCGGAACCGCCGCCATGACCGCAGTCAGCCTCACCGGCATCGCCCGCGCCGCCATTGCCGAAGCGGGCGACCTGACGCCCATGACGTTGCCGCCACCGATCGGCACGGCGGAGCGGCTCGACCGACTGGCGCGTGTCCGCAAACTGATGGCGGCGAACAACATCGGGTCCGTGCTGGTCGAGGCCGGACCGAGCCTCGACTATCTCACCGGCGTCCAGTGGTGGCGCTCGGAACGGCTCACGGCTGCCGTCATCCCGGTCGAGGGCGATCCGATCATCGTCACCCCCTTCTTCGAGAAGCCGTCGGTGAGCGAAAGCCTCAACATCCCCGCCGAAATCCGCACATGGAACGAGGACGAGGAGCCGCTGAAACTGGTCGCCGATTTCCTGCGCGAACGTAAGGTCGACGGCCATTCGATCGCCATGGAGGAAACCAACCGCTTCTGGATCCAGGATCGACTGTCCCGGCAAATGCCCGCCGCCCGCATCGTCAGCGCCAATCCGGTCGTGCGCGCCACGCGCATGCGCAAGACGGCGGCGGAACTCGCGCTGATGCAGGCGGCTTCAGACATCACCATTGCTGCCTTCCGCCACGCCTGGCCGCGGGTGAAGGCGGGCATGAGCCCCGGCGACATCGACGCGTTGATCGGCGCAGCGCATCGCGCGCTCGGGGGCGATTATGACAGCGGGCTGGTGCTAGTCGGCGAAGCGACCGCCTATCCCCATGGCAGCCACAAGCCGCAGGTCGTGGCAAAGGGCAGCAACGTCCTGTTCGACTGCGGCTGCTCCGTCCACGGCTACCAGTCCGACATTTCCCGCAGCTTCGTCTGGGGCGCGGACCCCACGCCGCATCAGCGCAAGGTGTGGGACCAGATGGCGATGGGCCAGAAGATCGCGATGAAGGCGGCGCAGGTGGGTGCCCCGGCGGGCAGCGTCGACGATGCCGTCCGCGCTGCCTACACGTCATGGGGTTACGGCCCGGGTTACAAGCTGCCCGGCCTGTCGCACCGCACCGGCCACGGCATCGGCATGGAAGGGCATGAGCCCGTCAACCTCGTCCATGGCGAAACGACGCCGCTCGACATCGGCATGTGCTTTTCCAACGAACCCGGCATCTACATCCCGGGCCAGTTCGGCATTCGCCTCGAAGACTGCTTCCACATCACCGCAAACGGCCCGCGCTATTTCAGCGAGCCGCCGAAAAGCATCGACCAGCCGGTCTAGCGCTTCAGCGAATCTTCCGCGCCCGGGGGCAGCGGCGGCATATGGCTCGGCGCGTGCGGCGGCTCGATGTCGGCCGGCTCTATCGGGTCGAGCGTGCCTTCCCACTTCGCCACCGCGACCGATGCGACCGCATTGCCGACGACGTTGGTCGCGCTGCGGCCCATGTCGAGGAAATGGTCGACCGCAAGGATCAGCAGCAGCCCGGCCTCGGGGATATTGAACATTCCCATCGTCGCGGCGATGACCACCAGGCTGGCGCGCGGTACCCCGGCCATGCCCTTGCTGGTGATCATCAGCACCAGCAGCATGGTGATTTCCTGCGTCAGGCTGAGGTCGATGCCATAGGCCTGCGCGATGAAGATCGTCGCGAAGGTCATGTACATCATCGACCCGTCGAGGTTGAACGAATAGCCCAGCGGCAGAACGAAGCTGGCGATGCGGGGCGGGACGCCGAAGCGGTCGAGCGCTTCCAGTGTGCGCGGATAGGCGGCTTCCGACGAGGCGGTCGAGAACGCCAGCACAATCGGGTCGCGAATGTAGCGCACCAGATGGCTCGCGCGCTTGCCCACGATCAGGAACGCCGCACCGATCAGCAAGGCCCACAGGATCAGCAGGCCAAGGTAGAAGCTGCCGACGAACTTGCCGAAGGTCAGGATGATGTCCGGGCCCTGTTCGGCGATGGCGGCGGTAACCGCGGCGAACACCGCGACCGGGGCGGCGCGCATCACATAATCGGTCACCTGCAGCATGACGTGGACCAGCGATTCGACGCCCGCCACGATCGGCTTGCCCTTGTCGCCGACCGCGGTCAGCGCAACGCCGAAGAAGATCGAGAAAACGACGATCTGCAGGATTTCATTCTTCGCCATGGCGTCGAACGCGGACGACGGCACGACGTGGGTGATAAACTCCTTCAGCGTGAACGCGCTCTTTTCGATGCCGCTGGCTGCGTCGACCGGCGGAAGGGCAAGGTCGAGGCCGACGCCCGGCTGCAGCGTATTGACCAGCACCAGCCCCAGCGTCAGCGACACGATGGTCGCGCCGACGAACCATGCCAGGCTCTTGGCGCCGACGCGGCCGAGCGCCGCCGTGTCGCCCATATGCGCGATCCCCGCTACCAGCGTCGCGAACACCAGCGGCGCGATGATCATCTTGATGAGGCGCAGGAACAGGGTGGTGATGATGCCAAGATATTCGGCGATCTGCTTCAGCTGCGCCGCGCTTTCGGGCGTGCCATTGTCGATCGACGCATTGATCGCCCAACCCGCGATGACGCCCAGCACCAGCGCAAACAGGATGTAGCGGGTAAGTTTCTTGGCCAAAGCGCCCCTCCGGTTATCGTTTGCACCACCCAAGCCGCTCGGGCAGGCGAGGTCAAGGCGAGGTGCTTGCAACCGGGCGCCCGGGCGGGCAGTTGGCCCAGCATGACCCTCGACGATCTCGATCCGCATTACACCACCATCCTGTGCGATGTTTGGGGCGTCCTGCACGGGGGCGGTGCGCTATTTCCCGGCGTCCGCGAGCGCCTCGAGCGCTGGACGGGCGAGGGACGGCGGGTGGTGCTCGTCACCAACGCGCCGCGTCCGGCCGAACGGGTCGAACGCGCCCTTCTTTCCAAGGGACTTGCACGCGAAAGCTTCCACGCGGTGACGTCGAGCGGCGAAGCCGGCATCCGTGCGCTCACCGACCCTGTGCGCCCCGTCGGCTTCCTCGGCACCGACGAAGATCGGGCCGATCTGGAGGTGCGCGGCGTCCGGATGGTCGATACGGGCTGGACCGAACTGGCCGCGGCCGGTCTCAACGAATGGCACCATTCGGTCGACGATTATGAAGCGGCCATGCACGACTGGCTCGACCGCGACGTCCTGTTCCACTGCCTCAATCCCGACCGGGTCGTGGTCCACCTCGGCGAACGCTTCGTGTGTCCGGGCGCGCTGGCCGACCGATATGAAGCCATGGGCGGGCGCGTGGCATGGTATGGCAAGCCGCATCTGCCGATCTACGATACGGCCCTGGCCCTTGCCGGCAATCCGCCACGCGACACCGTCGTCATGGTCGGCGACAGCCTGCGCAACGACATGGCTGGCGCGATCGCACAGGGCTTCGCCGCCATTTTCGTGCAGGGCGGCATCCATGCCGGCGAACCCTTTCCGGAGGATTTCGGGGAAGAGCATGGCGCGCCGGGGTGGCGGCCGCTGATGTGCGTCGAAACGCTCTAGCGGCCGCGCTCCCCTCCGCGCGTCGTGCGCTCCTCAGGCGGGTTCCGACACCCGCTGTTTCACCACCTTGTCGGCCAGCGTGCCGTTGAGTTCGGCCAGATGGTCGAACTCGGCCTCGTAGGTCGCAAGGCCCTGGCTCAAGGATCTCAGTTCCGCCTCCAGCCCGTCGAGCTCCGCTTCAGGGATCAGCGCTTCGATCCGATCCCATCCCGTCCAGCCGTCGCGCGGGCCCATGCCCAGCATCTGTCCGCGCCGGCCCGCAACAGCCGACGAGGCACGACTGGTCGCAGCCGACGGCGTGACGATGGTCAGCTTGTGCACCGGCTCGAGCAGGTGCGGCTGCGCGGCGGCCAACGCTTCCTGCATCGCGAGGCGCCCCGCCAGCCGGAACGCCAGTTCGCTGCTGTCGACGCTATGATAGCTGCCGTCGGTCAGCGTCACCCCGACGTCGACCACGGGGAAACCGAGCGGGCCCTTGGCCATCGCTTCCTTCACCCCGTCCTCGACCGCCGGGATATATTGGCGCGGGACCGAGCCGCCATGAATGCGCTCGCCGAACGCGAAGCCTTCGCCGCGACCCCGCGGCGCGACCTCGATGATGACGTCGCCGAACTGGCCGTGCCCACCCGACTGCTTCTTGTGGCGGCCGTGCTGGGTCACCGGGCGGCGGATGCTTTCGCGGTAACCTATCGTCGGCGCGCGATGCTTCACCTCGACGCCGTAACGGCGCTTCAGCTTGGCCAGCGTGGTCTTGAGATGTTCGTCGTTGACGCCTTTGAGGCGGATTTCATGCGCCGCCTCGTCATGTTCGAGGAGCAGGCTGCTGTCTTCCTCGATCAGGCGTGCAAGCGCGCCCGACAGCTTCACATCGTCCTTGCGATCGGCCGGTTCGATCGCCAGCGCGCAATTGCGGCTGACATGGCCCACGTCGACCGGGGGCGGCAGCTTGCCCGCGCCGAGCCATTCGCCTGAACGCACCGCGTCTACCTTGGCCGCGGCGACGATGTCGCCGTTGGCGGCTTCGCTGGTCTTGATGGTCTTGTCGCCTTGCACGCCGAACAGCGCGCCGAGCCGGCCATGGTCGCCCCCGCTGCTCTTGTAATCGCTACCTTCCCTGATCGACCCGCCAAGCGCGCGGGCGTAGGCGAGGCGGCCGACCGACCCGCCGTGATAGATTTTGAAGGCATGGAGGGCAGGGGCATCGACGCCCAGCCGGGCTGCGGTCGCGTCCGGCCCCGGCGCTTCGTGACGCAGCGCCTTCAGAAGCCGCCGCACGCCCCAGCCATTGTGCGCCGAGCCGAACAGCACCGACACGCCTAGGTTGTCGGCGGTCTCATGCGCCAGGTCGGCGAAGATCGTCCCGGCTTCGGGCGTTTCGTCCATCAGCAATTGTTCGAGCAGCTTGTCGTCATGGTCGGCCAGCTGCTCCAGCATATGGGTGCGCTCGCTCGCCTCGCGGTCGGCGAGGTCGGCGGGAATGTCGATTTGCGTCGATGGCTTGCCCGGCTCGTAATGGAAGGCGCGCTCCAGCGCCAGATCGACGAAGCCGGTAATCTTGTCGCCTTCGCGGATCGGGATCTGGCGGGCGATCAGCGGCGATACGCTCATCGGCTGCAGCGCCGTCAGCAGGTCGCGGATCTGGCCATGCGCCTGGTCGATGCGGTTGACGAAAATGAGGTGGGGGATGCCAAGCTCGTCGAGCGTCCTGAGCGCCGGGGCGGCGAGCGCCGCACGGGCCGGATCGGGATCGACCACGACGATGGCGACGTCGGCGACCGCGATACCGCGCGCCGCATCGGCCGCGAACCCGACCGAACCGGGCGCATCGATGATCGCGAACTTGTCGCCGAGGTAGCTGAAATGGAGGAGATTGGTTTCGGTTGAGCCGCCGCGCTGGCGCGCCTCCGCGCTGCTGTCGCCGATGCTCGATCCGCTGGCGACCGACCCTTGCCGGTCGATGGTCCCGCTGGCGTACAGCAGCGCCTCGGCGAGACTGGTCTTGCCCGCGCCGGCCGGTCCGACCAGCGCGATGACCCTCGTGCCGTTGGATAGGGTTCCTTGTGCTGATTGAGGCATGCGACTCTCCTTCCTCCGTCGATCTCAGGCGGGGGCGCGAGTCGCGCGGGAGGCGGCTGGCGCTCTCCAAACGTCGACCGTCGGACTCTTGAGGGGAGAATGCAAGGGGGGCGCGCCGTGCGCCCCTAACGGTTTGTCGTCAGGCCTTTATGATCGCTTGCAAGGCATGCTGGATCCACGGCGTGCGACCGATCGGCTCGACCGCGACGTTGAGGATGTTGACGCCAATCGCGAGCCAGGTCGCGGGATGGTTGATCCGGCCATACCGTCGGGCCGCCCACAGGATCAGCAGGATAATGATGGCGCTCGTCGCGTAGATAGGCTGTGTCGCGACCTCCGGTCCCGTTCGACCGAGAAATGCCGCATCGACAAAGATGAGACCGCGGCCCAGCGACGGCATCATGATGATGAACACGGTCGAGAGAAGCCACCAGCTGTGGTCGGCCAGCGACTTGCGATGGCGTATGGCCTGGATGACGGCGACGATGAAGGACGCCATCATCACGAATTCGATGACGGCAACGCCATAGAAAAACCACGGCTCGAACGGTCCGAACTGTTCGGGTGACTGTGCCGATCGTTCCGCGCTGATCATGTCGCGATTGAGCGAAGCCAGCGCCGTCATCGCGACGCCTCCAGCCAGGAACATGCCGATGATACCGTAGGTGCGGTGACGCGCCATTTGGCCATGGGTGGCGAAGTAGGGCTGAACGATCAGGAACAGGTACCAAAGCGTCGCCGTCCAATAATGGATATGGACCGGCCAGGCGTTGTCACTGAAATCGCCCCAATAATCGTAGAAGATTCCCAGCTGCATGATGATCATCGGGATCAGCATCCAGCGATGAAGGTCCGAAAATCGTGCAAGTCCGCCTTGCCGGTCGTTCGTCAACACGCGCCCCCCCTGCATTGACGGCTGCCGCCGCCTATCATCCCCTCGCAACGCTATGACAATTCGGCTGAATAAACAAAGCGGGCGTAAACATGCCGGCGGGCTTCGCTTTTTCAATCATAACGGCCGAAGCGCACACGCTAGGTTATTACGCAGCTGACGCGGAAGACTTACCGCACCGGCGTTGTCGGCTTATCGATTAGAAGGCGTTAGGCGAGGATGGACCTAATGGTCGATCAGCGCCTTCACGCTCGCTTCCATCGCCCCGGCGCGTGAGGTGTAGCGGGCGCAGACTTGCCAGCCCACCGCGTTGCGGCGCCACAAGTCGACGATGAACAGCTTGCCCGTCCGCTCTTCGCCGATGATATCGGCGTCGATCTCGGCGATCGACGACATGACGACGACGTCGGCCGTGATGCGGCGCACGCGTACGTTATGGTAGGTGATGGAATGGCAATGATAGTCGCCCAGCGCCAGTTCCAGCCAGGCGGCGCGCTCGAAGCGATGGGTCGCGGCGTCGCCGTATACGAGCGCGAAATCGGGCGCGAGGATGGCTTCCAGCGTCGTCCCGTCCTTGTCGATCCAGGCCTGCATCCACCGGTTGCTGGTGGCGAGGATTTCGGTGGTCAGACTGTCCATGCGCGTTTCCTCCGACAGAGGCTGCGACGCTGGCGCATCGCAATCGCTCTGTCCAGAGGGGAGGACCGCAGAGTGCGCGGGTTCAGGCCGCCGGAAGCAGCCTTTGCTCGCCCGCCAGGCGGATCAGCGCGGCCTGCAGCTTTTCGAACGCCCGCACCTCGATCTGGCGGATGCGCTCGCGCGACACGCCATAGACCTGGCTCAGGTCTTCCAGCGTCTTGGGTTCGTCGATGAGGCGGCGCTCGGTCAGGATGTGCTTTTCGCGGTCGTTGAGGCTGTCCATCGCCTCCAGCAGCAATTCGTGCCGGACCTTGCGTTCCTCGTCATCGGCGAGCAGTTCGTCCTGCAGCGGCTCGTCGCTGACCAGGAAGTCCTGCCATTGGCCTTCGCCTTCGGTATCGCGCAGCGGGGCGTTGAGTGACGTATCGCCGCCCATTCCCATGCGGCGGTTCATGCTGATCACCTCTTCCTCGGTCACGCCGAGGTCGTTGGCGATCTTGCGGACATGCTCCGGCTTCAGGTCGCCTTCGTCGAACGCGTCGATCTGGTTCTTCATCCGGCGAAGGTTGAAGAACAGCTTCTTCTGCGCGGCGGTGGTGCCGATCTTCACGAGGCTCCAGCTGCGCAGGATGAATTCCTGGATCGAGGCGCGGATCCACCACATGGCGTAGGTGGCGAGGCGGAAGCCCCGGTCCGGCTCGAACTTCTTCACGCCCTGCATCAGGCCGATATTGCCTTCGCTGATCAGTTCGCTGACCGGCAGGCCATAGCCGCGGTACCCCATCGCGATCTTGGCGACGAGGCGGAGGTGGGAGTTGACGAGGCGCGCGGCGGCATCCGTGTCGTTGTGCTCACGCCACCTCTTGGCCAGCATATATTCTTCTTCCGGCGCCAGGATCGGGAATTTCTTGATCTCGGCCAGGTAACGGTTGAGCCCGTCTTCGCCGCCAGATGCGGGGATCGACACAACCTTCGTCGCATTCGCCATCGTTTCGTTCACTCCCAGTGGGTGAGTGGCGCACAAGCGGCGTCCCTTACCCTGTTATCCCTTATACACCAAGTCTCTTGAACAGTTGCTGCATATCCGGCGGAAGGGCGCTGTCGAACGACAAACGGCTTTTCGTGACCGGATGGACGAAGCCCAGATGGGCCGCGTGCAGTGCCTGGCGGTGAAATTTCAGCTCTTTCAACAACTCCTTGTGCGCCTTGCGGGTCCGTCCGTAGACCGGATCGCCGACCAGCGGATGACCGATCGAGGCCATGTGAACGCGCACCTGGTGGGTTCGCCCGGTCTCGAGCCGGCACTCGACCAGCGCTGCACCCTTCAGGTTAGTCAGCTTCTTCCAGTGCGTTACCGCGCGCTTGCCGCGCCCTTCCGGCACGATCGCGACCTTCTTGCGGTCGTAGGACGAGCGGGCGAGGGGGGCATCGACGACGCCTTCGGCAAAGCGCGGGACATCCGATACGATCGCCAGGTAGCGGCGATCGATGCTGTGGTCGGCGAATTGCTTGGCCAGCCCTTCATGGGCGAGGTCATGCTTGGCGACCACCAGCAGCCCGGACGTATCCTTGTCGATGCGGTGGACGATGCCCGGTCGCGCCACGCCGCCAATGCCGCTCAGCGACCCGCCGCAATGGTGGAGCAGGGCGTTGACCAGCGTCCCGTCGAGGTTGCCCGCCGCCGGGTGGACCACCAGCCCGGCGGGCTTGTCGACGACCAGCAGATGCTCATCCTCGTACGCGATGACCAGCGGGATATCCTGCGCCTTGTTATGAGCGGGCGTGGGATCGGGGATGGCAAGCGTGAAATGCTCGTCGCCCTTCACCTTGATCGCCGGATCGCGCACCGCTTCGCCGTCGCGGGTGAGGGCGCCGGCCTTGGTCAGCACCTTCAGCCGTTCGCGGGACAGCGTCCGCACCTGCGCGGCAAGCGCGCGGTCGAGCCGCCATCCGGCCTGCTCCGCGCCCAGCGCAACTTCAACGATCTGACGACCCCCCGACATTATGCTCGATATGGGACGGCTGCGGACCGTTTCAATGGGCGGCGCCACTTGCCTCGCGCGCCGCAAACAAGCATGGAAATCCGCCATGGACGCCATCGATCTTGCCAGCCTGCTCTGCTCCAGGCTCTGTCACGACCTGCTTTCCCCGGTGGGCGCACTCAACAACGGTATCGAACTGCTCGCCGATGAGCAGGACCCGGATATGCGTGAACGTTGCATGGAGCTCTTGTCCGAAAGCGCACGGGCGAGCGCCAACAAGCTCAAATTCTTCCGCCTCGCCTTCGGTGCGGGCGGCGGGTTCGGCGATGAAATCGATACGCGCGAGGCACGCACCGCGCTCGAAGGCCTCTACGGCGCCGACAAGCGCATCGACCTCGGCTGGATGGTCACGGACGAGAAAATGGCCAAGGGCGCGGTCAAGCTTCTGCTCAATCTCGGCATGATCGCCGGCGACGCGCTGGTTCGCGGCGGCCGGCTCGACGTCGGCGCGGAACAACGCGACGGCGCGCTCGAAATGGTCATCCGCGCCGAAGGTCCGCGCATCCTGCTCGACCCCAAGCTGCGCGAAGTTATCGCGCAAGGCCACAGCGGCGGCGAGGTCGAACCGCGCGCGGCCGGGGCATGGCTGGCCCACAGCCTTGCGAGTCAGGCGGGTGGTTCGATCCAGCTCAACGATCCCGCCGATGAAGTGCTGCTGATCGGTGTCACGCTGCCCAATTAAAGTCACCGCGTTACAGATAACGGGGCGTTAACTCCTTGGCGTCATAGAAGTCCGCGAACGTTTGAACGCGAAGGCTTATCGCCAATGGACGACCTGATTGCCGATTTCGTGGCCGAATGCCGGGAAATGCTCGAAGCCCTGGGCGGGGAAATTGTCGCCTGGGAAGCATCGCCCGACGACCGCGCCCGCCTCGACAGCATTTTCCGCTTTGTCCACACGGTGAAGGGCAATTGCGGCTTTTTCGATTTCCCCCGACTTGAGGCGCTCAGCCACGCTGCCGAAGACGCGCTGGCCGATTGCCGCGCCGGCCGTCGCTCGCCCGATCCCGCGCTGGTCAGCGCCGTACTCGCCGTCATCGACCGCATCGGCGACATGATCGCCGCGATCGACGCGGGCGAGGATATGCCGGTTGGCGACGACCAACCGCTGATCGACGCGCTCGAACCCGGCGTCGACGGCGCGACCCCGGTCGCCACCGTCGCGGTCGCCGTCGACAATGGCCCCCGCAACGCCGGCGGTGCGCCGCGCACCATCCGCCTATCGGTCGAACTGCTCGACCGCGTGATGTCGGGCGTCAGCGACATGGTGCTGGCCCGCAACGAGCTGGCCCGCCGCCTGCGCGAATCGACCGGCGACGTCGCGGTCGATGGCGCCTTCGAACGGCTGTCGGGCATCATCGCCGAAATGCGCGATGCCATCACCCGCACCCGCATGCAGCGCATCGAGAACCTTTTCGTTGCCCTGCCGCGCATGGTCCGCGACCTGTCGAGCGAACTGGGCAAGCAGGTGATGGTCGACATCGACGGCGGTGACGTCGAACTGGACCGCGAGATGATCGAGATGATCCGCGATCCGCTGACCCACATCATCCGCAACGCGGTCGATCATGGCATCGAAGCGCCGGGCGACCGGTTGAAGGCGGGCAAGCGCGAAATTGGCCTGCTCAGCGTGTCGGCGCGCCAGTCGGGCAACCAGATCCTCATCGACATCGTCGATGACGGCAAGGGCATCGACGGTCAAAGGCTGGTCGAAAAGGCGCTCGCGAACGGCGTCATCGATCGTGATACGGCGGCAGGCCTGTCGCGCTCCGAACAATTGGCCCTGATCTTCGAAGCGGGCCTTTCGACGGCCCAGCAGGTCACCGCCATTTCCGGCCGCGGCGTCGGCATGGACGTGGTCCGCTCCAACGTCGAAAAGATCGGCGGCGTGGTCGAGGTGGATTCGACCCCGGGCAAGGGCACCAGGATGACGCTGCGCGTGCCGCTGACCCTGACCATCATTCCGGCGCTTACCGTTTCGATCGGCGGCCAGCATTTCGCCATCCCGCGCTCGTCGATCGAAGAGATCGTGCGGGTCAACGGTACCAGCGTCACGCTCGATGTCGTGGGTGGGGCAGGGATCGCGACCATCCGCGGTCGCCGTGTCCCCGAAGTGGCCCTTGCCGATGTGCTCGGCGTGCCGAGCGATGTCGCCGACAACGACCGCACGCTGGTCGTCCTCCGTCCGGCCGGCGCGGACGTCTATGCGCTCGCGGTGGACAGGATTCACGATCATGAAGAGCTGGTGGTAAAGCCCGCCGCGCCAGCCGTGATGGCGACCGGCCTTTACGCCGGCACCACGCTGGCCGACGACGGCAGCCCGATCCTGCTGTTCGACCCGGCCGGCATCGCCGCCGTGGGCGGGGTCAAGCTCGACACGACCGAACGCAGCTCGCGCATCGCCGACGCGCCGGTTGCGGCCAACAACAATGAAATCCCGGTCCTGCTGTTCCGCTCGCTGGGCGGCGAACGGCGCGCGCTGCGCCTCGGCGTGGTCGACCGTATCGAGGAAGTTTCGCGCGATGCGATCCGCAACGCCGCGGGGCAGCTCCGCGTCCAGCTGGGCGAGACCATTCTGCCGCTGGCTGGCGTACGCGACGAAGCCGAATTCGGCGACAAGGTCCGCGTCTTCCGCATCAACGACGGCGTCCACGAAATCGGCTATGCCTTCCGCGAGGTCATCGACCTGATGACCCTCGACCACAAGGTCATTCCCGCCGATGTTCCGGGCCAGGTCCATGGCGTGGCGCTGATCGGCGGCGAGCCGGCCGAGCTGATCGACGCGCACTGGCTGTTCGCCGAACATGTCGGCGCTTCGGCCGCGCCGCGCCGGACGATGATCTGCCGCATGCCCGAAGGCGACGCCTGGATGCAGAACATGCTGCGCCCGATCGTCGAGGCCGCGGGCTATGCCGTCATCGGTGAGAGCGATGAGGCCGATGCCGATATCACCATCGTATCCGACGGCACCAAGGTCGAAGGCGATCGCTCAGGGAAGGTGCTGCGTCTCGCCACCAACCCGGACGCCGCCGACGGCGCCGACAGTATCTATCGTTACGACCGCGCGGGCCTGTTGATTGCGCTCAAGGCCGCGGGCGCGGGGAGGGCCTGATGAACGAGCTTCTGTTGATCGTCTCCATCGCCGGCAGCCGCGTCGCGCTGCCCGCCGCCGCGGTCGAAAGCGTGGTCGAACTGGAAGCGCTGATCCCGGTGCCGCGCGCCCCGGCGCACATCGCGGGCTTGAGTGCGCTGCGCAGCCGCGTCCTCACCGTTATCGACTGCCGCCGTTCTCTCGAACTCGGCACCACCGACCTTACCAGCGCCGGAATCCATGAAGCCGCGGTGGTTGAGATCGAAGGTCATCATTACGCGCTGACCGTCGACGTCGTCGAAGACGTGTTCGAAGCCCTGTCCGAGCCAGCGCCTGTGCGCGCGCCGATGGAGCAGGGCTGGGAACGCGTGTCGCAAGGCATGGTCGAGACCGATGAAGGCCCGCTGCTGCTGGTCGACATCGAAAAATTGATTGCCGGCCCGTCCGTCGAAGCACGCGCGGCTTAAGCCCTTGGTTACCCTTATCCGCTAACACCGTCCCAAGATTGGAAACGGAAGAGTCTATGAAAACCTGCCTTATCGTCGATGACAGCAAGGTGATCCGCAAGGTTGCTCGCCACATTCTCGAAACCCTGGAATTTCAGGTGGACGAGGCGGGTGACGGCAAGGAAGCGCTCGACCGTTGCGAAGCCAAGATGCCGGACGTCGTCCTGCTGGACTGGAACATGCCCGTGATGAGCGGCATGGAATTCCTCAAGCTTTTGCGCCAGCGCGGGCATGAGGACCAGCCCAAGGTCGTCTTCTGCACCACCGAAAACGACATGGCGCACATCCGCGCCGCCCTCGAAGCCGGGGCGGACGAATATGTGATGAAGCCGTTCGACCGCGAAACGCTCCACATCAAGCTGCAACTCGTCGGCGTCGCCTGACCGGATCCGCGTGAAGGGCGCTCTCGCCTCGAAGCGGACCGGCGATGCCGGGCCCGCCAGCGCATCGCGCCGGCCGATCAGGCTGATGATCGTCGATGACTCGATGGTCGCGCGCGCGGTTCTGTCGCGCATGATCCACACCGACCCGGATTTCGAGATCGTCGGCGTCGCCGGGACTGCCGAAGACGCGATCATCGCGCTGGGTCATGTGTCGGTCGATGTCGTCCTGCTCGACCTGGAAATGCCGGGCGCAGGCGGTTTGAAGTCGATCCCTGGCATCCTCAAGGCCGCCAACGGCGCGCAGGTTCTGATCGTCTCCTCGCTCGCCGAAGAAGGGGCGGAGGAAACTGTCGCCGCCCTCGCGTTAGGAGCGGCCGACACCTTGCCCAAGCCCGGCACCGGCCGGTTCAACGGCCGCTTTTCCGAAGTGTTGCTGGGCAAGCTTCGCGCACTCGCCGCCAACCCTCGGGAGGCGGGCACGACCCTTGATAAGCCCCGGCCGATGGCGCTGCGCCCTCTGTCGGACGGCAGCATCCGCCTGATCGCGATCGGCGCCTCGACCGGCGGCATCCACGCGCTGGCGACCTTCTTCGACCAGCTACCGCCGACGGTCGGCGTTCCGATCCTGGTCACCCAGCATCTGCCGCCGCCGTTCATGCAGGTCTTCGCCCGTCAGCTGGCGACCGCGGCCGGCCGTGACGCGTTGGTCGCGGAAGACGGCATGCGCCTGCTTCCCGATCGTATCGTCGTCGCGCCGGGCGACGCGCACCTCATCGTCGACCAGATCGGCGACAAGCTGGTCGTCCGCCTGTCGAAGGTGAAGGCGTCGAGCGGCTGCATGCCCTCGGTCGATCCGATGTTGGCGTCGGCCGGCGACGTATTGGGTTCGTCCGCGCTGGGCATCGTGCTGACCGGCATGGGCCGCGACGGGCTGGAAGGATCGCGGCGTCTCGTCGCGAAGGGCGGCGCGGTCATCGCGCAGGATGAGGCGAGCAGCGCGGTATGGGGGATGCCGCGCTCGATCGCCGACGCTGGCCTCGCCAGCGCCATCCTTCCGCCCGACAAGATCGCGCGTCGCGTAGCGTCTATGGTCCAGGAGGCCCTGTGCAAGTAAGTGACAGCAGCAGCCGGATCCTCGCCGGACTGCTCGAAGCCCGTACCGGACAACAGCTGACGATGAACCGTCGCTGGCGGATCGAGACTGCGCTCGCCTCGATCCTGCGCGATCGCGGCATCCCGACGCTCGACGAACTGATCACGATCCTGGTGATGGGCCGCGAACCCGCGCTCGCCAGCCAGGTGGTGGAGGCCCTCTTGAACAACGAGACCTACTTCTTCCGCGACCGCGCGCCGTTCGACCTGCTCGCCAAGTCCGCGCTTCCCGAACTCCAGCAGCGCCGCGCCGCCAGCCGCAAGATTCGCATCTGGTCGGCCGGCTGTTCGACGGGCCAGGAAGCCTATTCGCTCGCCATGATGTTCGCCGAAGACCCAATGCGCTGGACCGGCTGGACGATCGACATCATGGCCACTGACGTCAGCGAAGCCGCCGTCAAGCGCGCCCGCGAAGGCATGTATACCCAGTTCGAAGTGCAGCGCGGCCTCGGCATCGCCCAGATGATCCGCTGGTTCGAAGAAACCCCCGACGGCTGGCGCGCGATCGAACCGCTGCGCAAGAACCTGCGCTTCCAGGTCCACAACCTGCTCGAACCCGCGCCGCACCCGCGCGAATTCGACATCGTCCTGTGCCGCAACGTGCTCCTCTACCTCAATGGAGAGCGCAAGGCGCAGGTGTTCGACCGGATCGCCGACGCGATGGCGCCGGACGGCTGGCTGATGATGGGGGCAGGGGAAACGGTCATCGGCCAGACCCGCCGCTTCGAAGCCGATCCGTCGGCGCGCGGGCTTTACCGCCTGCCCGAACAGCCGATCGAACGACGGGCGACCGCTAGGGCTTGACCCTGACCGCGCTTCATGGCCCTACAGCGCCATGGACGTGACGCAGCGCCCTTCACCCAATTTCGACGAGCGCAAGCTGCCGGTCTCGATGATCGTGCTGCATTACACCGGCATGGTCGATGCGGAGAGCGCGCTGCAACGGCTGACCTCCGACGAGGCCAAGGTTTCCGCCCATTACTGCGTGCTGGAAGATGGCCAGATCGTCCAGCTGGTCGAAGAGGACAAGCGCGCCTGGCACGCGGGCAAAAGCTATTGGCGCGGCATCACCGACGTCAACAGCGCCAGTGTCGGCATCGAAATCGTCAATCCCGGCCATGAATTCGGCTACCGGCCATTCCCGGATGAACAGGTCGCGGCGGTGATGGGCCTCGTCAACGACGTCAAGAGCCGCCACGGCATCACCCGCGGCAACATCGTCGGCCACAGCGACATCGCGCCGACCCGCAAGGAAGACCCGGGCGAACTCTTCCCCTGGTGGGAACTGGCCAAGCGCCGGTTGGCGCTGCCGAGCCCGACGCGAGACCTGATGGACCCTTATTGGACCGACGCCGGCTTCCTGCTCGCGCTGGAACGCTTCGGCTATGAAGTCACCGACCCGCAAAAGGCGGTGATCGCCTTCCAGCGGCGATTCCGCCCGGACCTCATCGACGGCATCATCGACGGGGAGTGCCGAGCGAAGCTGCTGGCGCTTCTGCTGCCGAGGCCGCAGTAATCTTGCCGGCTTAGGGCCATCGGTAGTTAGACCCTCCAAACGCCTCAAATATCAACCGCTTTGCCCCCGTGTTTAATAATTATGCCTCCAAAGGCCGCTCGCTCCATGGCGTCAATGATGGCTTCTACGTAGCGAAACGCGCAAGGAAATATGCTGTCGGGGCTGGCAGGCAAATCCTTAGATAACCCTTCCACGCGTTGGCCGATTACAATGCTGCGGGCCACATTAGGCAAGCGAATTCGATCCCGGTAATATTCGTGCGACGTCTGATCCCTGAAGGCGTGTTCTGGGAGTGAGATAATTCTCTGACCTGTCGGCAAATGCAAAGCTACCGCAACGAGCGAACCGTTTGCGAGTGGAAGTTCCCAGTGTTTCCCAGAATTCGCAATTTCGCGAGCGGCCTGTACATGCGCACGTTCATACCTGGTCCGATGAACGATATCGATTACGTTAGCGAACTTTATGCCAATTCGCTTTGAAATGCCCTTCAAATCCTTTTGAAAATACAGTGGAGAAGGGCGCGGGAAATATAGCCCGTCTCGCTTGGCGTTGAGTGGCTTTGCGACCGCCGAAATCACGTGGTCAAGTGCGGAAACAACATTGTTGGCGGCGTCGGCCAGTGTCGGTTTTGCTTCGATCAATCGCTGTCGATCTATCGTTAAGCTATAGTACCATTCAAAAGAACGAGGGTCAAAGGACTCGCTGTGCTTCCAAAGCGTGGAGAGCCCTTTTCCGTGCACAGCTTGATTGAAATCGTTGTAATGCCTCTTTGCCCTGGATAGGAGCGCCTTCGCATCGGAAAAATCCGGTTCCATATCTTATGCTACCTAAATGTTCGTGAAGGAAAGTATTAAGATAGCAGACTTTCTGTTAGTCTAGTCGCAGAAGCTAGTTTGATTGCATTCGATTTATGCTGTCCTACAGCACAGTCAGTTTGCAACTATTTTAGCTTGGCTCTTCCAATCTGTCGGATTCAAGTTTCTGTGGGATTCTGCGACCGCGACGCACCCAATGCCTTAAATTCACGCACACCGCGCAAAAACGCGCCGTTCGTGAGCAGTTTGTGAACTTAAGAAGCATCGCTATATGCATCCCGGCCAGGGGACCGGGCGACCGCGGCTCATTTCGGTGAGGCGAGGAAAGTCCGGGCTCCACGGAACGACGGTGCCGGGTAACGCCCGGCCGCCACTTCGGTGGCGAGGGAAAGTGCCACAGAAAGCAAACCGCCTTGTCTTCGGGCGGGTAAGGTCGAAAGGGTGCGGCAAGAGCGCACCGCGCGGGTGGCAACATTCGCGGCACGGTAAACCCCACCGGGTGCAAGACCGAATAGGGGTGCCAAATGGGCCTGTTCCGGCCCCGGCACCCGGGTTGGTCGCTTGAGATGCGGAGCAATCCGCATCCTAGAGGAATGGTCGCCCATCCGCGAAAGCGGTGGACAGAACCCGGCTTACAGGTCCCCTGGCTCTTTTTGTCTCTAACGCGCTGGCGAACCGGGCCGCGCGTCACTAGTTGAGGAAGTGATGGCTCGGCAAACGCGAACCGACGATTGGGGTTTTCCCCGCTGGCGCCCCTACGGCGCCAAGGGTCGTGCCGCGACCCAGGTTCGCCTGTGCGACCGCGAAGGCTGCAACGAGCCGGGCGACCGGCCCGCGCCCAAGGCGCCCAACAGCCCCGACCGCTGGATGTTCTGCGAAGCCCATGCAGCCGAGTATAACAAGAACTGGAACTACTTCGCCGGCCTCACTGCCGAGGAAGCGGCCCGCCGCGCCGCCGACGAGGAAAGCAGCGCGTCGGCCTATCGCAAGAGCGCCCACTATGCCTGGGGCGGGGCAGGGGACGGCACCCGCAGCCGCGACGAGATGCGGGCGTTGTCGGTGCTGGAACTGGAGAGCGACGCGGACTTCGTCGCGATCAAGGCTGCGTACCGCAAGCTTGCGAAGGCCAACCACCCCGACACCAATCGCGACGACGAGGAAGCGGCCAAGCGCTTCCAGGCGATCCAGGCTGCCTATGAGGTCCTGAAAACGGCCGAGGAACGCAAGCCCGTCAAGGGTTGATCATGAAACTGCCGGTCGCGCGCGCAACGGGCCGATCGGGGTCGCCGGTGTGCGCGAAGCCGCTGACGAAGGCGATCTGGCGGGTCAGCTTGTCGCAGCTGCAGCGCGCGATCACCGTCTCGCCCTTTAGCGCCGGGCGATAATAGTCGAGCCGCAGGTCGATCGTCACCAGCGGCCGGAACCCGCCCAGCGCGATCCACACGGCCGAGCCCGCGCAGGTATCCATCAGGCTGATGATCGCGCCCGACGCCAGATAGCCGCTGTCCGCGACCCCCACCAGCTCTTCGCGCCACGGCAGTTCCAGCTCGATGAACGGGCCGTCGGTGCGCCGGAAGCGAAGTCCCAGCGCCTTGCCGTGACCGACCTTGCTGGCCAGCTTGAAGAACAGGTCGGGGTCGAACCCGTCGCGCAGCGCGGCGTCGGCCTCGGGAGACAGCTTTTCGCTCACGCCGCCAGCCGCGCCGCTGTGTCGCGGACCAGCGCGATCATGTTGGGAATGCCCTGCGTCCGGTTCGACGAAAGCTCGCGGGTGAGGTCGAACGGGGCCAGCGCCCCGGCGACGTCCATCTCCGCCACCTCGGCGGCCGGCTTGTCCTGCACCGCTGCCAGCACAAGCGCCACCACCCCCTTGGTGATGGCGGCGTTGCTGTCGGCGAGGAAATGCAGCCGACCGTCGGGAAGGGTGGTGGGGTAAACCCACACCGATGCTGAACAGCCGCGGACCTTGGTCGCGTCGGTCTTCAGCGCGTCGGGCATCTCTTCCAGCTTGCGGCCGAGATCGATCAGAAGCCGGTAACGCTCCTCGCTGTCGAGGAACTCATATTCGTCGGCCAGGTCGGAAAGGCTTGGTAAGGCAGTCATCGCCCCAGCGCCTAGCGCGCCGGAGCGCGCCTGTCACCGCTACTCGGTCGTTTCGCGCCTGGGCGGAAGGCTGGCCAAGCCGTCGATTTCGGCAGACAGCCGCGACGGCTTGTCGGTGGCGATCCGTTCGAGCACGGCGATGCGCTCGGCCAGCTTGCGGTTTTCAGCACGAAGCCCCTCTGCTTCTTCGCTTGAGGCGTTGGCCGACATGGTCAGTTTGCGTTTCTGAAGGCCGATCACACCCCATCCGAGGCCGGACAGGATGGCGACAATCGGAACGAGCGGTCCAAGATCCACGATCAATCCCCCTTTAACGGTCGCGCAGTTCTTCGATCTGGCGCGACAGCGTGTCTTCCTTTTCGACCGCGATCCGCTCCAGCACCTTGATGCGGTCCTTGAGCTGCTGGACCTCGCCTTTCAGTCGCTCGGTTTCCGCCGGGTGATCGTCACGGTCGTCGAGCAGGTGGATGCCCGGTCCACGGACGCGAATATCGCGGCGGAAGGCGTCGCGGTCGCCCATGCGATAACGGACGATCTTGCCGATCGTGACGACGATGATGATCGCCAGGACGAATTCAAACGGGTTCACTGCACCTTGTCTCCAACCGTGAGGCGAGGCGCGCGCAGCGCCTCGATCTGGGCGGCGGTTTCGAGTCCGCCGTCCGTGACGATCTTTTCCAGCACTCTGACGCGCGCTTCAAGCTCCGCGTTGGCGGTAGCATATTGCGCCGCCTTTTCCGCCGCCAGCGTCGTTTCGGCGTCCAGCTGCCGCTCGCGGAACGCGAAGAAGCGCTTGGCCATATACGACAGAAACACCGTCGGAATCAGGACGACGATCAGCAGCGCGACGACATCACCGAATTGCATCAGGCATTCCCTCCCTTGCCGATCTTGAGCTGGTCGATCTCGGCTGCCAGGCGCAGCGGCTGGTCGGTGACGATCCGCTCGACCGTTTCGAGCCGATCCTTGACCGAGCCGAGCTCGGCGCGAAGCTGCGCATTTTCGGTCGTCAGCAGGCGAATGCGCTCGACCGTTTCCTCATCCTTCTTCGGATGGATGGCCATTCCCCACGCATTCTGCAGCGGGTAGCCATTCTTGATCTTGAGCCAAGTGTGCAGCAGCGAGCCGCCGATCGACAGGCCGACGATGATCACCACCATCGGCAGGATCCGCAGCAGAAAGTCGAACGCTTGGGCCATTTCCGGGTCCATCGGTCATTCCCCCATTACAAAATTTATGTTCAGCGAAGCTCTTCGATTTCCCGAGCGAGGCTACGGTTTTCGGTGGTGACATAGCTTTCGATGTCACCCAGGCGGCGATCGATTTCCCGCAGGCGACCGCGAATGTCGCGGGCCGTGCGGGCCGGCGACTGGCGTACGCCCTGCCAGAATTCCTTGTCTTCCTTATTCTCCAGCGCCAGTTCGCGCGGTTCGTCGTCGGCGATGTAGCCGGCGATGAAGTAGAGCGGAAGGATGCTGCCGCCGCTCATGAACACGGCGCCGACCACCATGATGCGGACGAGCGACACGTCCATCCCGGTGTAGTTGGCGATGCCGGAGCACACGCCCATCACCTTGCCGTGACGCTTGTCGAGGTAGAATTTGGTGCGGCTTGCGGGCTGCGGCATCGGTTTATTCTCCATCGCTCAGCAGGCGCTGGCGCTCTTGCGGCAGGCACTGCTGGCGCCAGTTGGGATTTTCGGCGGTCATGATGCGTTCGATCGAGCAGAGGCGATCGTCGAGCCGGCGGGCGGCATCGTGCAGTTCGTCGAGCAGTTTCTCATCGGAGCTGCTGATGGTGGCGGCGGTCTTCCACTTGGTGATGTAGTGGAACACCAGCCACGGCAGGCCGATGAACAGCGTGACGATGGCAAATAACGGAATCAGATTTTCGTCCACTTAAGCCCCCTTGGCTTTCAACGCGGCCTTCATGGCCTCCAGCTCGGCGTCGACCTGTTCGGTCGCGCGGAGCTCTGCGATTTCCTCTTCCAGGCTCTTGGGCCCGGTCATGCCGAGTGCGTCGGCGCGGCCTTCGGCGAAGTCGGCACGCCGCTCAAGCAGCTCGAACTTCGAAAAGGCATCATCGGTGCGGCTGCCGTTCAGCACTTCGCGGGTGCGGGCGCGGGTGACGGCGCTTTCGATGCGCGACGCGATGGCATTCTGGCGGGCGCGGGCTTCGCGCAGCTTGCCCTGAAGCTTGGCGATGTCCACTTCATAGCCCTTCAACGTTTCCTCGATCGACGACAGTTCGACCTTCAGGCCCTGCGCCATGTCCGCCGCCTTCTGGCGTTCGATCAGCGCGGCCTTGGCCAGGTCCTCGCGGTCCTTGGACAAGGCCAGCTGAGCCTTTTCGGTCCAGCTCGACTGCAGCTCGTCGAGGCGCACTAGCGCGCGCTTCATTTCCTTGCTGTCGGCGATCGAGCGGGCCGCCGAGGCACGCACTTCGACCAGCGTTTCTTCCATTTCGAGAATGATCATGCGGATCATCCGCGCCGGATCTTCGGCACGGTCGAGCAGCTCGGTCATGTTGGCTGCGAAGATGTCCCGAGTACGGGAGAAGATACCCATTCAATGACTCCAAACTGGACGCCCTGTTGCGCAATTCCTTCTGCAGCAAATGTGCCAAAAACAAAAATAGGTCGAAAAACCGGAAAATCAGGGATTTTTCGACCAACGGCGGTGTGAAAAATCTTGCCAGATGGTGGGATTTGCCACCACATGTTGGGCCATGGATCGGTCCAATCAATTTGTCGGATCAAGCCTCGCCTTTCTCGACGCGGTCGAGCGGGCGAGCCGCGCCGCGCCGCTCAACCGACCGGTGCTGGTGATCGGCGAGCGCGGGACTGGCAAGGAACTGATCGCCGAGCGCCTCCACCACCTTTCGCAGCGCTGGTCGGGGCCGCTGGTAACGATGAACTGCGCGGCACTGCCGGAAAATCTGATCGAAGCGGAGCTGTTCGGGCACGAGGCCGGCAGCTTCACCGGGGCGGCCAAGACGCGGCACGGACGGTTCGAGGAGGCCGACGGCGGTACGCTGTTCCTCGACGAACTGGCGACCTTGTCGTCGCCGGCGCAGGACCGCCTGCTCCGCGCCGTCGAATATGGCGAGGTGACGCGCATCGGCGCGTCGAAGCCGATCAAGGTCGACGTGCGCATCGTCGCGGCGACCAACGAGCATTTGCCTACCCTGGTCGAGCAGGGGCGGTTCCGGGCCGACCTTCTCGACCGCCTGTCGTTCGAAGTCGTGACGCTGCCGCCGATGCGCGAGCGGCAGGGAGACATTTCGCTGCTGGCCGAGCATTTCGGACGGCGGATGGCGGTCGAATTGGACTGGCCGAACTGGCCGGGCTTTTCTGATCGCGCGATGGCCGCACTGGAGGCCTACCCATGGCCCGGCAACGTCCGCGAACTGCGCAATGTGGTGGAGCGTGCGGTTTACCGCGCGGAGGATCCCGAACGGGCCATCGACGAAATCCAGTTCGACCCCTTCGCATCGCCATGGGCACCGATGGCCAGCATGGCGCCGACCTCTGCCCCCACGGCGACTAGCATGCCGTCTGCGCCGAACGACGCGCCAGCACCTTTGAACGTGGCCGCATCGTCGTTTCCGACCACCACCAGCGATTTCCGTTCGGCCGTCGCGGATTATGAGAAGGCGTTGCTGGAGGATGCGCTGGCGCGCAACCGTTACAACCAGCGGGCGACCGCTGCGGCGCTTGGCCTCAGCTACGACCAGCTTCGCCACGCCATGAAACGCCACGAACTGTCGCTTACCGCGCCTGCCTGATCGCCCTTGCGACGCGGGTCGGTCGTTGACTTGCAACGCTCACGGCCTAGGGGCGTTCGGTAAGCAACCTATCAACGAAGGAGCTGTTCGATGCCATTCACCTTGCCTGACCTTCCCTTTGCCAAGCACGCCCTGGGCGAATTTATGTCGGCCGAGACCTTCGACTATCACCACGGCAAGCACCACAAGGCCTATATCGACAAGGCCAATGGCATGCTGGGCGAAAAGGGTCTGGAAGGCGCGTCGCTGGTCGAGGTGATCCAGAAGGCGAAAGACACCGGCGACAAGGGCCTGTTCAACAACAGCGCCCAGATCTGGAACCACAGCTTCTTCTGGCAGTGCCTGGCGCCGGCGCGGTCGACCGCTCCCTCGGGCAAGCTCAAGGACATGATTGACAGCGATTTCGGCGGCCATGAGGCGCTGCTCGAAAAGCTGGCCACCGAAAGCACCAACCATTTCGGCAGCGGCTGGGGCTGGCTGATCCTCAACAACGGCAAGCTGGAGATTACCTCGCTCCACGATGCCGATACGCCTGTCGTTCACGGCATGAAGCCGCTGCTAACGCTCGATGTGTGGGAACATGCCTATTACATCGACTATCGCAACGCGCGCCCGAACTATCTAAAGAGCGTGCTCGAAAATGTCATCAACTGGGACTTCGTCGGCCAGAACCTTGACGGCGAGGGCGCCAGCCGGGCCGACCAGCAAAGCTGAACCGGTTTATCCCGACCAGACTGCAGGGCGGTGGCCGAAAGGCTGCCGCCCTTAGTTTTTGAGCCGATATCCTGTCTTGAACACCCAGATGATCGCCGACAGCGGCAGGACGATGGCCGCCGCCATGACGGCCAGGCTCGACCACAGCGGCACGTCGGCGAGCTCGAAGAAGGTCCAGCGGAAACCCGAGACCAGATGCAGGATGGGATTGAAATGCGTCACCGTGCGCCACGGTTCGGGGATGGAGCTGGTGGCGTAGAAGACGCCGCCGAGAAAGGTCAGCGGGGTGACGACCAGCAGCGGGATGACCTGCAGCTGTTCGAAGTTCTTCGCCCAGATGCCGATGGTGAAGCCAAGCAGGCAGAAGCCCACCGAAATCGCGATCAGGAACAGCAGCATCAGCAGCGGATGGGCGATCGTCACCGGCACAAACAGGAAGGCGGTCGCCAGCGTGATCAGTGCCAGCAGAACCGACTTGCTGGCGGCCGCACCGACATAGGCGGTCACCAGCTCGATCGGTGAAATCGGTGCTGAGAGCATTTCATAGATAGTGCCGGTAAACTTCGGAAAATAAATGCCGAAACTGGCATTGAAGATCGACTGGGTGAGCACCGACAAGAGGATCAGTCCGGGGACGATGAAGCTGCCGTATGGCACGCCGTCCATCGCGCTCATCCGCCCGCCGATGGCCGAGCCGAACACCACGAAATAGAGCGACGTGGTGATGACGGGCGCGACTACGCTCTGCCACAGAGTCCGCTTCCACCGCGCCATTTCGAAGCGGTAGATGGCGCCGATGCCGGTCCAGTTCATGCCGCTTCTCCCACGCCTGAATGGACCAGTTTGACGAAGATGTCCTCCAGGCTCGACTGGTGGGTGCTGAGATCCTTGTAGCCGATGCCGAGGCTGTCGAGTGTGCGCATCAGTCCAGCGATGCCGGTATTTTCGGCGTGGCTGTCGAAGCGGTAGCAGAGCGTATGGCCGTCATCTTCCAGCGCCGGCGCCCATTGCTCAAGGCCTGCCGGCAATGCCTCCAGCGGCGGTTCGAGCGCGATCTTGAGCGTTTTCTGGCCCATCTGCGCCATCAGCTCGGCCTTGTCGCCCAGCGCGACTAGTTCGCCGCGGTTGATGACCCCGACCCGGTCGGCCATTTCTTCGGCCTCTTCGATATAATGGGTGGTCAGGATGATGGTCGTCCCGTCGGCGCGCAGCTGGCGCACCAAATCCCACATGTCGCGGCGCAATTCGACGTCGACGCCTGCTGTCGGCTCGTCGAGGAACAGGATGTCGGGCTCATGGCTCAAGGCCTTGGCGATCATCACGCGGCGCTTCATGCCGCCCGACAGTTCCATCATCTTCGCATTGCGCTTGTCCCACAGCGTCAGGCGGCGAAGGATGTCCTCGACCTTCTTGTCGTCCCTGGGCTTGCCGAACAGGCCGCGGCTGAAGCGGACGGTCGACCAGACGCTCTCGAACGCGTCAGTGGTCAATTCTTGCGGCACAAGGCCGATCAGCGAGCGTGCCTGCTTGAAGTGCGTCTGGTTGTCATGGCCGCCGACCAGCACCTCGCCCGACGTCGGCGTGACGATGCCGCAAACGATTGAGATTAGCGTCGTCTTGCCCGCGCCGTTGGGGCCAAGGAGGGCCAGGATCTCGCCCTTGCGAATGTCGAGGTCGACGCCCTTCAGCGCCTCCGTCCCACCCGCATAGGCCTTGCGCAGCTTGGAAATGCGGATGATCGGATCGCTCATTCGATGGGTCCCGGCTCGGTGGGTTGGGGGTCGTCGACGTTGAGGCCGTGGCGGAGCAGCATCGGCACGTTGGCGGCTGCGAACAACAGCGTGGCGGGAATGGCGCCCCAGATTTTGAAGCCGATCCAGAAGTCGGTGCTGGTATTGCGCCAGACCGCTTCGTTGACCATCGCCATCACGGCGAAGAAAATCGCCCAGTTGACGGTCAGTTTGCGCCAGCCGGCTTCGCTGAGGCCGGGATAGGTGCTGCCAAGCACGGCCTTCAGCAGGTTGCGGCCGGTGGCAAGCCCGAAGGCGAGAAGGCCCGAGACCAGCGCATAGTAGATGGTCGGCTTGATCTTGATGAAGGTTTCGTCGTGCAGGTAGATCGTCAGGCCGCCGAGGATGACGACCATCACGCCCGAAAACAAAAGCAGCGGCGACACGTAGCGGAAACGGATCGCCGAATAGACCAGCGCCACGATCATCGCGGCCATGAAAGCGCCGGTTGCGATGAAGATCTTGGCCGGGCCGAAACCGCTGCCGAGAAAATTGACCGCAAAAAATACCAGCAACGGGCCGAGATCGATGGCGAGGCGCGACAGGCCGGTGGGTTCGCTGTTCGGGGCCGCGGTCATTCGGAAAGTCCTGCAATGGCGCGGGCGACCGCGCGGGGATCGAAGGGACGCAGGTCGTTGACGCCTTCGCCAACGCCGATGGCATGGATCGGCAGGCCGAACTTTTCCGCTGCCGCGACCAGCACCCCGCCGCGCGCGGTGCCGTCGAGCTTGGTCATGACGAGACCGGTGACGCCAGCGTCGCGTGCGAACACCTCGATCTGGTTGAGCGCATTTTGCCCCGTGGTCGCGTCGAGGACGAGGATGACGTCGTGCGGCGCTTCGGGGTTGAGGCGGCCGAGCACGCGGCGGACTTTGCTGAGCTCGTCCATCAAATGCGCCTTGTTCTGCAGGCGCCCCGCGGTGTCGACGATCAGCGCGTCGATGCCCGTGGCAGTGGCCTGCTTGACCCCGTCGAACACGATGCCGGCAGCATCGCCGCCTTCCTTGCCGCTGATCACCGGCGCGCCGATGCGGTCTCCCCAGATCTTGAGCTGTTCGATCGCGGCGGCGCGGAAGGTGTCGCCGGCGGCGAGCAGCACGCCATAGTCCTGTTCCTTGAGCAAATGGCCGAGCTTGCCGATGGTGGTGGTCTTGCCGCTGCCGTTGACGCCGATCACCAGGATGACGTGCGGGCGCGGAAAGCCCCACACGTCGAGCGGTTTGGCGACCGGGGCGAGGATCTTCTCGATTTCCTCCGCAAGGATCGTCCGCAAACCGCGCTCGTCGAGCTGTTCGTAGCGGCGAGCGGCGATGGCGTCGCGGATGCGCTTCGACGCTTCCGGGCCAAGATCGGACGCGATCAGCGCTTCTTCGATATCGTCGAGCGTCGACGTGTCGAGCGCGGCCTTGGTGGTGAGGCCGCTGATATTCTCGCCCAGCCGGTCCGCCGTCTTTTTGAAGCCGCCGGTCAGGCGCTCAAGCCAACTCATTCAAAAATCCCGATGAGGAGGTCGCCGTCGCGACCGGTGATGGATGCCGAACCCATGTCGCCCCGCTTCGATCCGGAGACAAGGGCGGGGGCGAAATTATCGGCGTGGCCCTTCTCGCTGTTCTCGATCAGCAGCTTCTGGCGGGTGCCGACCAGGCTATCGAACCAGCGGTTGCGATGGTCTGCGGCTATTTCGCGAAGGCGCGCGGCGCGGGCCTTGACCGTCTCGCGCTCCAGCTGCGGCATGCGCGCGGCGGGCGTGTCGGGGCGCGGCGAGAAGGGAAAGATGTGCGCGGCGACAATGTCGCAGTCGCGGATGAGGTCGCGGCTATTCTGCGCCGCCGCTTCGCTTTCGGTCGGAAAACCGGCGATGAGGTCGGCGCCGATGGTGACATCGGGCCGTGCCTTCTTGAGCGCCGCGACGGTGGCGACCGCGTCGGCGCGGCTGTGGCGGCGTTTCATGCGCTTGAGGATGAGGTCGTCTCCGGCCTGCAGCGAGAGGTGGAAGTGGGGCAGCAGGCGCGGTTCGCCCGCGACCAGCTCCATCAGCGCGTCGTCGATCTCGATACTGTCGAGCGAGGAAAGGCGCAGACGCTTGAGACTCGACAGGTCGGCTAGCAGGCGCTGGCACAGCGGACCCAAACCGCCTTCGAAACTGGTGATGTCGACGCCGGTGAGGACGATTTCCTTCGCGCCGGCGTCCAGTTCGCGCACGACCGCTTCGCGCACCGCTTCATAAGGCAGCGACCGGCTCGCCCCGCGCGCCTGCCAGATCGAACAGAAGGTGCAGCGATGGTCGCACCCCGTCTGTACCGCAACGAAACTGCGAACCCTGGCGAGGAAGCCGGCGGCGACGGGCGGTGGAGATGCCGTCATGACGTCACTGCGCACGACCCTGTTTTCGCTCGCAAAAGCGTCGGCGCGGTATTTGTCGGCATTGCCGATGACCTTGGCCACTTCGGGCATGGCCGCGAAGCTGGTGGGGTCGAGCTGCGCGGCGCAACCAGTGACGATGATCTTGCGTTCGGGTCGCTCGCGATGGGCGCGGCGGATCGCCTGTCGGGTCTGGCGCACCGCCTCGTTGGTCACGGCGCAACTGTTGACGATCAACGCATCGTCGCCTGCCAGCCCGCGCATCGCCTCGCTCTCGGCGAAATTGAGGCGACAGCCGAGCGTGATCGTCTCCGCGCCCATCAGGCGAAAGCCTCAAGGTCGATGGTGCCCGTAAAGACGTGGGTCGCGGGGCCGCGCATGCGGATCGGTTGGCCTTCCGCCCAGTCGATGATGAGGTCGCCGCCCTTCATGTGGACGGTGACCGGCGACGCTGCCTTCTTCTGCCGGATTGCCGCGACGGCGGTGGCGCAGGCGCCGGTTCCACACGCCAATGTCAGCCCCGCGCCGCGCTCCCAGGTGCGGAGGGTCAGCGATCCGTGGTCTTCGACACGGGCGACGTTGACGTTGATGCGATCGGGGAAGACCGGGTCGGTTTCGATGCCGGGGCCAAGTTCGCGCAGGCGCCGTTCGTCGACCTTGTCGGCGAAGAATACGATATGCGGGTTGCCGACATTGATCGCCATCGGATGCTTCAGCTCGTCCCACGCCATCGGCAGCTCGGCGGTGTCGAGCGGATAGGCGAGCGGAATTTGGTCCCAACCGAAGCTCGGCGCGGGCAGGGTAACTTCGACCGTGTCTTCGCCGAGAGATCCTTCGACGATACCGCCTTCGGTTTCGATGGTGTGAGCGCCGGCGAGCTTGACGACGCAGCGAAAGGCATTGCCGCACGCCTCTGCGCCCGACCCGTCCGCGTTCCAGATGTCCATTCGAAGGTCGGCGACATCGCTTTTCGACAACAGGATCAACTGATCGCAGCCGATGCCGGTGTGCCGGTCGCTCAATGCTTTGGCGAGTGCGTCGGTCATGACGATCGGATCGACGCGACCGTCCAGCACGACGAAGTCGTTTCCAAGCCCGTGCATCTTGTGGAATTGCCGCATCACGCGCGCCGACTTAGGAGGCGTCACGCGCCGAGTCTACTTTCTCGGCACCGATCAATGGAGTTTCCAAGTGCAGCGAGCCGCCACCGACGTCATGCAATCCATCATCTTCGCCGCGGTCGCCGACGCGATCGAAGCGGTGAAGAAGGGTTCGGGGGGCGTGCCCAACGTCATGCTGCGCGACCTGCAATCGCTACACCCGAACACCGCCTTCGCCGACCTGCCCAAGGCGGTGCAGGACTCGATTGCGCAGAGTGTGCGCTCGGCCTTCACCCAGTTGTTGAAGGAAGGTTATGCCGTCGGCCCCAAGGCCACGATGCAGCAGTCGCGTCCGCTGGACCGCGTGCCGGAACGCGAACGTCGTGGCCCCACCGATCGTCGCGACATTCGCCGTTCGCCTGGTCGGCGTGGCCCGGGGGAAGGACGCGGCCCGCGGCCGAGCGGCAACGGTCCAAAAAGCCCACGCGGTCCGGGCAAGCCCAAAGCCTGAATTCAGCTACCGGTGAAAGCGCCGCTCAGGCGCGGGGGGCTTCGCCTTCGCGCAGGATACGGCGGGCGGTCGTCGCCGTCTGACCGACGAACAACAGGGTCAGGATCGTCGCTACGCCGCCGACCAGCCAGTCGAACGGGGTGACGTCGGTCGGTGCGATTTCCCGCCAACCCGTCGCCCACATGGCGATGGTCATGGCGATCAGGAGCATGCGAAGTTCGGTCGGACCGGCTGCGATGTACGACAGCTTCATTTCGCCCAGAACGCGGGCTGCGAGGAAGGTGTGCATCGACAGGAGGAAATAGCCGGTCAACGCAAACAGGGCGACGTCGAGCCGGACATATGGTCCGATGCCCATCCCGACGAGCATCATCATGGTGCCAAGCGCGTCCATGCTGTGGTCGATGAAGTAGCCGAAGCGAGGCCGCTCGATCTTGCGATAACGGGCAATGCTGCCGTCGAGGCTGTCGCCGAACCAGTGGACGAAATAGAAGCCGACCGACATCCACAGCCAGTTGGGATCATACCAGCTAAGGATGTAGCCAAGGCCGATCACGAAAGCGGCGAATACGGCCAGGCCCGTCAGATGATCCGGCATGACCCATGCGGGCAGCCGTTCGCAGAGATAGTTCAGCAGGCGACGCTCGTTACGCGCGACCAGATTTTCCTGGATGCGGTTGAGCGGCTTTACCGACCGGGCGTCGTTGGATGTACGTTGCAGCATGGGCGGCGGCCTATGGATTAATAATGTTGTCATGACAATGACATCGCTGCGTAACGACGCACGAAGGCGACCAAGCGTTCCGATGCGCGACCTTGACCTTCCACGGCGCTGCGCGTAAGGGCCGCCACGTCTTTACGGACATGACATCGATGACGGACTGAGATCGCCCAGATCAGGTCCACGCTGACCGGCGAGGTTTCGCCCGTCGGCGTTTCCGTCTTTGCATGCCCGTTGTTTAAAGGAATTTGGATGTTCGACAGCCTTAGCGATCGTCTTTCGGGCGTATTCGACAAGCTCCGCGGCCGCGGCGCGTTGTCGGAGGACGACGTCCGTTCGGCGATGCGCGAGGTGCGCGTGGCGCTGCTCGAAGCCGACGTCGCGCTGCCGGTCGCCCGCGAGTTCGTCGACAAGGTGACCGAGCGGGCGGTCGGCCAGGAAGTGATCAAGTCGGTCACGCCTGGCCAGATGGTCGTCAAGATCGTCAACGACGCGCTGGTCGAAATGCTGGGCGGTGAAGGTACGGACGGGCAGGGCGCCGAGCTCATGCTCGACGTCAATCCGCCGGCCGTCGTGATGATGGTCGGCCTGCAGGGCTCGGGCAAGACCACCAGCACCGCCAAGCTGGCCAAGCGGCTCAAGGAAAAAGAGCGCAAGAAGGTCCTGATGGCCTCGCTCGACGTCGCCCGCCCGGCGGCGCAGGAGCAGCTTGCGGTGCTCGGCCGCCAGGTCGAGGTCGACACGCTGCCGATCATCGCCGGCCAGCCCCCGGTCCAGATCGCGGAACGCGCGCTGCAGGCGGCGAAGCTTCAGGGCTATGACGTGCTGCTGCTCGACACGGCGGGCCGCCTCCACGTCGATGACGCGCTGATGAGCGAGATGAAGGCGGTTGCCGCCGCGTCGCGCCCGGTCGAAACGCTGCTGGTCGTCGACAGCCTGACCGGACAGGACGCGGTCAACGTCGCAAAGGGCTTTGCCGGCGAGGTCGACCTTAGCGGTGTCATCCTGACCCGCATGGACGGCGATGCACGCGGCGGTGCGGCGCTGTCGATGCGCGCGGTCACCGGCAAGCCGATCAAGTTCGCCGGCGTCGGTGAAGGCATGGATGCGCTCGAAGCCTTCCACCCGAGCCGGGTCGCGGGACGTATCCTCGGCATGGGCGACGTGGTCAGCCTCGTCGAGCGCGCCGCCGAAACGGTCAAGATCGAGGAAGCGGAGAAGCTCGCGGCCAAAATGGCCAAGGGCAAGTTCGACCTCGACGACCTGGCCATGCAGATCCAGCAGATGAAGCGGATGGGCGGCCTCGGCGCGCTTGCCAACATGCTGCCGGGAATGAAGGGCATGCCCAAGCCCGGCGCGGTCGACGACAAGGCGCTGCTGCGGCTTGAGGCGATCATGTCGTCGATGACCGCCAAGGAACGCGCCAAACCCGACATCATCAACGCCAAGCGCAAGATCCGCGTGGCGAAGGGCAGCGGGACGACCGTCCAAGACGTCAACAAGCTGCTGAAGATGCACAAGGACATGGAAACCGCCATGAAGCGGCTCAAGAAAATGGGCGGTTTCGGCAAGCTCGCCGCGATGATGGGCGGCGCAGGCGGCATGGAAAAGATGCTGGGCGGCCTTGGCGCTGGCGGCGGACAATCTCCGGGTGGAATGCCCGGTCTCCCGGGCCTTGGCGGCGCCGGGTTCAACCTCCCGCCGGGCTTCGACAAGTTCGGCAAGAAATAAGCGTATCACACCGATTTAACGAAGGAAGAAGACTATGGCAGTTGCAATTCGCCTGGCCCGTGGTGGCAGCAAGAAGCGTCCCTATTACCGCATCGTCGTGGCCGACAGCCGCAACGCGCGCGATGGCCGTTTCATCGAGAAGGTCGGCACCTACAACCCGCTGCTGGCGAAGGATTCGCCCGAGCGCGTGAAGCTCGACGCCGATCGCGTGAAGCATTGGCTGTCGGTCGGCGCCCAGCCGTCGGACCGCGTTGCCCGTTTCCTTGACGCCGCCGGCTTGAAGGAACGCACCGCCAAGAACAACCCGCAGAAGGCGGAACCGGGCCAGAAGGCCAAGGACCGTGCGGAAGAAAAGGCCTCGAAGCTGGCGGAAGCCGAAGAAGCCAAGGCCGCCGCCGAAGCGGAAGCCGCCGAAGCTGCTGCTGCCCCGGCGGAAGAAGCGCCGGCTGCTGAAGAAGCTCCGGTTGCCGAAGAAGCTCCGGTTGCCGAAGAAGCTGCCGCTGAAGAGGCTCCTGCCGCTGAAGAGGCCCCGGCCGCCGAAGCCGAAACCAACGAAGCGACGCCGAACGCCGATGCCGGCGACGATGCCGCTGAAGTGACCGGCGAAAGCGCCCAGGCTCCGGCCGAAGGCGAAGCCGAAGAAGGCGAAAAGGCCGAGTAATCCCATGTCGGAGCCGGTGACCGAAGCACAGCGCGTCGCGCTCGCGGCGGTCGCCGGCGCCCATGGGGTGAAGGGCGAGGTTCGTCTGAAGCTGTTCGCGGACAGCGTCGACAGCCTCGCCGCTCACAAAAATCTATTCGTTGGCGGCAGCGGCAAGAAGCTCCTGTCCGTCCGCGACGGCGGAAAGACCGCTATTGCCCGCTTCGACGGGGTCGCCAGTCGTGAAGCCGCAGAGGCTCTGCGCGGCCAGCTGGTCGAGGTCGATCGCGACGCGCTGCCCCCGCTCGAAGAGGGCGAATATTATTACGCCGACCTTATCGGGCTGACCTGCTTCGACAGCCAAGACAATACGGTGGGCTCGGTTGTGGGAGTCGAGAATTTCGGCGCGGGCGACCTGCTCGAAGTCGAAAAGACCGACGGCAAGCGCGCCCTGATCCCGTATCGCGACGGCATCGCCGACCTGGTCGCTGCCCGGATCGTCCTCGACCCGGCCTTCCTCGCCTAACGGCGGATCGGTTCGACCTTCGCCAAGTCGTTGCGGATGGTGGTCGATGCCACGCCGCCTTCACCCATGGCATGGCTTATCTGGTCGAGGCCTTTGACGACATCGCCTGCCGCATAGGCACCTTCAACGCTGGTCCGCTGATGATCGTCGGTGACGATGCATCGGTCCTTGCTGAGCTTGCAACCCAGCATTTCTGCCAGGCTGACATGGGTGTCGCTGCCTAGCGCCGGATAGATGCTGGCGAAATTGTGCCTGCTGCCATCGCAAAGGGTGACGCTGATTTCGCCGTCGCCGGGTTCGATGACGTCGATGGGTCCGTCGACGATCCTGACCCCCGCTTCGGTTAGCGAGGCGCGGTCGTCGTCGGACAGGTCATGAGCACCGTCCGGAGCGATCAGCATGATGTCGGCAGTGTAGCCTCGAACGAAGCGCGCCTCGCCGGCGCCGCCCGGGCCGGTGCCGATGATGCCGACCGCCTTGTCGGTGACTTCATAGCCGTCGCAGATAGGGCAATAGCGGATTTGCCCGACCGCCATCGCTTCGTCGTGGATCGCAGTGTCCATCGGCGGGCGTCGGTTTGTGACGCCGGTCGCCAACAGGACGGTTTTCGCGACAACCGGCCCGGAACCCCATTCGGCCTCAAAGAGGCCGTCGTCGCGCTTCTCCAACCGCGTGACCTGTCCGTCCGCGATCTTGGTGCCATATCGCTGCGCCTGCTCGCGCATGCGGTTGAGCAATTCCTTGCCGTTGATGCCGTCGGGGAAGCCGGCATGGTTGTGGCTTTCCGGGATCCACGCGCAGCGGCTCTTGCCGCCGTCGACCACCAAAATGTCGAGATGATACCGCGACAGGTAGATCGCCGCGGTCAGCCCTGCCGGGCCGCCGCCAATCACCAGGCAATCGAGGGGTTTGTCCATGCATCGCCCAATGCCGGGCATGGCGAAGATGTTCCGCATCCGCTAGGGGCGCTGCCCATGACGTTCCGCGCTACTGTCCTTACGCTCTACCCCGACATGTTTCCGGGTACGCTCGGCCAAAGCCTGGCAGGGCGCGCGTTGGCTGAGGGGAAATGGGCGCTGGAGGCGCGCAACATCCGTGACCACGCCATCGACAAGCACCGCACGGTCGATGACACGCCGGCGGGCGGCGGGGCGGGGATGGTGCTGCGCTGCGACGTGCTGGCGTCGGCGATCGATGCGGTCGCTGACGGTCGCCCGATCCTGGCGATGACCCCCCGCGGCAAGCCGCTAACGCAGGCCCGCGTGCGCGAACTGGCGGCGGGAGAGGGCGCGATCATCCTGTGCGGCCGCTTCGAGGGATTCGACGAGCGGATCTTCGAAGGACGTGGCGTCGAAGAGGTCTCGATCGGCGACTATATCCTGTCCGGCGGAGAGCTTGGCGCGATGGTGTTGCTCGATGCTTGCGTTCGGCTGCTCGACGGAGTAATGGGCGCGCCGACGAGCGGAGAGGAGGAGAGCTTCGAAAGCGGCCTCCTCGAATATCCGCACTACACCCGACCAGTTGACTGGGAAGGGCGCACGATCCCCGAAGTGCTGCGATCGGGGGATCATGCGAAGATTGCCGCATGGCGTCATGCCAGGGCAGTCGAAGATACACGGCTACGGCGGCCGGACCTGTTGGAGCGCCACGGTGGCGCTACGAGGTCGTCGCCCTCTGGTGCGCGGCATGAAGATTGGGAAGACGAATAATGAACCTGATCCAGACGCTCGAAGCGGAACAGATCGCCGAGCTCATCAAGGACAAGAAGATTCCGGAATTCCGTCCGGGCGACACCCTGCGCGTCGGCGTGAAGGTCGTCGAAGGTGAGCGTAGCCGCGTCCAGATGTACGAAGGCGTGTGCATCGCGCGTTCGAACAAGGGCGTCAGCTCGAACTTCACCGTCCGCAAGATTTCCTTCGGCGAAGGCGTGGAACGCGTGTTCCCGCTCTACTCGCCGAACGTCGATTCGATCACCGTCGTCCGCAAGGGTGCGGTGCGTCGTGCCAAGCTTTACTACCTGCGCGGTCGCCGCGGTAAGTCGGCGCGTATCGCCGAACGCAAGGAACATCGCAGCGAGGGTGGCGAAGCTTAAGGGCTTCACCCCAACGAATATGCGAAAGGGGGCGTCCGGAGCGATCCGGGCGCCTCTTTCACATTCGGGCGGAGCGGGGCTTGCAGCCGCCTGCCGAAGGCCTATTTGCAACCAAGATCGAGCCGCGATGCGCGGCCGCTGGAGAATGGACATGAGCGGATATCGGGTCGCCGTCGTTGGCGCGACCGGCAATGTGGGCCGGGAATTGCTGAACATCCTGGTCGAACGCCAGTTTCCCTATGCCGAGGTCGCTGCGGTGGCCAGCCCGCGCTCGACCGGCGACCTCATCGATTTCGGCGACAGCGGCGATACGCTGAAGGTCAAGAACCTCGAACATTTCGACTTCACCGGATACGACATCGCGTTGTTCGCGGCGGGCTCCGAAATTTCGCGCAAATATGTGCCGATCGCGGCCGGGCAGGGCTGCACCGTCATCGACAACAGCTCGCTTTTCCGGATGGACCCGGACGTGCCGCTGATCGTGCCCGAAGTGAACCCGCACGCGATCGACGGCTACAAGGCCAAGAACATCATCGCCAACCCCAACTGCTCGACCGCGCAGATGGTCGTTGCGCTAAAGCCGCTGCACGAGGCGGCGGGCATCAAGCGCGTTGTCGTATCGACCTACCAGTCGGTGTCGGGCGCGGGGAAGGCCGGCATGGACGAGTTGTTCGAACAGAGCCGCAACATCTTCGTCGGCGACGCCAACGAACCGGTGAAGTTCACCAAGCAGATCGCCTTCAACGTCATCCCGCATATCGACAGCTTCCTGGAAGACGGATCGACCAAGGAAGAATGGAAGATGGTGGTCGAGACCAAGAAGATCCTCGATCCCAAGATCAAGGTCACCGCAACCTGCGTCCGCGTCCCGGTGTTCGTCGGTCATAGCGAAAGCATCAACATCGAGTTCGAGCGCGAGTTGTCGGCCGAGGACGCGCAGAAGATCCTGCGCGAGGCGCCGGGCGTGATGCTGGTCGATAAGCGCGAGGACGGCGGATATGTCACGCCGGTCGAATGCGTTGGCGATTATGCCACCTTCGTCAGCCGCGTGCGCGACGACCCGACGGTCGACAACGGCCTCAACCTGTGGTGCGTCAGCGACAACCTGCGCAAGGGCGCCGCGCTCAACGCGGTCCAGATCGCGGAATTGCTCGGGCGGAGGCACCTCCAGAAGGCCGCATAAGGAGAGGCACGTGGAAGAGACGATCGGTGGCGGCTGCGCGTGCGGCCGTATCCGTTATGAGGCAGTGGTCCGCGACGACGACGCCTACCTGTGCCATTGCCGCATGTGCCAGCGCGCCAGCGGGAACGTGAGCCTGGCACTGAAGGGTTTCGAACAGTCCGATGTGCGCTGGGCGACCGAGCCCGACTGGTACCGGTCCAGCCCGATCGCTCAGCGGCCCTATTGCCGCGAATGCGGCACCTCGCTAGGCTTCCGCTACGACAAGGATACGACGAAGATGGACCTGACGGTCGGCAGCTTCGACGATCCTTACCCCTACAAGCCGAGCAGCCATTTCGCGGCCGAGAGCGTCAACGAGCCTTGGCTAGACACCACCGACCTGCCACGTCACCGGTCCGACGAATATCAGCGGCTGGTCGACCGTTGGGCCGAGGCCGGGGTCACGCCGCAACAATGAGCGTGGACGTTCACCACTGGACAGCATCGGACGGTATCGATCTGGCCTATCGGCAGGTGGGTGAGGGACGGCCGGTCATTCTCGTCCACGGCCTGTTTTCCGACAGCAACGTAAACTGGGTGAAGTTCGGCGCGGCGGCGGAAATCGCTTCGCGCGGCTTCCGGGTGATCATGCCCGACCTGCGCGCCCACGGCCTCAGCGGCAAACCGCATGAAGCAGCCCATTACCCCAAGGGCGTGCTGGCCCGCGACCTGCGCGAACTGGTTGCGCATCTTGGCCTCACCGATTTCGACCTTGGCGGCTTTTCGCTCGGTGCGCGCACGACGGTGCAGGCGGTGGGTGAGGGGCTGCGGCCACGGCGCGCGTTCCTTGGCGGGGCGGGACTGGAAGGCCTGCTCGGCTGGATCCACCGCAAGGACTTTTTCCTCGATACGCTTGCCAACTTCGACACCTCGACGCGCGGCGATCCCTGGTGGTTCACCGTTCAGTTCATGAAGACGATGAAGATCGACCGGGTTGCTGCCGGGTACCTACTCGCCGCGTTCGAAAATGCCCATCCGGAATGGCTCGCTGCGTTCACCATGCCGACGCTGGTGGTGTGCGGGACCGAAGACGAGGACAATGGGTCGGCGACCAGGCTGGCGGAGGCGCTGCCGAACGCAACCTACGCGCCGGTGCCGGGGACCCATATGTCGAGTGTAACCAAGGCGGAATTCGGCCGCGCGATCGCCGACTTCCTGTCGGCCTGAGCTTTTCGACGGAAGGCGGGACAACGCCTTGACGTTGCGGAACATTCGTCTCACTCCTCGCCCCCAACAAAAACAAGTCAGGACAGGGAGCCGCCGCCTTGAAGAAATTCGCTGTATCCGTCTCGTTCGCCGCGCTCGCGCTGGCCAGCTGCGCCACGACCCCGCAAAACCGGGAAGTCGGGCCGCTTCCGTCGGCGCAGAATGAGGAAATCCAGGCACCGGCGTCGGCGCAGCCGACCGTCGCCGACGCGCGCAAGTTCGTTGCCGATGCAGAGGCCGACCTGCTCGCTCTGTCGAACATCAGCCAGCAGGCGCAGTGGGTGAACAGCACCTACATCACCGACGATACGGACGCCCTGGCCGCCTATTTCGGCACGATCGGGACCGAAAAGGGTGTCAAATACGCCAGCGAAGCCGCCAAATATGCCAATATCCCGGGCCTCGATTTCGATACGGCCCGCAAGCTCAACATCTTGCGCGGCGCACTGGTCCTCGCCGCGCCGACCACGCCGGGTGCGGCGGCCGAACTCAACGACATCGCGACCAAGCTCAATTCGACCTACGGCAAGGGCCGCGCCTCGCTGCATGGCAAGGTGCTGACCGGCGACGATGTCGAAGCCGCGATGGGCACCAACCGCAATCCGGCCGAGCTGGCCGAGATGTGGAAGACGTGGCACGAAAATGTCGGACGTCCGATGAAGGCCGACTATGCTCGCATGGTCCAGATCGCCAATGCGGGCGCCAAGGAGCTCGGCTATCCCGACACCGGTGCGATGTGGCGCAGCCAGTATGACATGACGCCCGAACAGTTTTCGGCGATGTACGACCGGCTGTGGAGCGAGGTGGAGCCGCTTTACAAGGATTTGCACTGCTACACCCGGACCAAGCTGAACCAGAAGTACGGCAATGCCGTCCAGCCGGCGAACGGGCCGATCCGCGCCGACCTGCTGGGCAATATGTGGGCGCAGGAATGGGGCAACATCTACGACATCGTCGCGCCCAAGGGCTCCGGCGATCTCGGCTTCGACACGGGCGAGCTGCTGGCGAAAAAGGGCTACGACCCGGTCAAGATGGTGAAGGCGGGCGAGGGCTTTTACACGTCGCTCGGCCTTGCGCCGCTTCCTGAGAGTTTCTGGCAGCGCAGCCAGATCACGCGTCCGCGCGACCGCGAAGTCATTTGCCACGCCTCGGCCTGGGACGTCGATAACAAGAACGACCTGCGCATCAAGATGTGCACCAAGGTCAACAGCGACGACTTCGTGACCATCCACCACGAGCTGGGTCACAATTATTACCAGCGCGCGTACAACCAGCAGCCCTATCTCTACCTCAACGGCGCTAACGATGGCTTCCACGAAGCGATCGGCGATTTCATCGCGCTGTCGATCACGCCACAGTACCTGGTCCAGATCGGCCTGCTCGACGCCAATAAGGTTCCGAGCGCGGACAAGGACACCGGACTGTTGCTGCGTCAGGCGATGGACAAGGTTGCGTTCCTGCCGTTCGGGCTAATGGTCGACAAATGGCGCTGGGGCGTGTTCGACGGGTCGATCACGCCGGCCACCTACGAGTCCGCGTGGGTCGACCTGAAGAAGCAGTATCAGGGTATCACGCCGCCGGTCGCGCGCAGCGAAGCGGACTTCGATCCGGGCGCTAAATACCATATCCCGGGCAACACGCCCTACGCCCGCTACTTCCTCGCCCGCCTTCTGCAGTTCCAGTTCTACAAGGCCGCTTGCGACATGTCCGGGTGGAAGGGCCCGCTGCATCGCTGCAGCTTCTACGGTAACAAGGAAGTCGGCGCGCGGCTTAACCAGATGCTGGCGATGGGCGCGTCGAAGCCGTGGCCGGATGCGCTGCAGGTGTTCACGGGCAGCCGCGAAATTTCGGGCAAGCCCATGCTCGAATATTTCGCCCCGCTACAGGCGTGGCTGAAGAAGCAGAACGAAGGGAAGCAGTGCGGCTGGTAATCGTCACCGCCATCATGACAAAAGGGAGCTGACCTCGCGGTTCGCTCCCTTTTTCTTGTCAGGACCGGTTGGCGGTTTAGTAGGCGATTGCGCCGGCCTTGACCTGGTCCTCGATCAGCGGATCGACCGGCTTGCGGCTCTTGCGACCTGTTTCCTTCAGCGTCAGCGCCTCCTCGGCGATTTCGGTCATCGACTTTTCCGCGACGCCGTCGCGGGTCCGGACGCGGGTCGCCGCGTCCTTGATGCGCTGGCCGGTTTCCGACAGGCCGTCCTTGACCTTGTCGCTGACGTCGCCGGCCTTTTCGCGGAGGTCCGAAGCGCCTTCCTTGGCGCGGGTCTTGATCCGGCTGGCCTTGGCCTTGATGTCCTTGCCGGCCTTCTTGCCGGTCTCGGTCTTGGTGAAGAAATAGGCTGCACCGGCGGCGGCAACGGCGGCGAGGGCGCCGGTGGCGACTGCCGCAGTCGTCTTCGGCCGCGCCTTGACGGCCTTGGTCGCCTTGGTGGCGAGCGTCTGTGTGGCGGCGGTCGACGTCGTCGTCTTGCGCGACGTCGACTTGCGGGCGGTGGTGGTTTTGCGCGGGGTACGCGTGGTCTTGGTGATAGCCATCGGGGTTACTCCTTACTGAAACGGGGGTTCAGCAGGGGTAACGCACGGCGGGCGGCAATGGTCCCGCCGTGCGTCGCATCTTTACATCTTTTTGACGCTTAGAGCTGGCCCAGCATGGTTTCGGCGCTGGAGGCGGCATATTCGCCCGGCGCTTCGACGTTGAGCTGTTCGACGACGCCGTCGTTGACGATCATCGAATAGCGCTGGCTGCGCTTGCCCATACCAAACTTGCTGCCGTCCATGGTCAGGCCCAGCGCTTCAGCAAAGTCGCCGTTGCCGTCGGCCAGCATGGTGATGTCCTGGCTGCCCTGATCCTTGTTCCACGCACCCATGACGAACGCGTCGTTGACGCTGGTGCCGACGATTTCGTCGACGCCCTTGGCCTTGAGGTCGCCCGCCTTTTCGACGTAGCTCGGCAGGTGGCGGGCCGAACAGGTCGGGGTGTAGGCGCCCGGCACGGCGAACAGCGCGATCTTCTTGCCGGCGAAATAATCGCCGGACTTGACCGGCACCGGGCCTTCCGGCGTGGCGAGGGTGAGCTGGACGTCCGGAATGCGGTCGCCGACCTTGATCGTCATATCGTGTCTCCTTTTTGCTGAGGCGGGAGATAGGCGCGGTGCGTGACAGTCTCAAGGCTTGTGCGGGGTCAGAGGCAAGCGCATCTAGGAAGTAATGGACGAACCGCCCTTCCTGACAGGGAAACTGTTGTTGGCAATGCCAGGCATGAGCGATCCGCGCTTCGAACGCGCGGTCATCGCCATGTGCGCGCATGACGAGGACGGGGCACTCGGCATCGGCATTGGTCACCAACGGGCCGGGATCAGCTTTCGCGGACTGTTGGAACAACTCGACCTCGACCCCGGCGAGGCGCCGGAGCGTCCCGTCCTCCACGGCGGTCCGGTCGAACCGGGCAGGGGCTTCATCCTCCATTCGGCGGATTGGGGCGGCCAGGACACGATCGCGGTGCCCGGCATCGGTGCCTTGTCCGGTACGATCGACATCTTGAAAGCGATCGCAGAGGGGCGGGGTCCGACGCAATGGGTGGCGGCGCTCGGCTATGCGGGGTGGGGTCCGGGCCAGCTCGATGAGGAAATGACCCGTCACGGCTGGTTCACGGCCGGCGGCGGCGAGCGGATATTGTTTGACACGCCGGTCCAGGACAGGTGGGAAGCCGGCTTCAAATCAGAGGGCATCGACCCCAGCCTGTTGACGGGTCAGTCGGGCGCGGCCTGACATTGCTTTTGCGGACGCCCTTGGGTAGGGGGCGGCGCAACATCGGGGCTACAAAATTCGCCCCCCACCTGACTGGAGAAACGCCCCGTGGCCACTACCGCCGACACGCTGACCCGCGACTATATCGTCAAGGACCTTTCGCTCGCCGATTTCGGCCGCAAGGAAATCGACATCGCCGAAACCGAAATGCCGGGCCTGATGGCGCTCCGCGCGGAATATGGCGCGTCGCAGCCGCTCAAGGGCGCGCGCATCACCGGCTCGCTTCACATGACCATCCAGACCGCGGTGCTGATCGAAACGCTGACCGCGCTGGGCGCGACCGTGCGCTGGGCGTCGTGCAATATTTTCTCGACCCAGGACCATGCCGCCGCCGCCATCGCCAAGTCGGGCGTGCCGGTGTTCGCGGTTAAGGGCGAGACCCTTGAGGAATATTGGGACTATGTCGTCCGCATCTTCGACTGGGAAAAGGACGGCGACGGCCAGACCTGCAACATGATCCTCGACGACGGCGGCGACGCCACCATGTTCGCGCTTTGGGGCGCGCGCGTCGAAGCGGGTGAAGCGCTGTTCACCCCGACCAACGAGGAAGAAGAAATCTTCGCCGCGACGCTGAAGAAGTTCCTGGCCGAACGTCCCGGCTACCTGACCAAGACCGTCGCCGCGATCAAGGGCGTCTCGGAAGAAACCACCACCGGCGTCCATCGGCTTTATGAACTTGCCAAGCAGGGCAAGCTCCCGTTCCCGGCGATCAACGTCAACGACAGCGTGACCAAGTCGAAGTTCGACAACCTTTACGGTTGCAAGGAATCGCTGGTCGACGCGATCCGTCGCGGCACCGACGTGATGCTGGCCGGTAAGGTCGCCGCGGTCGCCGGGTTCGGCGACGTGGGCAAGGGCTCGGCCGCGTCGCTCCGCAATGGCGGCGCGCGCGTCCTGGTCACCGAAATCGATCCGATCTGCGCGCTGCAGGCGGCGATGGAAGGCTATGAAGTCGTGACGATGGAAGAAGCCGCCAAGCGCGCCGACATCTTCGTCACCGCGACCGGCAACGCCGACGTCATCACGCTCGACCATATGCGCGAGATGAAGGACATGGCGATCGTCTGCAACATCGGCCACTTCGACAGCGAGATCCAGATCGGCGCGCTGAGCAACATGAAGTGGAACGAAATCAAGCCGCAGGTCGACGAAGTCACCTTCCCGGACGGCAAGCGCCTGATCATCCTGTCGAAGGGCCGCCTGGTGAACCTCGGCAACGCGACGGGTCACCCCAGCTTCGTGATGTCGGCCAGCTTCACCAACCAAACGCTGGCGCAGATCGAACTGTGGACCAAATCGGATCAGTACAAGAACGAGGTCTATGTCCTGCCCAAGCACCTCGACGAAAAGGTCGCGGCCCTCCACCTCGAAAAGCTGGGCGTGAAGCTCACCAAGCTGACCGACAAGCAGGCGGCCTACATCGGCGTGACGCCGCAGGGTCCATTCAAGCCGGATCACTACCGCTACTGATCGCATCTGCGACTTAAAAGACCGGACAGTTTCAAGGGGTTACGCTTCAAAACGGAGCGTAACCCCTTATTGTGTCATCTGCGCAACATGTGAATGTAATATGACTCGCTGACCAAATTTGAAATTCCCTTGAGACGCCTTGTTCGCCATTGAACGCTCAGCATTTCATCTCAGGGGTGTTTTGAACATGAGTTTTCGATCGACTTGGATTCTGTCGACCTCGGCGCTTGCGCTGACGGTAGGCATCACCGCGCCGGCTTTTGCGCAGGACGCGGAAACGCCCGTTTGCGCCGAAGGCCAGACGGAAAATTGCACGCCGCCCGCGGCTACGGAAGCGCCGGCCGAAACGACCGCCGCTCCGACGAGCGACGGCCAGGCGATCACCGTCACCGGCACCCGCATTCAGCGCCCGACGCTGAACTCGTCGGTTCCGGTCACCACCGTTTCGGTCCAGGAGCTGACCGACACCGGCGACGTCTCGCTGGGTGACGCGCTGAACGACCTTCCGTCGCTCCGCAGCACCTTTAGCCAGGGCAACTCGACCCGCTTCATCGGCACCGCCGGCCTCAACCTGCTCGACCTTCGCGGTCTCGGCACCGCCCGTACGCTGGTGCTGGTCAACGGCAAGCGCCACATCACGGCCACCCCGGGCGACTATCTGGTTGATACCAACACCATCCCGGTCGACCTGCTCGAACGCGTCGACGTGGTGACGGGCGGCAGCTCGGCCGTTTACGGTTCGGACGCCGTCGCCGGTGTCGTCAACTTCGTCCTGAAGCGCGACTTCGAAGGCTTCCAGGTCAAGGCGCAGGACGGTGTTTCGTCGCGCGGCGATCGTGCCAACAAGTTCGTGTCGGCCACCTTCGGCCGCAATTTCGATGGCGGTCGCGGCAACGTCGCCGTGTCGGCCGAATGGGCCAAGTCGGATCCGCTCTACTTCCGCGATCGTGACGGCCTGACCGGTGCCTATTCGGGCCGCTGCCAGTTCCAGACGGTCGAACCGACCGGCGGCGAACCCTTCGGTTCGGACGGCATCTTCGACACCGCCTTCGTCTGCGGCGTCAAGAACGGTTCGATCTCGGACGGCGGCACCGTGGCTCGCGTCGGCGTGGGCCAGTACCTGCGCTTCGATGCCAACGGCAACCTGTTCGTTGACGTTCCGGCGGGCAACTACGAAGCCGGCGGTTCGGCCAACATCCTCGGCGGCCAGGGCTCGACCCTGCGCAACACCGGCCAGCTCGCTGCCGGCCTGCAGCGCTGGGACGTCAACCTGCTCGCGCACTATGAAGTCAGCGAAGCGTTCGTTCCCTACATCGAAGCGAAGTATGTGAACGTCCACGCGCTTCAGGAAGGTCAGCCGAGCTTCTTCACCAGCGTTCCCGGCACGCTCGGCGGTCCGTCGATCAAGTGCGACAACGCGTTCCTGACCGATCAAGCGCTGGGCGTTCTGCAGTCCACCGGCCGCTGTTTGGCGGGCCGCACCAACACGCAGTCGATCCCGCTTGCGCGCTTCAACATCGACTTCGGCGGTCGCGGTGAAAAGCATGTTCGCGAAACCTACCGCATCGTCGGTGGTTTCGAAGGTACGTTTAACGAAGACTGGCACTACGACTTCTCGCTGAACTACGGCAAGCTCAAGACCAAGCTGGACTCGCTGAACAACCTGCTGCTCTTCACGCAGGACGGCAACGATTACGCCGGCTTCAACCTCGCGATCGACTCGGTCCTGGTGGGCGGCGTTCCGACCTGCCGCATCAATGCCGATGCCGATCCGACGAACAACGACCCGGCCTGCGTTCCGATCAACGTCTTCGGCTATGGTCAGCCGAGCCAGGCGGCGCTCGATTACGTCAACGTGACGGGCCACCGTAAGGAACGTGCGACCGAGTTCGACGCGCTGTTCACCCTCAATGGTGACCTGTCGCAGCTGTTCGAACTGCCGGGCGGCCCGATCGCCTTCGCGATCGGTTCGGAATATCGCAAGGAAAAGGCCTACAGCGCGTTCGACGATCTGACCGCTAGCGGCGCGACCTTCCTCAACGCGATTCAGCCGTTCAATCCGCCGAACCTGACCGTCAAGGAAGCCTTCGGCGAACTCGACGTGCCGTTGCTCAAGAAGCTTCCGTTCGCGGAAGAACTGAGCGTCCACGGTGCGGCGCGCGTGTCGAAGTACAACAGCAACACCGGCCGTGTGTGGGCGTGGAACCTCGACGCCATTTACGCGCCGGTTCGCGATATCCGCTTCCGCGCCGCCAAGGCCGTTTCGGTTCGTGCGCCGACCCAGTCGGACCTTTATTCGCCGCAGTCGCAGAACTTCGCGTTCATCGGCGACCCGTGCGATGAAGCGAACATCACGGCCAACCCGAACCGCGCCGCCAACTGCGCCGCGGCCGGCGTCCCGACGACCTACAATGCTGCGACCGTCGCTGCCTGCGCCGGCTCTGCAGCTCCGGGCAACGTCGGTGATCCGTGGCGGAACTGCTTGGCGCGTACTGCGTCGACCGGCTTCCTTTCGGGCGGCAACCCGACCCTGGTCGAAGAACGCGGCAAGAGCTTGACGCTCGGTGTCGTGATCGAACCGCGCTGGATTCCGGGCCTCAACTTCACGATCGACTATTACAAGATCCAGGTCGACAGCCTGATCTCGGCGCTCGGTGCCCAGCAGATCATCTCGCTGTGCTACGACAGCGCGAGCGGTATCAACAATCCGTTCTGCGCCACCGTCAATCGTGATCCGGCCACCGGCCTGTTCGTCGAACCGGCGGTCATCTCGGGCGGCGTCAACTTCGCCGCGCAGAAGACCAAGGGCATCGACTTCGACCTGTCGTATCGCCACTCGTTCTCGAACGGTCAGCGTCTGTCGTTGCGCCTCATCGCCAACCACCTGCTGCGCCTCGACAACTTCACCGATCCGACGCGTCCGGACCTTCCGAACCGTCAGATGAGCGAACTTGGCGATCCGCGTTGGGCGGCCAACTTCTCGGCCAACTACGACCTCGGCGTGGTGGACTTCTCCTACTCGGCCCGCTTCATCGGCAAGCAGACCATTGGTACGTGGGAGCAGCAGCACCAGTACACGGGCGTCTGCCCGGCATCGGGCATCACCGGTTCGTCAGGCCGTACCTGCACCGCCGGCGAGCTGGCGACGCTGGATCCGCAGAACAACGATGCGTTCCCGCGCAAGTGGTATCCGTCGGCGCTGTATCACAACGTCCGGATCGGCTTCGACATCGCGAAGAAGTTCAACTTCTACGTCGGTGCGGACAACGTGTTCGACAAGAAGCCGCCGTACGGCCTGCTCGGCACCGCCGGTGGCGATCCGTACGACACCTACGGCCGCTACTACTATGCCGGCGTCCGACTGAACTACTGATCCGGTTTCCGTCAGGAAAAAGGGGAGCCGCTCTGCGAAAGCAGGGCGGCTTTTCTTTTGGTCCGCGCGAGCCATCCGCTCTTTACGCCTTGCCAGCGCCAGCCCTATGACTGGACGATGCGGTTCGGGGGACATCAACGGTGAAGGTTGGCGCTGACCTGGCGGCTGCGATCATCGTGGTGGCGATCCTGTGGGTCGGCATCGCTGCGGCGATGGCCGTCATGGCAGCGCGCCGTCTTCGTCGCGCGCAATCGGTGCTCGGCGCCGCCCGCCTGCTCAAGACATTGGTCGACACGTCGCCCGCCCGCCCGCTGGTCATCCGGTCCGACGACACGGTTGAAGCCGACGACCTGCTGGTCCGCGACCTTGGCCTTGACCGCGTTCCGTCCCGGGTGGGCGAATTATCGTCGCCTACCGGCGGGATTGTGCGCGAAGACCTTGATGCCGTCGCGGCAGCGCTCAACGATTTGCGCATGGGCGGCACGACGGTGCGTCGCCAGGTTCGCCTGGTCGGACGCGATCGCGCCGTCGAAGTTCGTGCCTCGCTCGCGCCGCCACCGATGGAGCCCGGCACCATCCTGTTGTGGCTGTTCGATATCAGCGACGCCGATGCCGAGCGGTCGAAGCTGGCGCGTCGGCTCGGGCAAACCGAGGCGGCGCTCGATGCGCTGACCCAGCTCATCGAGAATGCGCCTTTCCCGATGTGGTATCGCGGTCCGGACCTGTCGCTCGGGCTGGTGAACTCGGCCTTTGTGGCTGCGGTGGAAGGCAATGACGCGGCCGAGGTCATTGAACGCGGCAGTGAGCTCATCGATGCGGTGGGTCATGAAGGCGCGCGCGGCGGGGCGGAGCGGGCGCTGGAAGTCGGTCGACCCTACGTCCGGGTGCAACCGGCGACGATCGGCCAGGAACGGCGGATGCTGCGGATCGTCGACGTCCCGCTGCCTACGGGCGCGGTGGCGGGTTTCGCGATCGACATCCAGGACCTTGAAGACGCGCGCAACGAACTGGCGCGGCACCAGGAATCGCAGCGCGAACTGGCCGACCGAATGACCGCCGGCGCGGCGCAGTTCGACAGCAATCGCCATCTCGCCTTCTTCAACCAGCCCTTTGCGATCATGGCCCAGCTGGACCCTGAATGGCTGGCGGAAAATCCCGAATTCGACCGGATTCTCGACCGGATGCGCGAAATGAATCGCCTACCCGAAGCGCGCGACTATCCCGCGTGGAAGGCCGAACGCAGAGGCTGGTTCACGTCGCCCGAAGAAGCGATCGAAGAGGACTGGATCCTGGCCAACGGCGACCATTTGCGCGTCGTGGGCCAGCCCTTGCCTGACGGGGGCCTGCGCCTCATCTTCGAAGACCGGACCGAGCAGGTCCGTCTTGCCTCGGCGCGCGACACGCTGCTTCGCGTGCGCGCAGCGACGTTCGACAATCTGTTTGAAATCATCAGCGTTTTCGCTTCCGACGGTCGGCTTTACCTGTGGAATCGCCGATTCAGCGAGGTGTGGGACCTCGACGAAGCCTGGCTTGCCGAGCATCCGCGGGTCGACGAACTGGTCCCGGCCATGGCCAAGCGGCTGTCCAACCCTACGGCTGCGGCGCAAGTGCGCGAATTGGTGCGGTCGACGACGAGCGGGCGGCAATCCGGGACGGGTCGCATTTCCATGACCGACGGACGGCATTTCGAATTCGCGGCCGTGCCGCTGCCGGACGGCAACGCGCTGTTCACCATGATCGACGTGACCGATTCCACCCGGATCGAAGCCGCGCTGCGCGAACGGGCGACGGCGCTGGAAGAAGCGGACAAGGTCAAGACCGACTTCGTCGCCAACATGAGCTACGAGCTCAGGACGCCGCTCACGTCCATTGGCGGGTTCGCCGAGATGCTGGCGGCAGGCTATGCCGGCAAGCTGGCGCCGGCCGCTAACGACTATGTCAACGCCATTCTGGAATCGGTCGCGCGTCTGTCGAAGCTGATCGACGATGTCCTTGACCTGACGCAGGGCGACACGCGGGGCGTCATCCTTGAGCGCGAGCGGGTCGATTTGGGTGGGCTCTGCCGGGCGGCTGCCGAGGCCTTCCGTCCTCGCGCCGAGGAAAAGGAGCAGACACTGGAAGTGGCGATCGAACCGTCGACGGGCACGGCGATCGGCGACGTTCGACGCTTGCGGGAATCGATCGAACATATCCTTCGCAACGCGGTCAATTTCACCGACGAACATGGACTCATCCAGCTGCGGGCAGCCGGAAATGAAGAATATGCCATCATTACCGTCACCGACGACGGACCCGGTATTCCGGTCGAGGACCAGGCGCAGGTATTCGCCCGCTTCCACCGCTCGTCGGGGCAGGGCGGTAGCGATGCTGCCCTTGGCCTCGGCCTGCCGCTGACGCGTCAGTTCATCGAGGCACATGGTGGAACCGTCGAACTGGTGTCGGCGCCGGGCAAGGGCACGGCTGTCACCATCAGCATTCCGCGGGCACCCAGATGATCGTCGCGGATGAGGCTGCCATGTTGGCCGTTGGCGAGGCGCTGGCGAAGCAGCTTCGCCCCGGCGATGTCGTCACGCTGGCCGGTGGATTGTCTGCAGGAAAAACCACGCTTGTCAGAGGCTTGTTGAGCGGTCTTGATCATCGAGGAGAGGTCCCGAGCCCGACCTTTGCGATCGTCCAGCCGTATGAGATGGTGGAGCCACCGGTATGGCATGTCGACCTGTACAGGCTCGAAGACCCGTCGGAACTTGACGAACTGGGTCTCGATGAAGCGGCCGACGTTGGCGTACTGATCGTCGAATGGCCTGAAAGGGCCGGGCCGCATTCATGGCCCGAAGCGCTCGCCCTGTCGATTGCGGTGGACGAGGATGGCGCTCGCCGCTTGACAGCAACAGTGCCTGCGGCATGGGAAGGACGATGGCCTCTCCCATGATTCCTCCTGCCGCCGCCGCCGATTTTCTTGCTCGTGCCGGGTGGCAGGACGCACACATCCTCCCGCTCGCCGGCGACGCCAGCTTTCGCCGTTATTTCCGTGTCGTCGCGGACGACCGCTGCGCGGTTCTGATGGATGCGCCGCCGCCGCACGAGGATCCCCGACCGTTCGTCGCCATGTCCCGATGGCTGGAGCAGGCCGGGCTCGTCGCGCCGCGCATCCTTGCCGACGACCTCGAACACGGCCTCCTCCTGCTCGACGACCTCGGCGATGCCCGGATGCGCGAGACGCTGGATGCCGACCCTTCGGCAGAAGCGGACCTTTACGCGACCGCCATCGATGTGCTGGTTCATTTGCACCGCCATTCGCCCATGAAGGGCCTGCCGCCGCATGGCCTCGCCGAATGGCTGACCGAACTAGACCTGTTCCTCGACTGGTACGCGCCCGCCGTCGGGCTTGACGGACTTGACCGAGAAGGCTGGCGCTCGGCGTGGACCGCGGTGCTGGAGCCGGTGGCCAATGACGGACTTGGCCCGGTCACCGTCCTTCGCGACTATCACGCCGAGAACGTCATGTTGGTCGAAGGGAGGTCGGGTGTCGAGCGGTTCGGCCTGCTCGATTTCCAGGACGCGCTGGCCGGTCATCCGGCCTATGACGTCGTCTCCATCCTCGAGGATGCACGGCGCGATGTGTCGCCCGATATCGAACGGCAGATGATCGACCGCTACGTCGCCGAAACCGGGTCGGACACACGGTTCGAGCGTGCCTATTGGGCGCTAGCCGCCCAGCGCAACACGCGAATCCTCGGCGTATTCTGCCGGCTGTGGAAACGTGACGGCAAGGCCAACTATAAACAGTTCCAGCCGCGGATGTGGGGCTTGCTGGAGCGCGACCTCGCCCAGCCGGGACTGGAGCCCGTTCGGGCATGGTTCGACCGGCAGGTGCCGGCTGCCAAGCGCAGCGCGATCTGGCAGGGCGAACTGGCGTGACCAGGAAAGGCCGTGCGCTGTCACTCCGCCCGGACGTCAAGGCTGACGTTCCGCAGGTAGCAATGGTGATGGCGGCAGGACTGGGCAAACGCATGCGCCCTCTCACCGCAACACGTCCCAAGCCGCTGGTCGAGCTGGCGGGCAAACCGCTGATCGATCATGTGCTCGAACGGTTGCGGGCGGCGGGGGTGCCGCGGATCGTCGTCAACGTCCATTACCTCGCCGACGCGCTGGAGGCCCACCTCAAGGCGAAGGCAAGCGATTTCGAGGTTGCGGTGAGTGACGAGCGCGACCTCCTGCTCGAAACCGGGGGCGGCATGATCCGTGCCGAACCGCTGATCGACGCCGATCCGTTCCTGGTCGTGAACAGCGACAATTTCTGGGTCGACGGCCCGTCCGACGCCTTGAAACTGCTGGCATCGCAATGGCGCGACGAGGAGATGGATGCGCTGCTGCTGCTGGTGCCGCAGGCGCGGGCGGGCAATCACAAGGGCCAGGGCGACTTCCATATGGATGCGGGCGGCCGACTGACCCGTCGGAAGACGGGGAGGGTGGCGCCGTTCGTCTATACGGGCATCCAGATCGTGTCGAAGCGCCTGCTTCGGGATGCGCCCTCGGGGCCGTTTTCGACCAACATCCTGTGGGACCGTGCGATCGAGGAAGGGCGCTGCTTCGGCGCGGTCCATCAAGGCCTTTGGTTCGACGTAGGGACCCCAGCAGCGATCGGAGCAACGGAGCACGCCCTGGCCCATGAGTGAGGGCGGACTGTTCCAGCGCCGATCGGTGGATGCGCCGCTGGTCTTTTCGATCCCGGGTCACCGAAGTTTCGCCGACGCCTTGGTGACCGGGCTGGTCAACAGCTTCGCCGGCGATCCGCTCGCGCTCGCCGAAGGGAGAATTCTTCTTCCCAACAACCGGGCCGTCCGGACGCTGACCGAGGCATTCGTGCGCGTCAGCGGCGGTGGACTGGTCCTGCCGCGCCTCATCGCGATCGGCGATCCCGACATCGGCGAGCGCATCGGCGGCGCGCTCGACCCGATCGAACTGGGCGACGACGTCCCTCCAGCGATCGATCCGGCCGAACGACTTCTGCTGCTTGCCGGCCTATTGAGGCGGGAAGGGGAAAATGCGGCGGAGGCGCTGCGCCTTGCCGCCGAACTGGCGCGTACCATGGATGCGCTCGCGGTCGAGGAAATCGATCCAGACAGGCTGCGCGACGTCGTGGACGAAACCGTGGAGTTGGCCGGCCACTGGAAGCAGGCGCTCGACCGGTTCGACGCTCTCCTGAAACGCTGGCCGTCGATCCTTGCGGAGCGGGGGCTCATCGACCTCGCTGACCGGCGCAGCCGCCTGCTTCACGCCTTGGCGCGGCGGTGGGAAGGTGCACCTCCCAGCGGTTTCACCATCGCCGCGGGCATCACGACGTCGGCACCAGCCATTGCCTCAGTGCTGGGAAGCGTATGCCGACTGGCACAAGGCGCGGTCGTGCTACCCGCCGTTCCGGACGAGCGCAGCCTGGCCGGCGAGGAATGGGACGCGCTGGGGCCGGACGCAGACGGTCGAGGCGAAGAAACGCATCCAGCGTTCCATCTCAAGCGCTTGCTCGACCGGATCGGTGTTTCCCGCCACGAGGTCGAGGTTTGGCGTTGGGGCGGGCGCGCCGCGTCCAGCGCCGTACGCGGACGGGCGATTGCCCATGCCATGGTCGCCGCCGACTTTTCGGACGAGTGGAACTGGCTGCCCCCTCCCGAACGCCGGCTGACCGGAGTGCAGGTTGCCGAATTTCCCGACCCGGCCGCCGAAGCGCAGGCAATCGCGATCGCGCTTCGTGAGGCGGTCGAAACGCCCGGCCGCACTGCGGCGCTCGTTACGCCTGACCGCACTTTGGCATCACGGGTTTCCGCCCATCTTTTGCGCTGGAACATCGAGGCGGATGATAGCGCGGGCCAGCCCTTGTCGTCGGCGCCGGCAGGCACGCTGTTGCTCGCGCTGGCGGCGGTGATGGTCGAAGGGCTGTCGCCGGTGCCGTTGCTGGCGCTGCTCAAACATCCCTTGGTAGGCGGCGAAGGTGCGGACCGCCTCGGCTGGCTGGAACGGGTGCGCGCCGTCGACCTCGCACTGCGGGGACCGCGCCCGGCGCCGGGACTGGATGCACTCGATGCGCATGTCGCAGCTTATGCAGCAACTCGTAAGCGTCCGCAGTCGCTGGCGGGCTGGCAGGCGCTGAGGCCGTCGATCGTCAATCTCGCGATGCCCTTCGCTGGCGGTTCGCTCGCCGATTTCGCGACCGCGCTGCGCGAACAGGCCCAGGCCATCGCCGGTGACGCTGCGTGGCGCGGTCCGGACGGGCGCATGGCCGGCGAATTGCTCGCGAGCCTCGAACAGTCGCGCGACGCGCGGGCGATCGGACTGGGACCGGATGACCTCATCCCGATCCTGCGGCAGTTGATGGACGCGATGCCGGTCCGCCGACCCTATGGCGGCCACCCCCGCATCTTCATCTGGGGCTTGCTGGAAGCGCGACTGCAAAAAGCGGATCTGATGATCTTGGGCGGGATGAACGAGGGTGTGTGGCCCGCATTGCCGTCGCCCGATCCTTGGCTGGCACCGCGCATCCGGCGCGAGCTCGGCCTGCCCGGGCTGGAATTTCGGACCGGCTTGGCCGCGCATGATTTCATGAGTGCTCTCGGTGCACCACGCGTCTTGCTGACAAGGGCGCGGCGGGACAGCCGGTCGCCGACCATCGCATCGCGCTTCTGGCTGCGGCTCCAGGCGATGACGGGCGGCATGACCCGGAACCAGCGCCTCGAGCGGCTTGCCCGGGCAATCGACGCCAGCGCCACGGTTGAACCCGTCGGTCGCCCACGTCCATCGCCGCCCGTGTCGGCACGGCCCAAGCTGATCGTGGTGACCGACCTCGATCGGTTGAAGGCGGACCCTTTCGCCTTTTACGCCAAGGCCATCCTCAAGCTGCGCAAGGAAGAGCCGGTCGACGCCGAACAGCATGCGGCGTGGAAGGGAACGGCCGTTCACAAGGTCTTAGAAGACTGGTTCAAGGAAGATGACGCGGACCCGGCACGGCTGATGCCGCGGCTCGAATCGATGCTGTCCGATCCGACCATCCATCCGATGGTGCGCGCCTTGTGGGGCCCGCGCCTGCGCGAGGCGGTGGAGTGGATCGCTGCAGAGATGGCGAGCGACCTTGCGTCGGGGCGCCGGCCGATCGTCGCCGAGCAGGCAGGCCGGGCCGAGATCGCGGGCGTCACCCTGTTCGGCAAGGTCGACCGCATCGACCGGTTGGCGGACGGGCGGTTGGCGATCGTCGATTACAAGACAGGCCAGGCGCCGCGCGACAAGGCGGTGCAGGAAGGCTTTTCGCTACAGCTGGGCCTGCTTGCGCTAATCGCGTCGCAAGGCGGCTTCGCGGACGTGACGGGACCCGTCGGGGCGCATGAATATTGGTCGATGGCCAAGCGCAACGGCAAATTGGGATATCGCGCCAAGCCGGACGAAGCCGACGGCCCGGAAGCGTTCGACCAACGCGCCCATGCCCAGTTTTCAGAGGCTGCCCAAGACTATCTGCTGGGCACGAAGCCGTTCGAGGCCAAGCTCAACCCGGCTTACGCGCCTTACGACGACTATGACCAGCTGATGCGGCTGGAGGAGTGGTATGGCCGTGAGTGACCTAGGCCTGCGGCCCGCCGCCACCCTTCTTGGGCTTCTTGATCTTCGACGCGTAGAGCAGCGCAGCGACGATCGCGGCCGAGCCGATGCCTACGGCCACACCGGCCTTGACCAGCTTCTTGCTCCGTTCCTCGTCCTTGCGTTCGCCTTCGCTCATGTCGTCCTCGTGTCAGGGTTGTCGCTTCGTCCCTATGCCGAACGTGCGAGCAAGGGAAGAGTGGCATGAGCCGTCGCCTGAAACCCTTTCACCAGCTTGAAGGCGCGCAGGAGGCTGCGTCCGACCCGACGGTGCATGCCGCCCTGTCGGCTTCGGCGGGCACCGGAAAGACCCATGTCCTGACCTCGCGCGTCCTTCGCCTGCTGCTGCGCGGGACGCCGCCATCGACCATCCTCTGTCTGACCTTCACCAGGGCCGGCGCGGCCGAAATGGCCAACCGCATCGGGGAGCGGCTGGCCTACTGGGTGCGCCTGCCCGACGCCGATCTGAAAAAGGAATTGTTCGCGCTGGTCGAGGACGACAGTTCGCCCGCCGTGCAGCGCGCCCGTCGCCTGTTCGCCCGCGTGCTGGAGGCGCCGGGGGGTGGCATCCGGATCCAGACCATTCATAGCTTCGCCCAGACGCTGCTGGCCAGTTTCCCGGCCGAAGCGGGCGTGACGCCCGGATGCCGCCCGATCGAGGGACGTGCGGAGGCCGAACTGGCCCGGCGAACGCTGGCACGGCTTCTGGCTGACGCCGAAGCGCAGGGCGACGAAGGCCTGACGCGCGACGTTTCGGCGCTCAGCCTCCGGCTCGGCGAAGAAGGGGCGGAACGCTATCTGATGGCTGCGGCCAGGGCACATGAGGCAATGGCGGAACTGGGGCCGCGGGACGGCATCGAGGCGCTGCTCCTCGACCATCTCGGGCTGCCTGCGGGCGGCGCGGACGAATTCGCCGCCGTGCAATTGTCCGATCATGTAATTGATCGTTCTCTGTTCGAACGTCTGATCGCGGCGAACAAGGCGTGGGGGACGCAGAAGGGCTTCGGAATCGCCGACCGTCTGTCGCAATTTCTTTCCGTTTCAGCTGGCAATCGAGAAGCGCTTCTCACCAAACTGCATACCGATATCGTGACGGCCAAGGGAACGCTTTGCCAGATCAAGCCTAAGCAGACCGCGGCCGACTGCGACTATGCCGATCTGGCCGCCGACTTTGCCGAATGGCTCGAAAAGGTTCGGATGATTTTGGGCGCCAGCCGTTTTGCGGCGCTGCAGGCCGCCGGCCTGCGGGCGGGACAAGCCTTTGCCGCCGCCTACGACCGGGCGAAGCGGGCGATGGGGGTGGCGGACTTCGACGACCTCATCCGCTGGACGCGCCGGCTGTTCGACCAGCCGGGCATGGGCGATTGGGTCCGCTACAAGCTGGACCAGCGCACCGACCACATCCTCGTCGACGAGGCGCAGGACACCAATGCCGATCAATGGGCCATCGTCGACGCGCTTGCTGGCGAATTCTTCAGCGGCAATCCGGAGGCGGAGGAGCGTTGGCGCACGATTTTCATGGTCGGCGACTACAAGCAAGCGATCTATGGATTCCAGGGGACCAATCCAAAGGAATATGAACGATTTAAGGGCGTAATCTCAGGTCGCGCCGAAGAGTTGGTCGAGGCGGCCGACGCCGTCGAGGCACGCACAAGGGAATTCCGTGACCTGTCGATCGATGCCAGTTTCCGATCGTCGCCTGCGATCCTGGAAGCGGTCGATGCGCTGATCGATGAAGTCGGGCACCAGGCCATGGGCCTTGCGGCTCCGCCCAACCGCCATCAGCCGTTTCATGCACATCGACCAGGTCGGGTCGAATGGTGGCCGGCCTATGATCCGGCGCTGGATGAAAAGCTGCGAGACGCGGCTGGCGATGAAGGGGAAGAGGGTTCGATCGACGAACCCACTCGCCTCTATGCCGACGCGATCGCCAGGCAGGTGCGGGCGTGGCTCGACGCCGCGCCAACGCTCGCCAGCACCAAGCGCCCGTTAAGTGCCGGCGACATCCTGATCCTCGTGCGTAGCCGCACCGAACTCGCATCGCTGATCGTCGCGCGGCTATATGCGCAGGGGGTGCCGGTGGCGGGCATCGACCGCCTCCACCTCCATAAGCCGCTGGCGGTCAAGGACCTGATGGCCGCGGTCGGTTTTGCCGTACAACCGCTCGACGACCTCAACCTTGCCAATGTGCTGGTCTCGCCGCTGATCGGTTGGGACCAGCAGACGCTTTACGACCTTGCTTTCGAGCGTGAGGGCAATTTGTGGAGCGCGCTCCAGCGACGCCGCGACGAGCGGCGCGAATTTGCCGAAGCCCACGCCATCTTAGGCGAATGGCTGGCGCAGGCGGATTATGTGACGCCGGCCCGCTACCTGGAGAATATCCTTTCGGGCTCGCTCGACGGGCGGCGCAAGTTGCTGCGACGACTGGGAGAGGCGGCGCGCGACCCGATCGAAGAACTGGTCGCCAGCGCGCTCGCCTTCGAACGCGAAGAAACGCCGTCGCTCGACCGCTTCATCGCCTGGTTCGGGCAAGGCGACGTCGAAGTGAAGCGCGACCCCAGCGCGCCCGCCGACGCGGTTCGCGTCATGACCGTCCACGGCGCGAAGGGGCTGGAAGCACCGCTAGTCATCCTTGCCGACGCAACCCACGATCCGGACAAGGTTGGCGGCACCTCGTCGATCATGGACCTCGATGTCGGCGAAGGCCGTTCGGTGCCGCTGCTGCGACCGCGCAAGGACGAATGCGCGCCGTTGTTGCGACAGGCACTCGATGCCCAGAGACAGGTCGACGCCGAAGAACATTGGCGGCTGGCCTACGTCGGCCTCACCCGCGCCGCGGAGCGGTTGGTCATTGCCGGCGTGAAGCCCAGGCGCGACGTCCCGGAAGGCAGCTGGCACCGTAAAGCGGCGCAGGCACTGGAACGGCTTGGGGCGAGCCCGCAGGAAGTGGCGGGCTGGGGACAGGCGCTCGTATGGGAGGGCAGGGCCGGCATTACCGCACGATCGGGACGCCCGCGGACGTCGGTCGAACCGATTGCCGTGCCCGATTGGCTTCGCACCCCGGCGCCTATCGAGGCGCGCCCGCCACGCCCGTTGGCGCCGTCGCAAATCGTCGCCGACCTTGACGTCATGCCGCCACCGACCCCCGCGATGCGAGAAGCGGCACGCCGGGGAACGTTGCTGCACATCTTGTTCGAACGGTTGCCGGCCGTGGCGGAGGGCCAACGGCATGAGGCCGCGCTGCGCTGGCTGGAGCGCCAAGGGGTCGACGACGCCGCGGCGCGCCAATCCATGGCAGACGCGGTTTGCGCTATCCTCTCCGATCCTCGCTATGCCGCACTGTTCGGGTCGGGATCGCTAGGGGAAGCGCCGCTCGCCGCAACCTTGCCCGATGGGCGGGTGATTGCCGGCACAGTCGATCGGCTGTGCATTGGCGAAGACAGCGTGCGGGTGATCGATTTCAAGACCGGACGGCAGGTACCGGGATCGCTGGATGAGGTGTCGCCGTCGCATCGCCTGCAGATTGAAACCTATGTCGAAGCTTTGCGGGTCATTTTTCCCGGCCGGCGTATCGAGGCGGCGTTGCTTTACACTGCGGGACCGTCCCTGATGTCGATCCCGACTTGAGCGGGCGCGTAACCTCCCCATATGAAGGGGCGAAGTGAATATTCTGAAGGAGTACCCGATCATGGGCCAGAACACCAAAGCCGTTACCGACCAGAGCTTTCAGGACGATGTCCTCAACAGCGACAAGCCCGTCCTGGTCGATTTCTGGGCGGAATGGTGCGGCCCGTGCCGGATGATCGCCCCCGCGCTTGAAGAAATTGCGGCCGACCTTGGCGAAAAGGTCACAATCGCCAAGATCAACATCGACGAGAATCCTGAAACGCCGGGCAAATATGGGGTTCGCGGTATCCCGACCATGCTGCTGTTCAAGGGCGGCGAAGCCGTCGCGCAGAAAGTCGGCGCCGCCCCGCGCGGTCAGATCCAGCAATGGTTGGAAGCGCAGATCTAGGCCGGGCGTAACGCCCTAGATTCGATTGACGAAGGGCGGGGCGCAACCTACATCGCGCCCCGTCTTGCGCACGCGCGTGCGGCACCCTTTTCGTCGCCTTCGCGCGTCCCGGTTTTTGAGGAATTTTTCGCACATGCTCGCCACTCTGGCCAAAAGCATCTTCGGTTCGGCCAACGATCGCTACGTCGCCAAGCTTCGCCGTATCGTTGAGACCATCAATGGATATGAGCCGACCATTTCGGCCATGACCGACGAGGAGCTGCGCGGGCAGACCGATATTTTCCGCAATCGACTGGCCGACGGTGCGAGCCTCGACGACATCCTTCCCGAAGCGTTCGCCACGGTGCGCGAAGCGGCCAAGCGGACGCTGGGCCAGCGCCACTATGACGTGCAGATGATTGGCGGCATCGCGCTCCACCGCGGCGAAATCGCCGAAATGCGCACCGGTGAAGGCAAGACGCTGGTCGCCACGCTCGCAACCTACCTCAACGCGCTGCCCGGAAAGGGCGTCCACGTCGTCACCGTCAACGACTACCTTGCCAAGCGCGACGCCGAATGGATGGGCCAGGTCTATCGCTTCCTCGGCCTGACGACCGGCGTGATCGTCCCGAACCTGCAGGAACATGAGCGGCGCGACGCGTACAACGCCGACATCACCTACGCCACCAATAACGAACTCGGCTTCGACTACCTCCGCGACAATATGAAGTATTCGCGCGAGCAGATGGTCCAGCGGCCGTTCAACTATGCCATCGTCGACGAAGTGGACTCGATCCTCATCGACGAAGCGCGCACGCCGCTGATCATTTCGGGCCCGACCGACGACAAGTCGGAGCTCTACATGGGCGTTGACGCGATCGTGAAGCAGTTTGTGGAAAGCGATTACGACAAGGACGAAAAGCAGCGCAGCGTCGTCCTGACCGAAGAAGGCACCGAAAAGGCCGAGCGCATGCTCGAGGCTGCCGGCCTGATCGAAGGGCGCAACCTTTACGACATCACCAATACGCAGGTGGTCCACCACCTCAACCAGGCCCTCAAGGCCAATGTGATGTTCAAGAAGGACATCGATTACATCGTCAAGGACGGCAAGGTCGTCATCATCGACGAGTTCACCGGCCGCATGATGGACGGCCGCCGCTGGTCGGACGGCCTGCACCAGGCGGTGGAAGCGAAGGAAGGCGTGCAGATCGAGCCGGAGAACCAGACCCTCGCCTCGATCACCTTCCAGAATTATTTCCGCATGTATCCGAAGCTGTCGGGCATGACCGGCACCGCGCTGACTGAGGCGCCCGAATTCTTCGACATCTATCGCATGAACGTCGTGTCCATTCCGACCCACGTGCCAGTCAAGCGGATCGACGAAGACGACGAATTCTACAAGAATATCAATGACAAGTTCGCGGCTATTGCGAAAGAAATCAAGCATCGGCAGGACATCGGCCAGCCGGTGCTGGTCGGTACGGTCAGCATCGAAAAGTCGGAAATGCTCGCCGAATTCCTCGAGAAGGAAGGCATCAAGCACAGCGTCCTCAACGCCCGCTTCCACGAAAGCGAAGCGCATATCGTGGCGCAGGCCGGCCGGCTCGGCGCGGTGACCATCGCCACCAACATGGCGGGTCGCGGCACCGACATCAAACTCGGCGGCAACCTTGAATTCTTGGTCGAGGACGAACTCGGCGATATGCCCGAAGGGCCGGAACGCGACGCGGCGATCGAACGCATCAAGGCGCAGATCGAGGCGGAAAAGCAAAAGGTGCTTGAGGCCGGCGGCCTGTTCGTGCTCGGAACCGAACGCCACGAAAGCCGCCGCATCGACAACCAGCTGCGTGGCCGTTCGGGTCGTCAGGGCGACCCCGGCCTTTCGCGTTTCTACCTCAGCCTCGACGACGATCTGCTGCGCATCTTCGGCCCGCAGACCGCTTTCGCGCGCCTGATGAACAAGAATCTCGAGGACGGCGAAGCAATCGTCTCCCCGTGGATTTCGAAGGCGATCGAAACCGCGCAGAAGAAGGTCGAAGCGCGCAACTACGACATCCGCAAGCAGGTCGTCGAATTCGACGACGTGATGAACGACCAGCGCAAGGTGATCTACGAACAGCGCGCCGAAATCATGGACAGCGACCATGTCTCGGACGTGGTCGAGGATTTCCGCGCCGAAACCATCGTCGGCCTCGTCGCTGCCTTCTGCCCGCCGGGCACCTATCCCGAACAGTGGGACGTCGCCGGCTTCAAGGAAGCGGTGGATGACGTCCTCGACCTTCAGCCGCCGATCGACGAGTGGCTGCAGGAAGAGGCGGTCGAACAGGACATTCTCGTCGAACGCTTGCAGGCGCTGGCGGACGAAAGCTTCAATGCGAAGCTTGAGGGCGTCGATCCGGAACGCTGGATCCAAGTCGAAAAGTCGATCCTGCTGCAGAACCTCGACCATCACTGGAAAGAGCATCTGGCGACGCTCGACGCACTGCGCCAGGTCATCCACCTGCGCAGCTACGCGCAGAAGAAGCCGATCGACGAATATAAGCAGGAAGCCTTCGCCCTGTTCGAACGCTTGCTGGTCGCGATCCGCGAGGACGTCACCAAGACGCTGATGCGCGTCCGTATCCAGATCGAAGAGCCGCCAATGATGGCAGCCAGCGACTTTGCGCTGCCCGATTTCATTACCCAGCACATCGACCCCTTGTCGGGCGACGACAACAGCGCGGACATCGACGCCGCTACCGGCCGCGTCATGTCGAGCCTGCCGCCGATGCAGATCGCGCGACCGGATATGCCGACCGGCGACGACGGACAGGCGGTGCCGGCGCCGGAGAGCCGCAACGCGCTGTGCCCCTGCGGTTCGGGCCGTAAGTACAAGCATTGTCACGGGCAGGCCGCCTAAGCGCCCGGAAGGACCCATCGATGATCGACCGTTCGGAGCTTCGTCAGGCCTACCGTCCCGACGAGAATGCCCTTGTGCGCCTGCGCATCGAGCAGGCCAAGCTGGAGCCGAGGCAGCAGTCGGAAGCAACCGCGATCGCCCGGACGCTGGTAAAGGCGGTGCGGGGGCACAAGGCGGCGGGGCTCGACGCGTTCCTGCAGGCCTATGACCTCGGCAGCGACGAGGGCATCGCGCTGATGTGCCTTGCCGAAGCGCTGCTGCGCGTGCCCGACGCCGAAACCGCAGACGATCTGATCCACGACAAATTGTCCGGTCCCGACTGGTCGGAAAAGATGGGTGAAAGCCGATCGACCTTCGTCAATGCCGCGACCTTTTCGCTGCTCCTCACCGGCAAGGTGCTCGACGAGGCCAACGACAAGACCGACAATTGGCGCGCTGCCCTTGGCCGCGCTGTAGGTCGTCTCGGTGAGCCGGTGATCCGTACCGCCGTCAGCCAGGCGATGAAGATTCTTGGCAAGCAGTTCGTTTTCGGCCGCACCATCGATGAAGCGCTGAAGCGCGCTGCGCCCGAACAGTCGAAGGGCTGGAGCCATAGCTTCGACATGCTGGGCGAGGCGGCCAAGACCCATGCCGACGCTGCCCGCTATGCCAAGGCTTATGCCGATGCGCTGGGCGTCATCGCCAAGAAGGCCAAGGGCGGCTTCAAGGCCGCGCCGGGCATCTCCGTCAAGCTCAGCGCGCTCCATCCGCGCTATGAATGGAGCCACGCCGAGGAGGCCAAGGCCGCGATCCTGCCGGTCCTTCGCGATCTCGCCATGCAGGCCAGCAAGGCCGACGTCCACTTCACCATCGACGCGGAAGAGGCGGATCGCCTCGAGCTGTCGATGGACCTGATCGAGGCGCTGGTCGCCGACGACAGCCTGTTCGCGAATGGCTGGGGCGGCTTCGGGCTTGCGCTGCAGGCCTATTCGAAGCGCGCCGTGCCAATGGTCGACTGGGTCGTCGAACTGGCCCGCACCCACCGCCGCAAGCTGATGGTGCGCCTGGTCAAGGGCGCCTATTGGGACAGCGAGATCAAGATGGCGCAGGTCGCGGGGCTCAGCGACTATCCCGTCTTCACCCGCAAGGTTGCGACCGACGTCAGCTACCTCGCCTGCGCAAAGAAGTTGCTGGCGGCGAGCGATTGCATCTACCCTGCTTTCGCCACCCACAACGCCAACACGATCGGCGCGGTGAAGGCAATGGCTGGCCCGCGTAAAGGACAGCCCGGCTTTGAATTCCAGCGGCTCCACGGCATGGGCGAAGGGCTTTACGAAGAGCTGGCCAAACTCGAGCAGGGCATCGGCGAAATCCCGACCCCGGTCCGAATCTACGCCCCGGTCGGCAGCCACAAGGAACTACTCGCCTATCTCGTCCGCCGCTTGCTCGAAAATGGCGCCAACAGCAGCTTCGTTAATCGCATCGCGGACGATGACGTGCCGGTCGACGAGCTGGTCCGCGATCCGGTCGCACAGCTCGCGACGCTGGAGCCCAAACGCAACCCGATCATCCCGCTGCCCGACGCCATTTTCGGCGGGCGAAAGAATAGCGCAGGGGTCGATCTCAGCGACCCGTTGGTTCGTGAGCCGCTGATGGTCCGTCTGAAAGGACTGGAATCGAAGCGCTGGTCGGCCGCGCCGACGGGCGGCGGCAGCGGTGATCGTTGCACCATCGTCTCGCCATTCGACACCGGCCGCGAGGTTGGTGACGTTGTCTGGGCGAGCGAAAAGGACGTCGACCGGATTGTCCGCGCCGCGCACAAAGCTCAGGCCAGTTGGGACCTTTTGGGCGGCGAAGATCGTGCCGCGTTGCTCGAACGCGCCGCCGACCTGTTCGAAACCCACCGCGAAGAGCTTTTTTCGCTGTGCATTCGCGAAGCCGGAAAGACCCCGGTCGATGCGGTGCTCGAAGTGCGCGAGGCGGTCGACTTCCTCCGCTATTACGCCAGCGAAGCCCGCCGCCTTTTCACCACCGCGCTCCCGCTCCCGGGTCCAACCGGCGAACTTAACGAGCTTCGCCTTCACGGCCGTGGTGTCTGGGCCTGCATCAGCCCGTGGAACTTCCCGCTGGCGATCTTTATCGGCCCCGTCGCCGCCGCGCTGGCCGCCGGAAACAGCGCTGTCGCCAAGCCCGCCGAGCAGACCCCGCTGATCGGGGCCCGCGCGATCGAATTGATGCACGAAGCCGGAATTCCGGCCGATGTCGTCCAGATGGTCCCGGGCGACGGCAAGGCGGGGGCCGCGCTCACCGCGCACCCGTTGATCGCTGGCGTTGCGTTCACCGGATCGACCGAGACCGCTCGCGCCATCAATCGTTCACTTGCCAACCGCGATGGCCCGATCGTGCCGCTGATCGCCGAAACCGGCGGCCAGAATGCGATGATCGTCGACAGCTCGGCGCTGCCTGAACAGGTTACGCGCGATGTCGTCGCTTCTTCATTCCAGAGCGCGGGCCAACGCTGCTCGGCCCTGCGCGTCCTGTTCGTGCAGGACGACGTCGCCGACGGGATGCTTGACATGATCGCTGGCGCACTTCAGGCCCTGACCGTCGGCGATCCCTCCGATTTGCGTACCGACGTCGGGCCGGTGATCGATGTCGAGGCCAAGGCTGCGCTCGACAAACATCTCGCGGCGCTCCGCAAGAAGTCTCGCCTCATTGCTCAGCTGGCCTTGCCCGACAGCGCCCGGCGCGGCCATTTCGTCGCGCCGACGATGGTCAGGCTCAACAGTCTCGACGAGCTCGACCGCGAACATTTCGGCCCGATCCTTCACGTCATCCGCTGGAAGTCGGGGCAGCTCGACAAGGTGATCGAGGCGATCAATTCGACCGGCTACGGCCTGACGTGCGGCCTGCAAAGCCGCATCGACACCACGCGCGTCTATGTCGAGCGGCACGTCCGCGCCGGCAACCTCTACGTCAACCGCAACCAGATCGGCGCGGTCGTCGAAAGCCAGCCGTTCGGCGGGGAAGGGCTCAGCGGCACCGGTCCGAAGGCCGGCGGTCCGCACTATGTCGCCCGCTTCGCCACCGAACGCGTGACCTGTATCGACACAACGGCCGCTGGCGGCAACGCCAGCCTGATGGCCGCCGTCGAGGGGTAAGCCACCACTACAGGAACAGGAGCCGCCGCGATGAAGACCGTGTTGATCACAGGATGTTCGTCGGGGCTGGGCCTCAGCCTTGCGGTGAAGGCGGCGCAGGCAGGCTATCGCGTCGTCGCCACCATGCGCGATCTCGGCAAGCGCGGTGCGCTCGACGATGCGGCGACGAGGGCGGGAGTCGAGCTGGAGGTGCTGCCGCTAGATGTCAGCGACCGGCAGTCGGTGGAAGCCGCCGTGGCCGAGGCGGGGCGGATCGACGTCCTCGTCAACAACGCCGGCTTCGGCTCGGTTCGCACTACCGAATGGGCCAGCGACGAGGATGCCCGGCGCATCTTCGAAACCAATGTCATGGGCGTCATCCGCTGCACTCGCGCGGTCCTGTCGGGGATGCGCGAGCAGGGTCGGGGCCATATCGTCAACATCGGTTCGGTCGGCGGGCTGGTCGGTCAGCCCTTCAACGAAATCTACTGCGCGGCCAAATTCGCGATCGAAGGCTATACCGAGGCGCTGGCAAGCTATGTCGGCCCGGCCTTCAACATCGCTTTCACGGTCGTCGAACCGGGCGGAATCATCAGCGACTTCGCCAAGTCGGTGATCGCCGATTTCGAAGCGAGCGGGCGGATGGATGATCCAACCTATGGCCCGCTACTGCAACGTTATCTGGGATCGGCGCGACAAAGGGCGGCATCCGGCGACACCGAGCGCGAAGGGGTCTACCAAACCGCCGACCAGGTCGCTGACGCAGTCCTGAGATGCATGGCGATGGACGACCCGCCCGTACGCATGCGGACGTCCGACTGGGGCGATGGCCTGTGCCGGTTCAAGACCGCAGCCGACCCCGACGGCAAGGCGCAGCGAGAAGACGTCATCGGCCGTTTCCTCGGCGGTCGCGAGGGCTGGGCGCGATAAGCGCAACGAAAAAAGGCAGGTCAGGCGACCTGCCGTTCTCGATTTCCCGATGAAGGAAAAATGGCTCCCCGAGTTGGATTCGAACCAACGGCCGCTCGATTAACAGTCGAGAGCTCTACCGCTGAGCTATCGGGGAGCGGCTCCGGTTTCCCGGAGCGAGGCCGCCTATAACGCGTCCGTCGGACGTTGCAACACCCTTATGTCGCAAATTGCTCCATCGCGATGCGCTCGTCGAGCGCATGCTCCGGGTCGAACAGCAAGGTCAGCGAACGCGACTTATCAAGCGTGACCGCGACCTCAGTGACGTCGCGCACCTCAAACTGGTCGGCAACGGCCGCAACGGGCCGCTTTTCGGCTTCAAGGATGCGAAAATTGACGGCAACGTCGTCCGGCAGGATTGCGCCGGACCAGCGGCGCGGTCGGAACGGACTGATCGGGGTCAAAGCCAGCATCTTGGCCGCAAGCGGCAGAATCGGGCCATGGGCAGACAAGTTGTAAGCGGTCGAACCTGCTGGAGTCGCCACCAGTACTCCGTCTGCGACTAACTCAGGCATAACGACGCGGCCATCCACGCTTATTTCGATCTTGGCCGTCTGACGGGCTTCGCGCAGCAGCGACACCTCGTTGATCGCCGGATGGGTCCAGGTCTCGCCACGGATCGTGGTCGCTTCCATCTGCAATGGCGCGACCTTGATATGTTTCGCGCCCTCGATCCGCTCGGCGAGCCGATCAAGTCGCCATTCGTTCATCAGGAAACCGACCGTGCCCCGGTTCATGCCGAATACGGGCCGTGCGTCCCCGTCTTCCAGCATTGCGTGTAGTGTTTGCAGCATGAAGCCGTCGCCGCCCAGCGCGACCAGTACTTCCGCATCCGCTTCGTCGGCCCAGCGGTAGCGGCGGCGCAGCAGCGCCTCTGCGGCCAGGGCCGCCTCGGTGCCCGACGCAACCAGCGCGATGCCGCGTTGGCCAAGGTCCCGCTCGGCGGGGACAGGCGATTGTCCGGCGATATTCACGCTCCCCAACATAATGGCTCCAGCCGCAAACGCTACTGTCCCGATCCGGCACAGCCACAAGTGTCGGATTGGTGATCGGGATGGCCAAGCCTAAGCCCGGGCCATGCGAGAGTGGCTTCGCACTGTACACGGGGGCAAGCGGGCATCGGATCGGGGGATCCAGATGCCCGCGACACCCGTCAGGGATCGCGCGCTCGAACGCACCATCCAGCGCGACGAAATCCAGCTGCGTTTCCAGCCCCAGATCGACATCGCCAGCGGCGTCGTAACCGGGGTCGAGGCGCTGGCACGCTGGTCGGGCGCGGATTGTGCCGAACAGCTGTTCGCACGTGCGGAGGCCGCGGGCCTCTCCGAACGATTGTCGCGCACCTTGCAACGCAAGGCGCTTGGCGTCGCGGCGCGCTGGACCGGCGACCTCGCGCGGTTACCCCTGTCAATCAACCTGTTGCCCCAGGATCTGGAGCGGGTGGGGTTCGACCGCTGGCTATTGGCGGAAATGCGTGACGCCGGCATCGCGCCGCAGCGCATCACGGCGGAAATCGTGGAAACCAGCCTGGTCGGCGATCAGCCCGCTGTCGCGGCCCGCCTTTCCCAACTGCGCGCAGCCGGGGTGCGGATCGCGATCGACGACTTCGGCACCGGCTATTCCAGCCTTGCCTATCTCGCCTCGCTTCCGCTCGACGCGATCAAGATCGATCGCGCGATGATCGCCCATTTGATCGGCGGCAGCCGCGACCGCATCATCGTCAAGGCGATGATCCGCCTAGCACAGGAATTGGGCCTGAAGGTCGTCGTCGAAGGCGTCGAAAGCCCCGATCAGCTTGTCCTGCTCCGCCAATGGGGCTGCGACGCCTACCAAGGCTTCCTTGGGTCCAAGGCGTTGGGCGAGGTCGAACTGGCCCGCTTCGTCGCGGCGCACCTGCCGCAGGCCGCCTAGGCCGGTTCGACTTCCTTCTTCGCGTCGGCGGCCGCCAGCGTCCGCATCAGCCCCCGCGAAATCTGCAACGCGCCGTTGAGCCGCGCTTCGCCGCTGGGCCAGTCGCGGCTGATCACCAGCTTGCTGTCGGGGCGCAGCTTTGCCGCACCCTTCAGCCGGTCGACATAGCCGAATAGCGCCTTCAGATCGGGGAAGCCCTTTTCGGCGAAGGTGACCACGGCACCCTTGGCACCGACGTCCAGCTTGGCGATGCAGGCCTTCTTACAATTGATCTTCGTTTCAACGATATGCAGCAGGTTTTTGGTTTCCTGTGGCAACGGACCGAAGCGGTCGATCAATTCCGCGGCGAAGGCTTCCACACCCTGCCGGTCGTCCAGTTCGCCGAGGCGGCGGTACAGACCCATGCGCAGGTCGAGGTCGGGGACATAATCTTCGGAAATGAGGATCGCCGCCTCGACGTTGATCTGCGGGCTGAAGCCTTCGGCGCGGTCTATTTCCGATTTGCCCGACTTCACCTCCAGGATCGCCTCTTCCAGCATCGACTGGTAGAGCTCGAACCCGACCTCCTTGATATGCCCCGATTGCTCGTCGCCAAGCAGGTTGCCGGCGCCGCGAATGTCGAGGTCGTGGCTGGCAAGCTGGAATCCCGCGCCGAGGCTGTCGAGATTGGCCAATACCTGCAGCCGCTTGTCGGCGGTTTCGGTCAGCGAGCGGTCAGGCGGCGTCGTCAGATAGGCGTATGCGCGGGTCTTCGACCTCCCGACGCGGCCGCGAAGCTGGTAAAGCTGGGCGAGACCGAAGCGGTCGGCACGATGGACGATCAGCGTGTTGGCGCTAGGAATGTCGAGCCCGCTTTCGACGATGGTGGTCGACAGCAGCACGTCATATTTCTTGTCGTAAAAGGCGCTCATCCGCTCTTCGACCTCGCTCGGCGCCATCTGGCCGTGCGCGGTGATGAACTTCACCTCGGGCACTTCCTCGCGCAGGAAATCCTCGAGTTCGCCCAAGTCGGCGATGCGCGGGGCGACGAAGAAGCTCTGCCCACCACGATAATGTTCGCGCAGCAGCGCCTCGCGCACCACGACCGGGTCCCACGGCGCGACATAGGTTCGGACAGCAAGCCGATCGACCGGCGGTGTCTGGATCACCGACAACTCGCGCAGCCCCGACATCGCCATCTGCAGCGTGCGCGGGATCGGCGTCGCCGTCAGGGTGAGGACGTGGACGTCCTCCTTCAGCGTCTTCAGTCGTTCCTTATGGGTCACGCCGAAATGCTGCTCTTCATCGACAATGACGAGGCCCAGCTTCTTGAATTTGACCGACTTCGACAGCAGCGCATGGGTGCCGATAACGATGTCGACGGTGCCTTTTTCCATGCCTTCCTTGGTCGCCTTGGCCTCGCTCGTCGTTACCAGCCGAGACAGGCGCCCGACCTCGATCGGGAAGCCCTTGAAGCGCTCGGTGAAGTTGGTGAAGTGCTGGCGGGCGAGGAGGGTGGTCGGTGCGATCACCGCCACTTGCATGCCGGCCATCGCCGCGACGAAGGCGGCGCGCAACGCCACTTCGGTCTTGCCGAAGCCGACGTCGCCGCACACCAGCCGGTCCATCGGCTTGCCCGCGCCCAGATCCTCGAGCACTTCGCCGATCGCCCGGTCCTGGTCGTCCGTTTCTTCGTAGGGGAAGCGGTCGACGAAGGCGGGAAAGGCGCTGTCGGGCTCCGCTACCTGGCCCTGGCGGGTGGCGCGGATGGCGGCGGTCTTGATCAGCTCGCCCGCAATTTCGCGGATGCGCTCCTTCATCCGCGCCTTGCGCCGCTGCCACGCCTCGCCGCCGAGGCGGTCGAGGGTCCCCCGCTCGCTGTCGGACGAGCCGTAGCGGCTTAGCACCTCGATGTTTTCGACTGGAACGTAAAGCTTGTCGCCGCCGGCATATTCGAGCTGGACGCAATCGTGCGGCGCCTTGCCCACCGCAACCGATGTCAGACGGATATAGCGGCCAATGCCATGGTCGGCGTGGACGACGAGGTCGCCGGGCGTCAGCGTCGCCAGTTCGGCAAGGAAGGCGTCGGCGCTCTTGCGGCGCTTCTTACGGCGCACCAGCCGGTCGCCGAGCATGTCCTGTTCGGTCAGCACGGCGACGTCCGGCGCGGTGAACCCATGGTCGAGCGGCAGGACGATCAGCGTCGCCTCGCTCTTCGACCCCAGCGCTTCCTGCCACGTCCGCACTTGGCTGAGCGACTTCAGCTCATGGTCTTCGAGCAAGCCGGCAAGGCGTTCACGGGCGCCTGCGCTGTAGCTCGCCAAGATTACTTTCCGTTTGTCCTTCCGTAGCTTGGCGACGTGTTTGACGACCGCCTCGTAGACATTGGCCTGCTGCGCCCGCTCTGGCGCGAAGTCGCGCGGGCCGTCGACGCCGAGGTCGATGACGCGATCGGCTTCGGGCTCCGGATGATGGCTGGCGAAATGGATCGGCCGCGCCGCGACGGCTTCCCGCCATTCCTTTTTCGACAGGTAAAGCGCGGACGGCGCCAGCGGACGATAGCTGCCCGGCTCGGCGACCATCGCCTTCTCGCGATTGCCGAAATAATCCTCGATCGCCTCGGCCCGTGCCTCCAGCGCCTGGTCGGCGTTGGAATCGCGCAGGATGACGTCGTCGGCGCCCAAATTGTCGAAGATCGTCGACAACTTCTCTTCGAACAGCGGCAGCCAATGTTCCATCCCCGCCAGCCGCCGGCCGTCGCTCACCGCCTGGTAGAGCGGATCGCCGGTTGCGTTGGCACCAAATTGTTCGCGATAGCGGGCGCGGAATCGCTTGACCGTGTCCTCGTCGAGCAGCGCCTCCGATGCGGGCATCAGCGTGAACGAACCCGCTTGCCCCACCGTCCGCTGGTCGGCGGGGTCGAAGCGGCGCATCGTCTCCACCTCGTCGCCAAAGAAGTCGAGGCGGATCGCCTGCTCCTCGCCCGCGGGGAACAGGTCGACGATCGACCCGCGCACCGCAAATTCGCCCGCGTCGTGCACCGCGTCAGTCCGCTGGTAGCCATTGGCGACAAGCAGATCGACCAGTTGGTCGCGCTCGATCCGCTCGCCCTCGGCCAGCCGCCGCGTCAGCTGGCGGATGCGGAACGGCGTCAAAATGCGCTGGGTGACGGCATTGGCGGTAGTAATCAGCAGCTGCGGACCTTTGCGGGGCGCCTGTAGCTTCTCCAGCGTCGCCAGTCGCTCTGCCATGACGCGCAATGCCGGGGATGCGCGGTCGTAGGGCAGGCAGTCCCATGCCGGGAAGCTCAGCACTTCCACTTCCGGCGCGAACACCGGCACCGTATCGGCGAGCGAGCGCATCGCGGCCTCGTCGGCGGCAATGATCACCGCGCGCCCACCCTTGCTGTTGCCATGGACGGCGCGCGCCAAGTCGGCCGACAGCCACGGCAGGAAGCCCGCCGGCACCCGCGACAGGGTCAGCGGCTCCTTGGCCGACAGGATACGGGTGAACAGGTCGCTCATTTGGCGATGCGGATGAAATCGAGTTTCTGGAGGGCGTCCATCATGGCTCCCTGATAGCGTTCGGGCACTGGCTGGGTTCCGATGGCCCAGGCCATGATGTCGACGTCGGTCTCGGTCAGCAGCGCGGCGAACAGCGCCCGCTCGTGCGGTCCCCAGCCGGCATGGTGCGCGTCGAAGAAGCCGCCGATCATCATGTCCGCCTCACGCGTGCCGCGGTGCCAAGCGCGATATTTCAGGGCGCGAAGGACGTCGTCCAAAATGTCTTCTCCAACAGCGATAAGCCCGCCGGCGAAAATCGCCGCAGGTGCCACGCGGACCATGTAGGCAGTTGGCGTCCGCCGCGCTAGGGTCGGGGTGACGATGCGGCCCGATATTCTCAATCCCCTGTTCGCCGAAGTGGAAGCGCTGAAGGGCGTCGGGCCGGGCATCGCCAAGGCGTTGGCGCGCCTCGACCTCACCCGGGCGGTCGATCTGGCCTATCATCTGCCGACCGGCATGATCGAGCGAATGCGGGTCGACAGCGTCAGCCATGCGCTGACCGGGCGGATGGTCATCCTCGAGGTCGTGCCGTTCGACCTGCGAGCCGGGGCGGGCCGGGCGCCGCTCAGGATTTATGCCAGCGACGCCACGCAAAATACGGTAACGCTGACCTTTTTCAACAATTCGGCCTGGGCAAAGAAGCAGCTGCCGCTAGGCGAGCGCCGCACCGTCATTGGCAAGCTCGACGCATGGGGCGACCAGTTGCAAATCGTCCATCCTGAGGTGATCGAGACTGACAAAGCAGGCGACATCGCCATCCGCGAGCCGGTCTATGGCCTCACCGAAGGCATCGCCAACAAGCGCATGCGCGAATTGGCGCTGGCCGCGCTGGAGCGTGCGCCGGACTTGCCCGAGTGGATCGAACCGTCGCTGCTCGCGAAGAACCACTGGCCTGCATGGCGATCCGCGCTGGCCGAAGCGCATAGTGACCCGCTCGCAACCTCGGCCCGCAAGCGCCTCGCTTATGACGAGATTTTCGCCAACCAGCTCGCCCTGATGCTGCTGCGCCAGGTAGCGCGGCGGAAGCGCGGGGTGCCGCTGCAGGGCAATGGGCGCCTCACGGGCGCGCTCAAGCTGCCCTACCAGTTGACCGGCGCCCAGCGCCGCGTGGTCGAGGAAATCCGCGGCGACATGGCGCAGGACAAGCCGATGCTGCGCCTGCTGCAAGGCGACGTTGGATCGGGCAAGACGCTGGTCGCGCTCCTCTCGATGCTCGAAGCGGTCGAAGCCGGCGCACAGGCGGCGATGCTGGCGCCGACCGAAATCCTCGCCCGCCAGCATTTCGCGACCCTCCAGCGTCAGTGCGAACCCATCGGCGTCTCGGTCGCCATCCTCACCGGCCGCGAGAAGGGCCGGGCGCGCGAAAGTGTCCTGATGGGCCTCGCCGACGGCAGCATCGACATCCTCGTCGGCACCCACGCCATCTTCCAGCAGCATGTCGCCTACCAGCGCCTCGGCCTGATCGTCATCGACGAACAGCATCGCTTCGGCGTCTCGCAGCGCCTGTTGCTCAGCGAAAAGGCCGAACGCCCGCCGCACCTGCTGGCGATGACCGCCACGCCCATCCCGCGCACCCTGACGCTGACTCATTATGGCGAAATGGATGTCAGCCAGATCGACGAGATGCCGCCGGGTCGCACCCCGATCGAAACGCTGGTGATCAGCGACCAGAAATTGGGTGATGTCGTCGAAGGCCTCGGCCGCCATCTCGCCGCCGGTTGCCAGGCCTATTGGGTTTGCCCGCTGGTCGAGGAGAGCGAGGCGGTAGACGCCGCTGCCGCCGAAGAACGCGCCCGCGTCCTCCGCCAGCGCTTCGGGGAAACCAAGGTCGGCCTAGTCCACGGCCGGATGAAGGGGCCGGAAAAGGACGCCGTCATGACGTCATTCGCCGCCGGCGACATCGGCGTGCTGGTCGCGACCACCGTAATCGAAGTGGGGGTCGACGTCCCCAACGCCTCGCTGATCATCGTCGAAGGGGCCGAGCGCTTCGGCCTCGCCCAGCTTCACCAGCTGCGGGGCCGTGTAGGACGCGGCGCGGCGGCGAGCCGCTGCATCCTCCTGCGCGGGCCGACGCTCAGTGAGACGGGCAGGGCGCGGCTTGCCCTGATGCGCGAGACCAACGACGGCTTCCGCATCGCGGAGGAGGATCTGAAGCTGCGCGGCCCGGGCGAAATCTTGGGCACCCGCCAGTCAGGCGAACAAAACTTCCGCGTCGCCAGCCCCGAAGACGTGGCCGAATTGGCCCCCGCCGCCCAGGGTGACGCCCGCCTGCTCCTCGACCGCGACGGCGGACTGGCGTCGGAACGCGGCCAAGCCGCGCGCCTTTGCCTCTACCTCTTCGAACGCGACGCGGCGGTTGGGCTGCTCAGGAGCGGTTAGCCTTCGACGACCAACCCATGCTTCTTGGCGCCGAAGCTCAGCTTGTCGCCCGCCTCCGTCATTACGTGGGGATCGCCGACCTTCTCGCCATTCAGCCGCACCGCACCCTGTTCGATCCCGCGCCGCGCTTCCTTGTTCGACGACGCAAATCCCAGCGCCACCAGCGCCGCGACCACGCCCAGCCCCTCGGCGGGCGCCGCCACAGTCGGCAAATCGCCGCCCGCCGCGCCTTCCTCGAACGTCTTGCGTGCGGTTTCCGCCGCTGCCTCCGCCGCCTGGCGACCGTGAAGCAGGGCGGTGGCCTCATTGGCCAGCACCACCTTCGCCTCGTTGATCGCCTGTCCTTCCAGCGCGCCCAGCTCGGCAATCCGCTCCAGCGGCAGATCGGTGAACAGCTTCAGGAACTTCACCACATCGGCATCGGCCGTATTCCGCCAGAATTGCCAATAATCGTACGGGCTCAGCTGCTCGGCATTCAGCCACACCGCGCCATTGGCGGTCTTGCCCATCTTGCCGCCGTCGGCCGTGGTGATGAGGGGCGTCGTGACGCCAAACAGCTCGGCGCCGTCCATACGGCGGGCGAGTTCGATACCGTTGACGATATTGCCCCACTGGTCCGACCCGCCGAGCTGCAACCGGCAGCCCTGCCGCAGCGCCAGCTCGCGAAAGTCATAGGCCTGGAGGATCATGTAATTGAATTCCAGGAAAGTCAGCGGCTGTTCGCGGTCGAGGCGCAGCTTGACCGAATCGAACGTCATCATCCGGTTGATGGTGAAATGCGGCCCGACGGTGCGCAGCAGCTCGATATAGCCCAGCTTCGACAGCCAATCGTCATTGTTGACCAGAACGGCGTCCGTCGGCCCATCGCCGAAGGTGAGGAATGCCTCGAACACCCGACGGATCGACGCGATGTTGGCGTTGATGTCCGCCTCGCTCAGCATCTTGCGGCTTTCGTCCTTGCCGCTGGGATCGCCGACCTTGGTCGTCCCGCCGCCCATTAGCACGATCGGCTTATGCCCCGCCTGCTGCATTCGGCGCAGCATCATGATCTGGACCAGGCTGCCGACATGAAGGCTCGGCGCCGTGGCGTCAAAGCCGATGTAGCCGGTCACGATCTCCTTCGACGCCAGCGCGTCGAGGCCCGCACCATCGGTAGCCTGGTGGATGTAACCGCGCTCGTCGAGCAGCTTTAGGAGCGAAGAGGAAAACGTCATGGCGCGGGGCCTTAGCAGGCCATCGCGTCTCGCCCAAGTGGGCGCTTGCATGGGGCCGATTGGCGGGCGATAGCGGGCCACCCATGACGCTGCTCGTCCGCCATCCCGATACGCCGCCCGGCACGGTCCAGTCGATCGACGCCGAACTTCGCCGTGTGCCTGGCGGGGCGGTGGCGCGGTTTCGGGTCGATGGCGATCCGGCCAAGCTGCGTATCCCGGCCCCCGCGACGCCTGCCCGGGCCGACAACCTATGGCGCACGACCTGCTGCGAACTGTTTGTGGCGGGCGAGGCGGCGTCTTATCTCGAGTTCAACCTGTCGCCATCGGGCGAATGGGCTGCTTATCGCTTCGATGGATACCGCGAAGGCATGGCCAACGCCGAGGCGTCGGTCGAAATCGCCTTTACCAGCGATTCCCAAGGCTTCACGCTCGAAGCGAAGATTGACGCTGAACTTCCCAATCCCGCCCATGTCGGCCTGACCGCTGTCATCGAGGAGGCCGACGGGCAGATCCGCTACTGGTCGACCGGATTCGCGCCGGGCAAGCCCGATTTCCACGCGGATGCGGTCCGCAACCTGTTGTTCGATGGAGTGAGTGCCGAATGAAGCTGGGGATTGAACGCCTGCTCGAAGACAAGGCGCTACGCGCCCCGCTGGCGGGCAAGCGCGTGTGCCTGCTGGCGCACCCGGCCTCGGTCACCCGCGACCTCGTCCACAGCCTCGACGCCCTCGCTGCTCTAGATGGCGTCAACCTGTCGGCCGCCATGGGCCCACAGCATGGCCTGAAGGGCGACAAGCAGGACAATATGATGGAAACCCCGGACGAGGTGGACCCCCGCCTCGGCATCCCGGTGTTCAGCCTTTATGGCGAGGTGCGCCGCCCCACGGCACAGATGATGTCGTCGGCCGACGTCTTCCTGTTCGACCTGCAGGACCTTGGCTGCCGCATCTACACCTTCGTTACGACGCTGCTTTACCTGCTCGAGGAAGCGGCCAAGCATGGCAAGTCGGTTTGGGTGCTCGACCGCCCCAATCCCGCCGGCCGCCCGGTTGAAGGCACGCTGCTGTTGCCGGGCTGGGAAAGCTTCGTCGGCGCCGGGCCGATGGTCATGCGCCACGGCCTCACCATGGGCGAAATGGGCCATTGGTACGTCAGGCACTTCAACCTCGACGTCGACTATCGGGTGATCGAGATGGAGGGCTACAACCCCGACGCCGCGCCCGGCTTTGGCTGGCCGACCGAGCGCCTCTGGATCAACCCGTCGCCCAACGCGCCCAACCTCAACATGGCCCGCGCCTATGCCGGGACGGTCATGCTGGAAGGCACGACCTTGAGCGAGGGCAGGGGCACTACCCGCCCGCTCGAGCTGTTCGGCGCCCCCGACATAGACGCCCGCGCGGTGATGGCGCAAATGGAGCGCATCGCGCCGCAGTGGCTCAAGGGCAGCCGCATGCGCGAGGTCCATTTCGAACCGACCTTCCACAAGCACGTCCACATGCTCTGCGCCGGCGTCCAGGTCCACGCCGAGGGCGATGCCTACGATCACCATGCGTTCAAGCCGTGGCGCTGGCAGGCGCTGGCCTTCAAGGCGATCCGCTCGCTCTACCCCGACTATGCTCTGTGGCGCGATTTCCCTTACGAATATGTCTTCGACAAACTCGCCATCGACGTCATCAACGGCGGACCGGGATTGCGGGAATGGGTCGACGATGCGGGGGCGCAGGCGGGCGACCTCGACGCGCTGGCGGGACCGGATGAGGCGGCGTGGGCAGAAAGCACCCGGAGCCACTGGCTCTATGGCGGCTGACCAGCTTTCCGCAGCCGACGTCGAGGCTCGCCTGTCGCGCGACGGGCAGGACGTAGAAGCTCTCGTCGCGAAGGGCGCCCTTATGCTGGCTGCGGGCGATCAGCGTGGCGCGGCCGCTTATTTCAAATCCGCCCTGAAGGCCGCTGCTGCTGCCCAGCCCTTGCCGGCGAGCCTCCGACCCGCGATCGAACGCGCACAGGCCGAGCTTGCCCTGGCCAACGACCTGTTCCGACAGCATCAAGAAGAGGCGCTGGCCCGTGCCGGCTTTCCCGAAGGATCGCGCCCACATCGCTTCCAGCAGGCACTAGACATCCTCAACGGCCGGGTGGCCGTCGACCTCGACCTGCAGCGTCCGACAAGCTTCTACTATCCCGGCCTGCTCGAGAAACGTTACTATGACCCCTCCGATTTCGCATGGGCGGCCGCGATCGAAGCGGCCACGCCGGCCATTTCCGCCGAAATCCAGCGGGAAATGTCGCTTGGAGCCGAATTCTCACCCTATCTCGTGTCGGAAAAGAACCGTCCGCGTACCGAGTTCCACGGCCTCCACGACAACCCTCGCTGGAGCGTCCTGCAGCTGTTCGAAAAAGGACAGCCGACCGCAGCGGCGTCGAGGTTTCCGGCAACCATGAACGCGATGCAGGACGCGGACCTATGCCGGATCGGCACCCGTTCGCCCAACATCCTGTTCTCACGGCTTGCCGCTGGCGCGCACATTCCTCCGCATCACGGGATGATGAATGCGCGGCTGATCTGCCACCTGCCACTGATCGTTCCCGACAATTGCCGCTTCACCGTCGGCGGCGAAAGTCGTCCCTGGACGGTCGGAAAACTGACCATTTTCGACGACAGCGTCCTGCATGAAGCCAGGAACGACAGCCATCATGACCGTATCGTCCTGATCTTCGACGTTTGGAAACCCGAACTGAGCGGCGAGGAGCGGGCGGCGATCACGGCCATGTTCGAAGCCATCGACGATTATTGACCGCCGCGCGCACCTGATTGCAGCCGATTAGTCGAGCAGGCTGGCCGGTACCGTCCCGCCGTTGGCGGCAAGCTGGCGCATCACTTCCTTGTGCAGCCAGATATTCATCTCGGCGCTGCCGTCCTTGTCCCCGGTGTAGCCGAGCTCGGTCGCCAGTTCCTTGCGGTGGTCGAGACTGGAATCGATGTCGAGCAGCTTCATCAGGTCGACGATCGACGTCCGCCAGTTGAGGTCGGGGTTGCCTTTCGCGTTCGAAATCCATTCCAGCGTCTTTTCGACGTCGACCGGTTGCGCCGCAGTCGCGGTGCCGGTCGATCCGGTGCCGATCGCGACCTCGTCGGTCAGCGGGTCCTGTCCGTCCCAGCTGGCGGGAGCGGGGGCGGCGCCCTCAGTCGGGGCCGCTTCCTTCCTGTGACCGAAGATCGCGTCCTTGATCTTGCCGAAAATACTCATGCCGCTCCTCCTTTTGCTCGGGCAAAGTGCCCGAGAGAGAAATGGCTGAAGCGCATGATGTTTCCGTGACGTGCGCCGAAACGAGTGATGTGCTCGCCTGTCCCCCGGACGGGCTGCACTTATCACTTTTTGCGGCTGAGTTCCTTCATCGCATCTTCAAGCCCGGCCAGCGTCAGCGGATACATGCGGTCATTCATCAGCTTTTTGAGGATCGATGTCGACGCGCTGTGGCCCCAATAAGCCTCGGCGGTCGGGTTGATCCAGGCGGCAGAGCGATACTGGTCGGTCAGCCGCTTCAGCCACACGGCGCCCGCCTCCTGGTTCCAATGTTCGATCGACCCCCCCGCGTGGGTGATCTCGTAGGGACTCATCGCCGCATCGCCGACGATCACCAGCTTGTGGCTGGAATCGAACTTGTGGAGCACGTCGAACGTCGCCGTGCGTTCATGGTGGCGCAACCGATTGTCCTTCCACACGCCTTCGTAGATGCAATTGTGGAAGTAATAATGCTCGAGGTGCTTGAACTCGCTGCGACAGGCGGAAAACAGCTCTTCGGCCGCCTTCACATGCCCGTCCATCGACCCGCCGATGTCGAGGAACAGCAACAGCTTCACCGCATTGTGCCGCTCCGGGCGCATCCGGACGTCGAGCCAGCCGCGCCGCGCCGTGCCGTCGATCGTGCCGTCGAGGTCGAGCTCTTCCGCCGCGCCTTCGCGGGCGAAGCGCCGCAGTCGACGCAGCGCCACCTTGATGTTGCGGGTGCCAAGCTCCTTGTCGCCGTCGAGGTCCTTGAACTCGCGCTTCTCCCACACCTTGATCGCACGGCCGTGGCGTCCCGGTCCGCCGATGCGAATGCCCTCCGGATTGTAGCCGCCATGGCCGTAGGGGGAGGTGCCGCCGGTCCCGATCCACTTGTTGCCGCCCTCGTGCCGGCCCTGCTGTTCCTCGAGACGCTTCTTCAGCGTCTCCATGATTTCCTCCCAGCTGCCTAGGCTCTGGATCTCGGCCATCTGCTCGGGCGTGAGATAGGCTTCGGCGACCAGTTTCAGCCATTCTTCGGGGATTTCGGCGGCAATCTCTTCGCCAGCGGGTGAGATCAGGCCCCTGAACACTTCGCTGAACACGCGGTCGAAGCGGTCGAGCTGGCTCTCGTCGTGCACGAACACGCTACGGGCGAGATAGTAGAATTGCTCGGCATCGGTGCCGATCACATCCGCATCCATCGCTTCGAGCAGCAGCAGATGCTCCTTCAGCGATGCGGGAATGCCCCCGCGGCGCAATGCTTCGACGAACCCGATGAACATGGGAATAGGCCATAGCGGGGGCAGGCGGTGCTGCCAATTCGGCGCGTGGTTAACTCCGTTTTAGTGAATGTCGCTTAGCCAACAGACCAACAGAGGCACATTTCGAGGGTTTCATGGCCACGCTCGGCATTGAACAGGTTACCGAAAATGCGATTCGCGCCGTGGCGCGGGACTGCGGCAAGCTGTCGATCGAATGCAGCGACGTCGCGGGCTACGTCCAGACGGTCGCCGGTCGCATCCAGGACCATTTGAAGATGCTCGACGGGCTCGAAGAGGTGACGACACGCCTGCTCACCGACCAAGCCCGGGTCAGCGATTCGACCGACGAAGCCCGGCTGCTGTCCGAACAGGCTCGTCTCAAGCTCGAAACCGGCCGAGAAGCCATCGAAGGGACGATCGAAGGCTTCAAGGGGCTGACCGACCTGATCGTCAACCTCGGCGAGCGCATGGCGGGCTTCGCGACCGCAATGAACCAGGTCCAGACCGTGTCGTCGACCATCGAAACCATCGCCCGCAAGACCAATATGCTGGCGCTCAACGCCACCATCGAGGCCGCTCGCGCCGGCGATGCCGGTCGCAGCTTCGCGGTCGTGGCCGCCGAAGTGAAAAAGCTGGCCCATGACACCCGCGCCGCCACCAGCCAGATTGCCGAAACGATCGGTGAGCTGACCCGTGAGGCGGGCGCTGTCACCAGCGAGATCAAGACGGGCGTCGAACGCAGCCGCGCCGCGCAGGTCGGCTTCAGCCAGATCAGCGACACGGTTCGCGAAGTGACCGAACTCGTCGGCATGGTCGACCGCCAGACCGAAGGCATCGCCCATTCGACCGGCCTCATCCAGACCAGCGTCGACCGAGTGAAGGCATCGCTGACCGAATTCGCCGGCGACGCCCGCGACAATGGCGGCCAGCTGATCAAGGTCGAACAGCGGCTTTCCAGCCTCGAGATGATGAGCAACACCATGCTCAACACGCTCGCCAATTCGGGGGCCGATATCGACGACACGCCGATGATCCTCAAGGCGCAAGCGGTGATGGACCAGATCAAGGCGAAGATCGAAGAGGCGATCGACCGCGGCGAGATCAGCATCGACGACGTGTTCGACCGTAACTATCGCGAACGCCCGGGCAGCAACCCCAAGCAGTTCGACACCAACTTCTGCGACACGGCCGACAAATATGTTCAGCCGTTGATCGACGGCATCATCGCCGCCGACAATCGCGTGATCGGCACCACCATCGGCGACGTCAACGGCCACCTGCCGACTCACCTCAGCGCCCGTTCGCGGCCGCAAGGCCCGGATCCGGTGTGGAACGACGCGCATTGCCGCAATCGCCGCATCTTGATCGACGACCAGACCCGCTATGCGCTCAAGAGCGACACGCCGACGCTGATGACCTATATGATGCAGCGCGGCGAAGAGATGATCGCGGTCAAGAACATCTATATCCCGCTATTCTTCAAGGGCCGCCGCTGGGGCAACCTCGAGCTCGCCTACCGCGACGATTGATCACCTGCAGCCAGTCCGGGGGACTGGCGAAGCCGATCAACGCCTGCAGCCAGTCCGGGGGACTGGCGAAGCCGATCAGGCCACCTTTTCGAACGCCTGAGCCAGGTCTGCCTTCAGGTCGTCGACGTCTTCGAACCCGATGTTGAGGCGGATCAGGCGCGGCCCTTCCTCGGGTGACGGTCGGCGGAGGTCAGGATAGGCGAGTGCAATGCTCACCGGTCCAGCCCAGCTGTAGCCGATCTTGAACAGTTCCAGGCTGTCGATGAACCGTTCGATGGTCGGCCAGTCCCAGTCCTGGACGACGAATGAAAACACGCCCGACGATCCGGTAAAGTCGCGCTTCCAGATGTCGTGGCCGGCGCAGTCGGGCAGGGCGGGGTGCAGCACCTTGGCGACTTCCGGCCGCGCCTTCAGCCAATTCGCAATGTCCAGCGCAGCCTGTTCGACATGCCGCAGCCGAAGATCGAACGTCATCAGGCCGCGTAGCGCCAGCGAACAATCCGCAGGCGAAACCCCGATGCCCATATGGAACCGTGTGGAGGCCAGCCTGTCGGCGAGCACGGGGTCGCGCGCGGATGCCGATCCGAGCAGCAGGTCGGCGTGGCCTGCGGGATATTTGGTCAGGGCCTGCACCGCGATGTCCGCGCCATGGCCGAACGCGTCGAACAGCACGCCGGCGGAATAGGTATTGTCGAGTGCGACCAGCGCGCCGCGAGCATGCGCTGCCGCTGCGATCGCCGGCACGTCCTGGATTTCCATCGTGATCGAGCCCGGGCTTTCGCACCAGATCAGCGAGGTGTTGTCGCGGATAAGGTCGGCGATCCCGCCACCGATCAGTGGATCGTAGGTTTCGGCTTCGACTCCGAACCGCTTCAGGAAGCGCCCGATCCAGCCATTGGGACCATAGGCCGTGGTCGGCACCAGGACATGGTCGCCCTGTTTGCAGAAGGTCCAATAAACCAGCGTGATGGCGGCAAGGCCGCTCGGCACGATCTGGACCTTGGCCGCGCCCTCCATCTCGGCGATCCGTGCGGCCAGCTCGCGCGTGGTGGGCGTGCCGTGCAGGCCATAGCGATACTGGTCCTCGTTACGGCGATCTTCGCCGACGTCGGCCAGCTTGTCGAACAGGACGGTCGAGGCGCGATAGGTCGGCGTCGCCAGCGACTGGAACTCATGACTGGCGCGGCGAAGCGGGTGGATCAGCCTGGTGGGCCGTCCCCGTCCGTCGCGCTCGCCCGTCATCAGCCCTGGCGCCGCGCCATGAAGGCCAGCCGTTCGAACAGCATCACATCCTGTTCGTTCTTGAGCAGCGCGCCGTGCAGTGGCGGGATGGCCTTGGTCGGGTCGCGGTTTTGCAGCACTTCCAGCGGCATGTCCTCGTTAAGCAGCAGCTTCAACCAGTCGAGCAGTTCGCTGGTCGAGGGCTTCTTCTTCAGGCCCTGCACGTCGCGGATCTGGTAGAACATTTCCAGCGCGCGGCTGACCAGCATCTTCTGGATGCCCGGGAAATGGACCTCGATGATCGCGCGCATCGTGTCTTCGTCGGGGAAGCGGATGTAGTGGAAGAAGCAGCGACGCAGGAACGCGTCGGGCAACTCCTTTTCATTGTTCGAGGTGATGACCACGATCGGCCGTTCGACCGCCTTCACCGTTTCGCCGGTCTCGTAGACATGGAACTCCATCCGATCGAGTTCCTGCAACAGGTCGTTCGGGAATTCGATGTCGGCCTTGTCGATCTCGTCGATCAGCAGGACGGGGAGCCGGGGCGAGGTGAAGGCTTCCCACAGCTTGCCCTTGCGGATGTAGTTGGAAATGTCATGAACCCGCTCGTCGCCGAGCTGGCCGTCGCGAAGGCGCGCCACCGCATCATATTCGTAGAGGCCCTGGACCGCGCGGGTGGTCGACTTGACGTGCCATTCGATCAGCGGCGCATCGAGCGCCCCGGCGATTTCATGGGCGAGGACGGTCTTGCCGGTCCCGGGTTCGCCCTTGACCAGCAGCGGACGGCGCAGCTTGACCGCGGCATTGACCGCGACCTTGAGGTCATCGGTCGCGACATAGTTGGTGGTGCCTTCGAAACGCATGCCTTTGGCCCTATTGGGCGCGAAGGCGGCGCGCAAGTGTCAGGCGTCGTCGCGGGCGTGGGCGCGGGCTTCGAGCAGGTCGAACAGGCCGCGGTTCTGGAGGAGGAGCTGCTGCCCGCCGAAGCCCAGCGCGCGTTCGGCGGCCATCGAGTCGGCCCCGTCGGCGATGACCGCGACGATCGAGGGCACGTCAGGCAGGACCATGGCGGGCTTTGCCATCCCCATGCGGTCGGCGGCGCGGTCGAGGATGGCGCGGACGGCGGGCCAGTCGGCCATCAGCGCGGTCGCCGCGCCCAGCGCGCAGCCGCGCCGTTCGGACTTGGCGAGGGTTTCGATGGCGTGGCGCTGCGCGACCAGCGTCGCTTCGGTCTCTGCCGCGCCAGGCGTCGAGGGCAGGGGGCCGACGGCCGCGGTCAGGCGTACGAGGTAGAGCCGTTCGCGTTCATAGGCGTCGCTGGCCTGCATCAGCCAGTTGCGGACCGGGCCGGCAGGGCAGTTGACCAGCGCCAGTTCGATGAGGCCGGGATGGCGACCGTAGATCGAGCAGAAGAGGTGGACCGCGTCGGCAAGGTCGCGCGCGCTATCGGGGCCCATCGCCGACAGCAGGTGCAGCCGATAGGGGTGTCCCTGCGACCCTTCGCTGTCCACCCGCGCCAGTTGCGCATCGGCCGCGCTGACCGAATGTCCGTCGATCGGCTGTATCATCGCCATGCCCCTCAAAACTCCTGCGTCCAAACATCAATCATCACTGGTGGGTAGCGACGGCTTGTAGCCCAAGGGCGTAAAGACAGGGTTTAGGCGCGCTTCATCTTTTGGTGAGGCAGGTTAATTTTTGGCTCGAAACGGGACATTTTGAGCGGAAATGGCACGGCGCGGCGGGTTATCCACAAAAAAGATCGCGCGGCCTTGAAAAAGAAGCAGGGTGCCGGGGAGGGGTATCCGGCACCCTGTCGAAAAACGCGGGTTACAGGCAACCGGCCGTTACGCGGCCAGCGCAATCTCGTCTTGGTCGCGGCGCTCGTCGCTGACGTCGCGGGCGGTGGCGACCACGGTCATGGTCGAGGCATCGACCTTCTTGTCGCCGAGGAAGTAGCGGCTGGCTGCGACGATCGCGCCAAGGCCGAGATAGGCCGCCACGGTCGCCATCGGCGCAATGAACAGCGGGGCGATGAACGCCAGGCGCAGCCACAGCGGATTGAAGCCGAAATCCTGACCGATCGCTTCGCAGACACCCAGGATGGTGTCGTTGCGCAGGGGGAGCGGGGTGGTCTTGGCGGTCATCAGCGAAACTCCTCAAATGGTGTTGCCAACGGTGTTGCAACGCACGTGCCAATTGGCGTCCACCGAGGGAAAACAAGTGGATACCGCACCGCAGCATTTCAAGATGCAACCGACAAAGCGGTGAAACTCGCCGACCAATGGTGGGAAATCCCACCAACAGACACGCTATTTAGAGGAGAGGTAATCGATCCTGATCCGCACCCACGTTCCCACCAGAACCTTTCCGCCAACCCGCGGCGGTCTCACCCGGAATTGCCAAGCGGCCTGGCGGACGGCGCTGGCCAGGCGGCTGCCGGGGGGATCGCTGCCCAGTTCGACGCAATCCTCGACGCGGAAACCCGCGACGGTGCGACAGGCGATTAGGCCCGCTCCGCCGCCTTCGGGCATATTCTTGGGCAAATATCCGCCCAGTTCGGCATTGGTCGGCTCGCGGTACCATTCGGCGGCATAGAGCGGCTCGCCATTGGGCGCGGTGCCGACGCGGGGGCTGTCGTCGGCGCCAAAGCCCGGCGCGTTGCTGCCCAGCTTGCCGATATCGCCAGCGGCCATGTCCGACTTGCTCATCGGGATGAAGGGCAGGTCCTTCGTGTCGATCGGCATCTTCGGCGCATTGGGGATGCGGCGGGGAATGGGCGGGCGCGGGCTGGGGTTGGTCTCGGTCGGTTGCGGCTTGGCGGCGCTCGACGACTGCTCCTCGCTCACCGATTGTACGTCGAAGGTGGCGATCGGGTTGCCGCCGGCGAACTCGGGCGGCTTGGGGTGGAGGTTGAGGCGAAGAAAGGCGAGCAGCAGCAACAGCTCGATGGCCAGCGCCAGCGCCAGCGCCGACACGCGCCGACGCAAGGGCGGGCGGTCGCGGTAGGTGCTGGTGGCGGCGGTCACGGTGGGGGTTCTGCCACTCTTTAGATGAATGGAGGTGTCACGGGATCAAATCCCGTGACGTCGACCTCGTTACACAAGGTCGGCCGGCCTGCGCCGTCTGTCCGACATAAGCTCCCGATTGCATGGCAATCGCTCTCTTATGCTCGGCAGCTCGATTATTGATCCAAGAAAGACCGCATCTTCCGGCTGCGGCTCGGATGCTTCAGCTTGCGCAGCGCCTTCGCCTCGATCTGGCGGATGCGTTCGCGGGTGACGCTGAACTGCTGGCCGACTTCCTCAAGGGTGTGGTCGGTGTTCATGCCGATGCCGAAGCGCATGCGCAGCACGCGTTCTTCGCGCGGGGTCAGGCTGGCGAGGACGCGGGTGACCGTTTCCTTGAGGTTCGCCTGGATCGCGGCGTCGACCGGGATGACGGCATTCTTGTCCTCGATGAAATCGCCCAGGTGGCTGTCTTCCTCGTCCCCGATCGGGGTTTCGAGGCTGATCGGTTCCTTGGCGATCTTCATCACCTTGCGAACCTTTTCCAGCGGCATGCCGAGGCGTTCGGCCAAGTCCTCCGGCGTCGCTTCGCGGCCGAATTCGTGTAGGAACTGGCGGCCGGTGCGGACCAGCTTGTTGATCGTTTCGATCATGTGCACCGGGATGCGGATGGTGCGCGCCTGGTCGGCGATCGACCGGGTGATCGCCTGGCGGATCCACCACGTCGCATAGGTGCTGAACTTGTAACCGCGGCGATATTCGAACTTGTCGACCGCCTTCATCAGGCCGATGTTGCCTTCCTGGATCAGGTCCAGAAACTGCAGGCCGCGGTTGGTGTATTTCTTGGCGATCGAAATGACGAGGCGCAGGTTCGCTTCGACCATTTCCTTCTTGGCGATGCGCGCTTCGCGTTCGCCCTTCTGGACCTGGTTTACGATGCGGCGGAACTCGCCCAGCGCCATGCCGGTCGACTGGCTGATCTCGGCGATCTCGCCGCGGATGCGCTCGACGCTGTCGGCTTCGGCATCGGCGAAGGCCGCCCACTTCTTGTCGAGGCCGCGCACGCGGTCGAGCCAGCTATCGTCCAGCTCGTTGCCCATATATTCGTCGAGGAAGCTCTTGCGCGGCACGCGGTGGCGTTCGGCCAGGCGCAGCATCTGCCCGCCCAGCGTCGTCAGCCGGCGGTTGTAGCTGTAGAGCTGGTCGACGAGATATTCGATCTTGTTGTTGTGGAACTGGACGCTCTCGATCAGCGCGGTCAGCTGTTCCGACAGCTTGGCGTACTTCTTCTCGTCCGCCGCGCTGAGGTCGCCGCCGCCCGACATGGCGACGAGGCGTTCCTGCTGCAGCTTGGCGAACTTCTTGTAGAGGCCGGTGATTTCGGCGAACTTTTCAAGCGCCATCGGCTTGAGCGTCTCTTCCATCTGCGCGAGGGAGAGGGTGTTGTCGTCCTCTTCTTCCTCGGCCTGGGGCTTGGCGCGGCGTTCGACCATGTCGTCGTCCTCATCGTCGGACGACGTTTCCTCTTCGATGTCTTCTTCTTCCTTGATGGTCGGGCCCGCAGTCGCGGCGCTGATTTCGCCGTCGCCTTCGCCGTCCTCGTCCTCGTTGATCTGTTCGGCGGTCGGCCCCTTCGACAGCATCGCTTCAAGATCCAGGATCTCGCGCAGCTGCATCGTGCCTTCGTTGAGCGCGTTCGACCATTCGATGATCGCGTTGAAGGTGATCGGGCTTTCGCACAGGCCCCAGATCATCGTGTCGCGGCCGGCCTCGATGCGCTTGGCGATGGCGATTTCGCCCTCGCGCGACAACAGCTCCACCGCGCCCATTTCGCGCAGGTACATGCGCACCGGATCGTCGGTGCGGTCGACCGCTTCCTTCTTTGTGGCGACCGCCGGGCGCGGCCCGCCGTCGTCCAGCGGATCGACATCCTCTTCCGGCTCTTCCGCGTCCTCGTCGTCGCTGTCGTCCTTGTCGACCACTTGGACACCCATATCGTTAATGGCTGCCATGATGTCCTCGATCTGGTCGGGGCTCATCTGGTCGGACGGGAGGGCGGCGTTCAGCTCGTCGACGGTGATCACGCCCTTCTTCTTGGCGCGCGCGATCAGCTTTTTGATCGCGACGTCGTTGAGGTCGATCAGCGGCGCGTCGCCGGTGTCGGTTTCGGTTTCGGGAGTGTCGTTTTTCGCCATGTTGGACTGCCGCTTACTCATTGCCGGCGAGAGATGCCAGCCTGTCGTTGATAACTTCACGCGCCGCATGAAGTTTTTGTTGCTCTTCGAAGGCGGAATCGTCGCCGGCGCGGAAGCGCGCCATGGCCGCTTCGAACGCCGCGTCGAGCTCGACTTTGGCCGCTACCGTCTCCATCGCCATGGCGAGGTCGCGCCGGGCGAGGTCGGGATCGCCGGAGGAACGCGTGAAGGTAAAGCCAAGATCGCCGCCTTTCGACACCTGCTTCCAGTCGGAGGCGGTGCCGTCAGTCGCCAATATGGGAACGAGTCCTTCGCGATCAAGCGCTTGGCCCGACATGGTGAGATCGATCATGCGGTCGCGCACGTTCGACGCGGCCTTGTCGGCAAGCGGGAGGGTCGCGAACAGTTCGACATGGTCGCCGATCGCGTCGGGGAAGAGCGCATGGCCATAGACCAAGGCCCGGGCGGTCGCCTTGTCGATCCCGCCGCTGGCGATGGCGCGGGCGGCGGCGCTGGCGGGTGGGGGCGGGGGGACGAAGCGGCCCTCGCGGTTCTTCTTCCACGGCTGGCGCGGTGTGAAGGCGCCGCGGCCCGCGGCTTGCGGGCGGACGAGTTCATCGAAGCGGCGTAGCCATTCGTCGCGGTATAGCTGGCGGACGCTGGGGTCCTGGATGGCCTGGACATGGTCGAACAGGCGCTGCTTGAGCCCGGCGCGCGCTTCGGGGGTGTCGAGCGGCTGCGCATCGCGTTCGTAGCGCCACAGGCGGTCGACCAAAGGGTCGGGCTTGGCGAGCAATTCCTCCATCGCCGCCTTGCCGCCCGACTTGACGACATCGTCGGGGTCCTTGCCCTGCGGCAGGTCGACGAAGCGCAGGGTGCGTTCGGGGCCGAGATGGGGCAGGGCGCGCGTCGCAGCCCGGATCGCGGCCTTCTGCCCCGCACTGTCGCCGTCGAAGCAGCAGATCGGCGCGGGCTCCAGCCGCCACAGCCGCTGGATCTGGTCTTCGGTGAGCGCAGTGCCAAGCGGCGCGACAACCTCACCAATGCCCGCCTGGTCGAGCGCGATGACGTCCATTTGCCCTTCGACGATCAGCACCCGCCTGGCATTGCGGCTGGCAGGACCGGCCAGGTCGATGTTGAACAAGGTGCGCCCCTTGTCGAACAGCGGCGTGTCGGGGGAGTTGAGATATTTGGGCTCGCCGGCGCCAAGAATGCGCGCGCTGAAGGCGATCACCCGGCCACGGACGTCGCGGATCGGGTAGGTCAGGCGGCCACGGAAGCGATCGTAGGGTTCCTTATTGTCGTCGGGCTGGATGAGGAGGCCGGCCTCGACCAGCTTGTCGTTGCCGAAACTGGCGAGCGCAGCCTTGAGCTTCCCGCGCGAGTCCGGCGCGAAGCCGAAGCCGAACTTCTGGCGCGTCGCCTCCGTAATGCCGCGCTCTTTCAAATAAGCGCGTGCCGCGCCGCCATCGACGCCTTCCAGTTGTTCGACGAACCAGCGCTGGGCGGCGGCCATGACGTCGTGGAGGCCGGCCGCGCGCTCCTGCTTTTCACGGCTGCGCGGGTCGGGGGCGGGAACGTCCATTCCGGCCTTGGTGGCCAGATCCTTGACGGCGTCCATGAACGGCAGCCCGCGCTGGTCGGTCAGGAAGCGAATGGCATCGCCATGCGCCCCGCAACCGAAGCAGTGATAAAAGCCCTTCTCGTCGTTGATGTAGAAGGACGGCGTCTTTTCATTATGGAACGGGCAGCAGGCCTTGAACTCGCGCCCGGCCTTGGTGAGCTTCAGCGTCGGCGCGATCACCGCCGACAGCGTGGTCCGCGCCCTAAGTTCGTCCAGCCATGCTGGCGAGAGGTTCACGCGTTTGCGAGCGCCGCCTTGACCAGCTGGCTGGCCTTGGCCGGTTCGATGCTGGTAGCATGGCGCGATTTCACTTCGGCCATCACCTTGCCCATGTCCTTCATCGACGAGGCGCCGGTGTCGGCGATGATCGCAGCGATGGCGGCCCTGGCTTCATCCTCGCTCATCTGCTGGGGCAGGAAGCGTTCGATGACGGCGATTTCGGCTTCTTCCTTGGCTGCGAGCTCGGCGCGGCCGCCCTGAGTGTACATGTCGACCGATTCGCGGCGCTGCTTGATCATTTTCTGCAGCACTTCGGTGACAAGCGCGTCATCATCGGGCTGTTGCGCGGCGGTGCGCAGTTCGATGTCGCGGTTCTTGATGGCGGACTGGATCAGGCGGATCGTGCCCACGCTGTCCTTGTCGCCGCCCTTCATGGCGGTGACCAATGCAGCCTTGATATCGTCGCGAATCATCGTCGGTCCGTCGTGGTTTCCTGGAAAGGTCCAGTGTTAGCGGGGAAAAACCGCTTTTCCCAGCCGTTGACCTAGGCGGAATTTGCGCTTAGCGGCGATGGCTTAGCGACATTGCTGCAAAACCCCAGACACGGAAAGGCTTCCCAGCCGATGGCCGAAGGACAACTCGCGCGCGCACCGCAACCAGAAGGAGCGACGGGAGTCATCGTTTTCGCCGACGGCAGGACCATCTGGGGCAAAGGCTTCGGCGCGGAAGGCGAGGCGGTCGGAGAGCTGTGCTTCAACACCGCCATGACCGGATACCAGGAAGTGATGACCGATCCTTCCTACGCCAAGCAGATCATCGCCTTCACCTTTCCGCACATCGGCAATGTCGGAACGAATGAGGAAGACGTCGAAGCTGGCGAGGCGCATGCGCTTGGCGCGATCGTACGCGAGGCGGTGACGTCGCCGTCCAACTTTCGCTCCGTCGAGGATTGGCCGAGCTGGATGGCGCGAACCGGGCGCATCGGCATTTCGGGCATCGATACGCGCGGGTTGACGCGGCTGGTGCGGCGCGAAGGGCCGCCGACTATTGCGGTGGCGCACAATGCCAAGGGCGATTTCGACCTCGACGCGCTGCAGCGGCTGGCCGCCGAATGGCCGGGGCTGGAAGGCATGGACCTCGCCAAGGAAGTGTCGTCGAAGCAGCTATTCAACTGGACCGACGGCGGCTGGGACATCGGCAGCGGATATCGGCTCGACCATGCCAATCCGTCGGCGCCGCATGTCGTGGCGATCGATTATGGCGCCAAGCGCAACATCTTCCGCAACCTGGTTGAAGCCGGGGCGCGGGTGACGGTGCTGCCCGCCACCGCGACCTTCGACGAAGTGATGGCGCAGGAGCCCGACGGCTTCTTCCTGTCGAACGGCCCGGGCGATCCCGCCGCGACCGGCGAATTTGCCATTCCGGTGATCCGCCAGATGCTGGAAACGGGCAAGCCGCTGTTCGGCATTTGCTTGGGCCACCAGCTCCTCGCGCTGGCGGTGGGCGGCAAGACCGCCAAGATGTTCCAGGGCCACCGCGGCGCCAACCATCCGGTGAAGCGGCTCGACAGCGGGCAGGTCGAAATCACCAGCATGAACCACGGGTTCGCAGTCGAACGCGGCGGATTGCCCAACAATGTCCGCGAAACCCATGTCAGCCTGTTCGACGACAGCAATTGCGGCATCGAACTGACCGATCGCCCCGCCTTCAGCGTCCAGTATCACCCAGAAGCGAGCCCGGGGCCGATGGACAGCTTCTACCTGTTCGAGAAATTCGTGGGGATGATGCGGTGAGGATTGGGGTCGTAATCGCAAGTTTATGCGTAGCTGCATGCGTGAGGCCGACAGCGACGTCACCGGTTAGTGATCAATCCGTATTAGACCAAATTGCGGATGACTGCGGATTGGAACGGTCAATCTTTCAACTGCAATCGGATCGACGAGTCTCGCTGAACTTCAAATCCGACACAAGCTCCCAAGCTGTCGATTGCGCTATCGCCACAATCAATAAATCCAAAATTCCTTTCAGGCTTGGATTTGTCGGGAACGAAGCCGTCATAGGGAACGAAAACTAATGCCCCGCCGTACAGACATCAGCTCCATCCTCATCATCGGCGCCGGCCCGATCGTCATCGGCCAGGCGGCTGAGTTCGATTATTCGGGGAGCCAAGCCGTCAAGGCCCTGAAGGCCGAGGGCTATCGCGTCATCGTCGTCAATTCGAACCCGGCGACGATCATGACCGATCCCGAGCTGGCGGATGCGACCTATATCGAGCCGATCACGCCCGAGGTGGTCGCCAAGATCATCGAAACCGAGAAGCCCGACGCGCTGCTGCCGACAATGGGTGGGCAGACGGCGCTCAACACCGCGCTGGCGCTCGCCAAGAACGGGACGCTCGACCGGCTGGGGGTCAAGCTGATCGGCGCCAACGCCGAGGCCATCGAGAAGGCCGAAAACCGCGAAATGTTCCGCGATGCGATGGACCGTATCGGGCTGGAAAGCCCGCGATCGGCCATCGTCCACAGCTGGGAAGAAGCGAAAGAGATGCTGGAGACGGTGGGCCTGCCCGCGGTCATCCGGCCGAGCTTCACGCTGGGCGGCACCGGCGGCGGCATCGCCTACAATCGCGAGGAATATGAGCGGATCGTCCGCAGCGGCCTCGAAGCCAGCCCCACCACCGAAGTGCTGATCGACGAAAGCCTGGTCGGGTGGAAGGAGTATGAGATGGAGGTGGTCCGCGACCGCGCGGACAATGCCATCATCATCTGTTCGATCGAAAATATCGACCCGATGGGCGTGCATACCGGCGACAGCATCACCGTCGCGCCCGCGCTGACGCTGACGGACAAGGAATATCAGCGGATGCGCTCGGCCAGCATCGCGGTGCTGCGCGAAATTGGTGTCGAAACAGGGGGTTCCAACGTCCAGTTCGCGGTGAATCCGAAGAACGGGCGGATGATCGTGATCGAGATGAACCCGCGCGTCTCGCGTTCATCGGCGCTGGCGTCGAAGGCCACCGGCTTTCCCATCGCCAAGGTCGCGGCGCGGCTGGCGGTGGGCTATACGCTCGACGAGATCGCCAACGACATCACCGGCGGTGCGACCCCGGCGAGCTTCGAGCCGACGATCGATTATGTCGTCACCAAGATCCCGCGCTTCGCCTTTGAAAAGTTCAAGGGCAGCGAGCCGCTCTTGTCTACGGCGATGAAGTCGGTCGGCGAGGTGATGGCGATCGGGCGGTCGTTCGCGGAAAGCCTGCAGAAGGCGCTGCGTGGGCTGGAGACTGGGCTGTGCGGGCTCGACCGGGTGCGCGAGCTGGAAGGCGCCTCGCCGGCGGAGATCGAAAACGCGTTGGGCCGTGCGACGCCGGACCGGCTGCTGGTCGCGGCGGAGGCGCTGCGGCATGGCTTCACGGTCCAGCGGATCCACGAAATTGCGGGCTTCGACCCCTGGTTCCTCGAGCGGCTGGCGGAAATCGTCGCGGCTGAGGAGCAGGTCCGGGCCGAAGGTCTGCCGCAGGAAGCGGCGGGGCTGAGGCGGCTGAAGGCGATGGGTTTCTCCGACGCGCGGCTGGCGCAGCTGGCCTTGCGCTCGGCGGGGGTCGAGCGCGAGGCGTCGGAAGCGGCGGCCTATGGCAGCGGCATCGTTCATGACGCGCTCAAAGCCATGACCGGCGGCGTGACGGCGGCGGAAGTGCGCGCGCTGCGCCACAAGCTGGGCGTCAAGCCCGTGTTCAAGCGGATCGACAGCTGCGCGGCGGAATTCGATGCGGCGACGCCTTACCTTTACTCGACCTACGAAGCGCCGTTGTTTGGCGAGCCGGAGGACGAGGCGGCGATTTCGGACAAGCGCAAGGTCATCATCCTGGGTGGCGGGCCGAACCGCATCGGGCAGGGGATCGAGTTCGACTATTGCTGTTGCCATGCCGCCTTCGCCCTCGGCCGCGACGGGCAGGGGTATGAGACCGTCATGGTCAACTGCAATCCGGAGACGGTGTCGACCGACCCGGATACCTCCGACCGCCTCTATTTCGAGCCGCTGACGAGCGAAGATGTGCTCGAAATCGTCAGCCGCGAGGCGGAGAAGGGCGAACTTGCCGGGGTGATCGTCCAGCTCGGCGGGCAGACGCCGCTGAAGCTCAGCCACGACATCGAGGGCGCGGGTTTCCCGATCCTCGGCACCTCGCCCGACAGCATCGACCTGGCCGAAGACCGCGAGCGCTTTGCCAAGCTGGTCGACAAGCTAGGCCTTAAGCAGCCGGCCAACGGCCTCGCCCGCAGCCGCGACGAGGCAATCGCGGTCGCCGAGCGCATCGGCTATCCGGTGCTGCTGCGCCCGTCCTACGTACTTGGCGGCCGCGCGATGGAGGTCGTCGACGGACCGGCGCAGCTCGATCACTATATCGCGACCGCGGTTCAGGTGTCGGGCAATTCGCCGGTGTTGATCGACCGTTACCTGCGCGATGCGGTGGAGGTCGACGTCGACGCGCTGTGCGACCAGCAGACGGTCGTCGTCACCGGCATCCTGCAGCACATCGAGGAAGCGGGGGTCCATTCGGGCGACAGCGCCTGTTCGATCCCGCCCTACAGCCTGTCCGCAGCCGTCATCGCCGAAATCGAGCGGCAGACCGAAGCGCTTGCGCTGGCGTTGGGCGTCAAGGGCCTGATGAACGTCCAATATGCGGTCAAGGACGAGGCGGTCTACCTGATCGAGGTCAATCCGCGCGCCAGCCGCACCGTACCGTTCGTCGCCAAGGCGATCGGACACCCCATCGCCAAGTTGGCGGCGCGCGTGATGGCGGGCGAGAAGCTGGTCGACCTGCCGCGTGTCGATCGTCACATCGACTATGTCGCGGTGAAGGAGAGCGTCTTCCCCTTCGCCCGCTTCCCCGGTACCGATCCGGTCCTGTCACCGGAGATGAAGAGCACTGGCGAAGTCATGGGAATCGATAGCGATTTCGATATCGCCTTCGCCAAGTCGCAAATTGGCGGCGGGGTGACGCTGCCCGATGCCGGCACGGTCTTCATTTCGGTCAAGGACACCGACAAGGACCATATCGTACCCGCCGCGAAGAAGATGGTGGAGTTGGGCTTCAAGGTCATCGCGACCGGGGGCACCGCATCCCACCTCGAAGCGAATGGCGTACCGATCGAGCGGGTCAACAAGGTGGCGCAGGGCCGACCGCACATCGTCGACCGGATCGTCGACGGCGGGGTGCAGCTGGTGTTCAACACGACCGAGGGCTGGCAGTCGCTGAAGGACAGCCAGGCGATCCGCGAGGCGGCGCTGAAGGCCAAGACGCCTTACTTCACCACCGCGTCGTCCAGCGTGGCCGTGGCGAACGCGATTGGTGCCCTCAGGGGCCATGCGCTTGAAGTTCGCTCGCTCCAATCCTATTATTCCGCCTCCAGATAGAGATTTTCATACAATCCGCTCTGTGTCGCGCCGCTTCTGGGGAGAAGGAGGCGCCGGGGCGGGTTTTGCAAAGGGGACAAGGATCATGGCGAGCGACAAGGTGCCGATGCTGGCCGAAGGCTATCGGCTGCTCGAAGAGGAACTGAAGCGCCTGAAGAAGGAACGACCCGAGATCGTCGACGCGATCGAGGAAGCGCGCGCCCATGGCGACCTCAGCGAAAACGCCGAATATCATGCGGCGAAGGAACGTCAGGGCCAGATCGAGGCACAGATCGGCGATATCGAGGATCGCCTCAGCCGCGCCTTGGTAATCGACCCGACGACCCTTAGTGGCGACAAGGTGGTGTTCGGCGCGACCGTCACCCTGCTCGACGAAGAAGACAAAAAGATCCGCTACCAGCTGGTCGGCCAGCAGGAAGCGGACGCCAAGGTTGGCCGCATCAGCTACAACTCGCCCTTGGGCCGGGCCCTCATCGGCAAGGAAGTCGGCGAGGACGTCGAGGTGACGACGCCGGGCGGCGAGCGCTATTACGAAGTGGCGAAGATCGAATTCATCTAGTGGGGTCGGTCCGGCCTCGAGCGACGGTAGCGATTATTGCCGTCACAACGGTGATTTCGATGGCCGCCTTCGCTTGGAACCTGCAGCTTGCGGCAGTCCTGTGGGGTTTTACGCCAGCACTGGTCGGCGAGGCACCGGGCGGCCCGCTTTCGCTGCCATGGTGGGTTACGCCATGGACTGCCGAGCTTTTGCACGGGGGCTGGTTTCACCTTGGGATGAACATGCTGGCCCTGTGGATCGTCGGCCGGCAAATTGAACCCCTGATCGGCGCGTCGGGCTTGATATTCGCCTATTTTGTGGGCGCTGCAGCGGCCGCCGCTGCGCAATATGTCGCAGGCCCCGCCATGGACGTTCCGATGGTCGGCGCGAGCGGAGCCATCAGCACGCTATTCGGCATTCAGGGGCTGTTGTTCGGCAGGCCCACGAACCTGTTCCGATCACCCTTGGCCAACCGCATATTGTTCCTCGGCTGGCTGCTGGGCTTTTGGGTGGTGCTCAACCTTGCGCTGGCATTCCTTGCCGGCACGGGAGGGATGATGCTCGCCACCCCGGCGCATATTGGCGGTTTTGTCGCCGGGCTCGCCCTTGCGATCCCGCTGCTTCGTCGGCGTTACCGACCGGCCTGAGGATCGACCTCCGGCTCCAGCAGCCGATGCAGGTGGACCACCACATATTTCATCTCGGCGTCGTCGACGGTGCGCTGGGCAGCGCCGCGCCAGGCTTCTTCGGCGTCGGCGTAGCAGTCGTACATGCCGACGAAATCGATGGCGTTCAGATCGACGAAGTCCAGGCCGCGCGGATCCTTGACCCGGCCGCCGAATACGAGGTGCAGTTTGCTCATGCGCGCCCCGCTACAGAAAAGGGCCGCCCGGCGCTAGTCCCTTGAAAAGGCCGGGCGACGGGTCGTCAGTCGGTTTTCTTCACGGTGCCCAGTGCAGCCTGTCCGCTGCTCTTGGCGGCGTCGCGCAGCCCATTGAGCAGCGATTGAACGGCATTGGCGCCGGCGTCGCGCGTGATGTTAAGTTCCGCCAGCTTTTCACGGCCTGCCTCTTTGGCGGCAGCAGCGGCGTCGCGGGCGGTCCCTGTAATTTTACGTCCGGCATCGCCTAGTAGCCGCTCTTCGGCCTTGGTCTTCGGGAGGAGCGCCGCAATCAATGCGCCGATCGCAAGGCCGCCGCCGAGCGCGACGAGCGGATTGGTGTCGATGCCGTCCTTGGCCTTCGCCTTGGCCTCCGTCGCCTTTTCGCGGGCAGCATCATAGGCTTCGACCGCGCGTTCGCGGCTATGGTCGAAGGCGTCGGTGGCGCGATCGCGAAGGGTCGGGGTCTCAGGGGTCTGACGGGCACTCATGTCACTTCTCCACTTTCTTGGCTGTCGCCCTAGGCGCCCGGGCAGGGGCAGCCTTGGTCGCAGCGCGAGGTTTCGGTTTTGCGGGTCGCTGAACCGTAACCGCTGACGCATCGGTCCCGGCCGTCGATCCAATCGCTTCTTTCTTCCACCCAGACTTTTTAGGTCCCGTTCTCTTCTTGGGCGACGTCATGACGTCATATGCGCTGACCGCCGCATCCTTGAGCGGCTCGCGAGCGAGGAATGCGGTCAGCGCCGCGACGATCCCGCCGAATACAAGCGGCCGCTTCTTCACCGCATCCACCGCATTTTCGGCCAAGTCGGCTCCCTTGTCCTTGGCGTTTTCCCACACGTCGCTGATGATCCGCTTGGGCGCCAGCAGGTCCGCGAAGTCGCTGACGGTGTCGACCAGTCGGTCGCGGGTGCGGTCGACCTCGCTCTCGGCCAACGCCAGCTTATGTTCCTTAATCAGCGGCACGGTCGAACGCCTTTCGGGCCATCATGGCGACCAGCATGGTGGCGCCTGCGACCACCAGGATGGCGGTCAAGCCGCCGAGATAGGGGCCGATCAACTGGCTGAACCACATCACGACGGCCAGGCAGAGGATGACGGTCGTGGCGAAGGCAAGGAAAAGCGCCAGTGCCGCGAGGATCGCGGCGTTCCGGTAGCGGATCGCCTTGATCTGTACGCGGGCCTTGGCAAGTTCGAATTCGGCCTGGGCATAGGCCCGGCCATCATCGAGAAGCTGGCGAAACATGCCGCCAACCGTTTGCCCATCGTCGTCGCCACCCCCTGGCTGAACCATGTCGCTTAGTCTTCCTTGTCCTGGTCGAGACCGGCCTTCACGAGGCGGACCAGCGCAAAGCCGATGATGGCCGCGCCGGCGAGCGCCACGCCCGGGCTCTTGCGGACGAATTCGCGGGTATCCTCGATCAATTCGTCGGCGTCCTTGGCGGAGAGTTTGTTGGCGGCTTCCTCGATCGCGCCCGCTGCCTTGCGGGCGTAGTCGCCATATTCCGAGCCGAGCCGTTCATCGAGGCTGGCAGCCGTGTCGCCAATCATCTTGGAAACATTGCCAAGCGCTTCGCCCGAGCGTTCCAGGCCCTGGCCGACGAGGCCGCGAGCCTTGTCCGCCGCCTGGCCCGACAATTTGCCGGTTTCGGTCTTCAGCGTCTGCAATGCCTTGTCCTTGGCCGTCGGTGTTGTCACGATGAGGGCCTCCTCGCTCTCGGTCGCCGCGGCACCGGCGATGATCTTATCGGTGCCTTCGGGAAGTGTGTTGTCAGTCGTCGCCATATTTGCCTCCTGCTTTGCAACTTCAACCCGCCAGCCCGCCCCATCGTTCCGGGATCGAAAGGCAAAGTTGCACGCTTTGGCGCGGGCCGTATAGGGGCGTCGCAGAAACCCTTGGCCGTTTCATCGAAAAGGACCCGATTCCATGACCGCGATCGTCGATATCCACGCCCGCCAAATCCTCGACAGCCGCGGCAACCCGACGGTCGAAGTCGACGTTACGCTGGAAGACGGTTCGATGGGCCGCGCCGCGGTGCCGTCGGGCGCGTCGACCGGGGCGCATGAAGCGGTCGAAAAGCGCGACGGCGACAAGAACCGCTGGGGCGGGAAGGGCGTCAGCGAAGCGGTGCGCGCGGTCAACGGCGAGATCGCCAATGCCGTCGTCGGCTATGAAGCCGAAGACCAGGCCGAGATCGATGCGGTGATGATCGACCTCGACGGTTCGGACAATAAGGGCAACCTCGGCGCCAATGCGATCCTCGGCGTCAGCCTGGCGGTCGCCAAGGCGGCGGCGGAAGCGAGCGGGCTGCCGCTGTATCGCTATGTTGGCGGCGTCGGCGCGACCATCCTTCCGGTGCCGATGATGAACATCCTCAACGGCGGCGCCCATGCCGACAATCCGATCGACTTCCAGGAATTCATGGTGATGCCTGTCGGCGCGCCCGACTTTTCCGAAGCGCTGCGCTGCGGCACCGAGATTTTTCATGCGCTGAAGGGCGCACTGCATGCCAAGGGCCTGTCGACCGCGGTTGGCGATGAAGGCGGGTTCGCGCCGAACATCGCCTCGGCCCGCGCCGCACTCGACTTTATCGGCGAAGCGACGGCCAAGGCCGGCTATGCGCTGGGCAAGGACGTTCTGATCGCGCTCGACTGCGCCTCGACCGAATTTTTCAGGGACGGCGCCTACGCGATGGAAGGCGAAGGGCGGACGCTGTCGCCTGACGAGATGGCCGCTTACCTCGCCGAATTGGCCGATGCCTATCCGATCGCGTCGATCGAGGATGGCATGGCCGAGGACGATATGGCGGGCTGGAAGGCGCTGACCGGCAAGGTCGGAGGCCGCGTCCAGCTGGTCGGTGACGACCTGTTCGTGACCAACGAGAAGCGCCTGGCCAAGGGGATCGAGGATGGCATCGCCAATTCGATCCTGGTCAAGGTCAACCAGATCGGCACGCTGACCGAGACCGTGAATGCGGTGCGCCTGGCCCAGTCGTCGGGCTACACCGCGGTCATGTCGCACCGGTCGGGCGAGACGGAGGATTCGACCATCGCAGACCTCGCCGTTGCGCTGTCGTGCGGGCAGATCAAGACCGGCAGCCTGGCGCGGTCGGATCGCACCGCAAAGTACAACCAGCTTCTGCGTATCGAAGAGGAACTGGGCGACACGGCGCGGTATCCGGGCGTTTCGGCGTTGCGGGCCTACAACGCTCGCTAACCGTCTCGAATCTTTTTGTGAATCGTGAGGCTGAAAGCCCTTGCCTTCATGGCGTCTTTCTGATTCTGTGAGGCTATGAAACGGGGGAATGCCACCAGGATGATCAAGCGCGCGGCATGGCCTGCCGTGGCGTTCGTCATCGTCGGCACGTTCGCCGGCCATGCCATTGCCGGTCCCAACGGGCTGTTGGCTTGGCGCGGCTATGCGCAGGACCTCGACAAGCGCAAGACGGAACTGGCGCAGCTTCAGGAAGAGCGCTCGCAGCTCAAGCACCGCTCCCAGTTGCTCGATCCGCGCAAGGCCGATCCCGACATGGCTGACGAATTGATCCGCAAGGATCTTGGGCTTGTCCGATCCGATGAAGTGATCGTCCCGCTCGCGGACTGACCGGCCGCCTTGCCGGTCGATTTATTGCCCTGAATAGCTATTCTTGACGCTACGGCATTGCCGAGCGCCGTCCCGACTGCCTATAGGCGGCGCGGACGATTTGGTGAGATGGAGACGTACGTGGCGAAAACCGCCAGCAAGGCCGCGCCCAAGACCGCTGCGCCTGCTACCCCCAACCGCGAACGGCCTAACGAGCCGCAGCCCTACAAGGCGTCGAAGGACGAGTTGCTCGACTTCTACAAGCAGATGCTGCTCATCCGCCGCTTCGAAGAGCGGGCGGGCCAGCTCTACGGCCTCGGCCTGATCGGCGGCTTCTGTCACCTCTACATCGGCCAGGAAGCGGTCGCGGTCGGCTTGCAAAGCGCGATGAAGGTCGGGCGGGACAGCGTCATCACCGGCTATCGCGATCACGGCCATATGCTGGCCTATGGCATCGATCCCAAGGTGATCATGGCCGAACTGACGGGACGCGCCGCCGGCATTTCGCGCGGTAAGGGTGGGTCGATGCACATGTTCAGCGTCGAACATGGCTTTTACGGCGGCCATGGCATCGTCGGCGCGCAGGTCGCGCTCGGCACCGGTCTCGCCTTCAAGCACCAGTACAGCGGCGATGGCGGTACTTGCCTCGCTTATTTCGGTGACGGCGCGGCCAATCAGGGCCAGGTCTATGAAAGCTTTAACATGGCGAAGCTGTGGGACCTGCCGGTTATCTACGCGATCGAGAATAACAAATATGCCATGGGCACCGCGGTCGAACGCTCGGCATCGGAGCCGGACTTCTACAAGCGCGGCGAAAGCTTCCGCATTCCGGGTATCCAGGTCGACGGTATGGACGTGCTTGCGGTTCGCGGCGCCGCCGAAGAAGCGATGGCCTGGACCCAGGCGGGGAAGGGGCCAATCATCCTCGAACTTCTCACTTATCGCTACCGCGGCCACTCGATGAGCGACCCGGCCAAATATCGCAGCAAAGAAGAGGTGCAGGATTATCGCGAACATCGCGATCCTATCGACCATGCCGCGAAGCTGCTGGAGGCCGAAGGATTTTCGGCCGATGATCTCAAGAAGATCGATAAGGAAATCAAGGAAATCGTGGTGGAAGCTGCGAAGTTTGCCGAAGATGCGCCCGAGCCCGATGCGGCCGAACTGTACACCGACGTGCTGGTGGAGAGCTACTGATGGCGGTCGAACTGAAGATGCCCGCGCTCTCGCCGACGATGGAGGAGGGCACGCTCGCCAAATGGCTGGTCAAGGAAGGCGATGAAGTCTCCTCGGGCGACATCCTTGCCGAGATCGAGACGGACAAGGCGACGATGGAATTCGAGGCGGTCGACGAAGGCACGATCAGCAAGATCCTCGTTCCCGAAGGCACCGACGGCGTAAAGGTCGGTACGGTCATCGCGCTGATGGGCGGCGAGGGCGAAGTGGCCGCGCCGGTGGCCGCCAGCCAGCCGGTTGAGCAGACCCCGGCAGCGCCGGCTGCCCCGGTCGATGCACTCAAGCCCGTCGCCAAGGCGCCGACGATGAAGGCGACGGACGTTCCCGCGGGGACAGAGATGCGCGCGACCACCGTCCGCGAGGCGCTGCGCGATGCAATGGCCGAAGAAATGCGCCGCGACGAGCGCGTCTTCGTGATGGGCGAAGAAGTTGCCCAGTACCAGGGCGCTTACAAGGTCACCCAGGGCCTGCTCGACGAATTCGGGCCGAAGCGGGTCATCGATACGCCGATCACCGAATATGGCTTTGCCGGGATCGGGTCGGGCGCCGCGATGGGCGGGCTTCGTCCGATTATCGAATTCATGACCTTCAACTTCGCCATGCAGGCGATCGACCACATCATCAATTCGGCGGCAAAGACCAATTACATGTCCGGCGGCCAGATGCGCTGCCCGATCGTCTTCCGCGGCCCCAACGGCGCGGCGAGCCGGGTCGGCGCGCAGCACAGCCAGAATTACGGGCCATGGTACGCCAGCGTGCCGGGCCTGATCGTGATCTGCCCCTATGACAGCGCCGACGCCAAGGGGCTGCTCAAGGCGGCGATCCGCAGCGAAGATCCGGTCGTCTTCCTCGAAAACGAGCTGCTCTATGGCCAGAGCTTCGACGTCCCGCAGGTCGACGACTATGTCCTGCCGATCGGCAAGGCGCGGATCATGCGCGAGGGCAAGGACGTGACCATCGTCAGCTATTCGATCGGCGTCGGCGTCAGCCTTGAAGCCGCCGACAAGCTGGCCGACGAAGGGATCGACGCGGAGGTGATCGACCTTCGCACCCTGCGCCCGCTCGATACGGAAACGGTTCTGACCTCGCTCGCCAAGACCAACCGCGTGGTGGTGGTCGAGGAAGGCTGGCCAGTCTGTTCGATCGCGTCCGAAATCATGGCGGTGTGCATGGAACAGGGCTTCGACGACCTCGATGCCCCGGTCGCGCGCGTGACAAACGTCGACGTGCCGCTGCCCTATGCCGCAAACCTCGAGAAGCTGGCGCTTATCAAGGTCGATGACGTCGTCAAGGCGGCCAAGGCGGTATCCTATCGCTGAGCCGCAGCGGGACCTCGATCTCGTCCGGCTATATTGGCCGGTCGAGGTGAGGCCCGCCTTCGATGCACTGTTCGCAATCGACGCCGCGCTGGCGGAGGTCGTGATGTCGTCGACCCAGCCAGCCCTTGGCGCGATCCGCCTGGCCTGGTGGCGTGAGGCGCTGGAACGGCTCGACAGCGCGCCGGCGCCGGCCGAACCGCGATTGCAGGCGGTAGCCCGGCAGCTTCTGCCGAAGGGGGTCACGGGACGCCTGCTGGCCGAAATGGAAGACGGCTATGCGGCGCTGCTCGATGACGAGATCGACGCCGACCGGGTCGCAGCGGGCGGCGCAGCGCTGTTCCGTGCTGCCGCGTTGTTGCTGGACGGCGACGCGCCCTTGCTCGAAAAGGCGGGCGAGATTTTCGCGGTCGCGACGGCGGCAAGGCGCGGTCTGATGGCGATTCCTGCCGATTTGGACTTGCGCGATCTCGAGGGACGGCGGGTGCCGCGACGGTTACGCCCACTCACGGCGCTTGCCCGGCTTGCAGCCCGCGACGTCAAACATGCTCCGGCGCTGGAACCTGAGGCCAGTCCGGCGCGTGCTGTTGCGCTGGTCAGCCACAAATTGTTCGGGACCATTGCCTGATCGAAACGAGCCGCTAAGCTGCCCCGGCCGGATTGCGTTACCCTGGAGGGGTCATGCTGCGTTACGTCGCCGGTGCTGCAAGCGTTTTCCTGTTGATGATCGGAGGCCTGCTGTTTTGGCAGGGGAGGGCCGAAACGACTCCCATGCCGACGGCGCCGGCGGCAAGGTTCGCCGCTGCTCCATCGCAGCCCCTGACGCTCAAACCCATTCCCGATGCACCCTCGGCCGATCCCAAGTCGAAGGAAGAAAAGCGCTTCGCCCGCGCCGACAAGAATGAGGACGGTCGGATCACGCTGGCCGAGCTGGTCGAACCGCGACGCAAGCCCTTCGCCAAGCTGGACCTCGACCATGACGGCAAGCTGAGCTTCGAAGAATGGGCGGTCAGGACGATCGATAAATTCAACGATGCAGACGCCGACAAAAGCAAGTCGCTGACCCCGGCCGAATATTCCACGACCGCCCCCAAGCGAAAAGCCAAGCCCGCCTGCAGTTGCAGTTAGGCGCCCAGCCAGTCCTTGAGCGCGGCGCGGGCGCGGTCGGTGTAGAGCTTCTTGCGATCCGCTTTCCTTATCTTGGGACCGGTCAGTGGCGGCATCAGCCCGAAGTTGATGTTCATCGGCTGATAGCTTTCCGCATCGGCCCCGCCCGTAATGTGATGCAATAGGGCGCCAAGCGCGGTTTCCGGCGGCGGCGGCGGCAAGGATGCGCCGTTCTTCTCAGCCGCTGCGAAGCGCGCCGCCAGCAGGCCGACCGCCGCGCTTTCGACATAGCCCTCGCAACCCGTGATCTGGCCGGCGAAGCGGATGTGGGGCAGCGCCTTGAGGCGCAGTTCGCCGTCCAGCAGTTCGGGCGACTTGATGAAGCTGTTGCGGTGGATTCCGCCCAGCCGCGCGAATTCGGCATTTTCGAGGCCCGGAATGGTGCGGAAGATGCGGACCTGCTCGCCATGTTTCAGCTTGGTTTGGAAGCCGACCATGTTCCACAATGTGCCGAGCGCATTGTCCTGGCGCAACTGGACGCAGGCGTATGGCCAGCGGCCGTTGGGATGTTCGGGGGTGGCAGTGTGCGGATTGTCGAGCCCGACGCCCTTCATCGGGCCATAGCGTAGCGTTTCGACCCCGCGTGCCGCCATGACTTCGATCGGCATGCAGCCCTCGAAATAGGGCGTGTTCTTCTCCCACTCCTTGAACTCGGTTTTCTCGCCGTCGTTCAGGGCAGTGACGAAGGCTTCATACTGCTCCTTGGTCAGCGGGCAATTGATGTAGTCCTTGCCGCCCTTGTCCCAGCGCGCCGCCATCCAGCAGACGTCCATGTCGATGCTGTCGCGATGCACGATGGGCGCGATGGCGTCGAAAAAGGCCAGCGCGTCGGAGCCGGTGACCTTTGCGATCGCATCGGCTAGTCCGGGCGCGGTGAGGGGGCCGGTAGCAACAATGGTCGAGCCTTCTGTGGGCAGCTCGTCGATCCGTTCGCGAATGATGGTGATGTTGGGGTGTGCCGACAGGCGCGCGGTTACTTCCGCAGCGAAGGCCTCACGGTCGACGGCGAGGGCGGAACCCGCGGGTACGCGGTGGAGGTCTGCGCAGGTCATGATCAGGCTGTCGAGCGCGCGCATCTCTTGGTGGATCAGTCCGACGGCATTGCTTTCGGCGTCGTCGCTGCGAAAGCTGTTAGAGCAGACCATTTCCGCCAAGCGGTCGCTTTCGTGCGCAGGGGTACTGTCTCCGCCACCTCGCATTTCGCTAAGGCGTACCTTAAGGCCGGCATTGGCAAGCTGCCACGCAGCTTCCGAACCGGCGAGGCCGCCGCCGATGATGTGAATGTCGTGCATTTGGTCGCTCATGGAGGCCGCGCCTTAGCGAGCGCGGCCCCGTTCGACCAGTGTTAGACGTCGGCCAGTTCGGCGGGCTTGGTTTCGTTGGTGAGAAGCGCTTCGATGTCCGGGATCGAGTGTCCGGTCATTTCCTTCGCGATTTCGACCACGACGCGGCGTTCCGCCTCCTTGTGAAGTTTCTTGCGCAATTCGCCCAGCGTCTTGGGCGGGGCGATGATGGCGAGCGCGTCGAAGTCATTGGCGAGCGCGCGCTTGTTTACCTCTTCGGCGGCATTGTGCGCCCAGCGGTCCTCTTCCAATTGCTTGAAGTCGGTCTCTTCGTAAGTCGAATGCCCGTAGCCGCCCGACTGTTGCGTCGTGCCGGGCGCATCGCTTGCCAGATCGCGATTGAAATCGGCGTCGTCGCGCTCGTCATGCGCCTCGGTGCGCAGATCGATCTGGTTCTGGTCGCCCTCGTTGCGGAAGAAGAGCGTCTTGCGCCCGTCGGTGACGAGGACGAGGGCGTTGTTGGCGAGGGGCATGGCGGTCTCCTTCTTGTTGTCGGTTACCCGATCAACGAAGCGGAGACCGCCGCCGTTCCTATGGTCTATTCGCCGTCGGCGGGGCCTGCCGCTTCGTCGGCACCGATCATCGCGCCGGTGTCGGGTGCGATCTCGTTGCCGCCTTCGAGTTCGATTTCTTCCTCTTCGCTTTCGTCGATGCGGGCGACCGAAACCACACGTTCGTTGTTGGCGACGTTGAAGATGGTGACGCCTTGTGTGTTACGTCCCGCGATGCGGATGTCGCCGACGGTGGTGCGGATCATCTTGCCCTGGTCGGTGACCAGCATCAGCGATTCGCCGGGCTTGACCGGGAAGCTGGCGACGACGCCGCCGTTGCGTTCCGAGGTGACGATGTTGATGATGCCCTGTCCGCCGCGACCGGTGCGGCGATATTCGTAGGTCGAGCTGCGCTTGCCATAGCCGTTTTCGGTGACGGTCAGCAGGAACTGCTCATTGTCGGCCATCGCGGCATATTTTTCTTCGCTGAGCCCTTCGGCGCCGCTGTTGTCGCGCCAGCGGGGCGACTTCAGATAGGCCTCGCGTTCCTCGGCCGAATTTCCGCCACGGCGCAGGATCGACATGGAGATGACCTGGTCGTCATCGAGTAGGCGGATACCGCGCACGCCCATCGAGGCGCGGCTCTGGAATTCGCGGACGTCGGTCGACTTGAAGCGGATCGCCTTGCCGTTGCGGGTTGCGAGCAGGCAGTCGTCTTCCTCGGTCAGCAGTTCGACCCCGATCAGGCGGTCGAGATTATCCTCTTCGCCTTCATCGCCTTCGTCGGCATTGCCGAACTTCATTGCGATCTTGCCGGCGGTGGGGATGTTGGTGAAGGCGTCCATCGAGTTGCGACGCACGGTGCCGCGAGCTGTCGCGAACATGATGTGGAGGTTCTTCCACTCCTCCTCGTCCTGCGGCAGCGGAAGCACGGTGGTGACGGTTTCGCCCGCCGACAGCGGCAGGATGTTGACCATCGGGCGGCCCTTGGCGGTCGGCCCGCCTTCGGGCAGGCGCCACACCTTCATGCGATAGACGCGGCCGATGTTGGTGAAGAACAGCACCGGATTGTGGGTCGAGGTGACAAATAGCGAGGTGACGATATCCTCGTCCTTGGTCGCCATGCCGCTACGACCCTTGCCGCCGCGCTTCTGTTCGCGGAACAGGGCTAGGGGGGTGCGCTTGATGTAGCCGGTCATGGTCACGGTGACGACCATGTCCTCGACCTCGATCAGGTCCTCGTCATCGATCCCGTCGGCGGCGGGCGCAATTTCAGCGACGCGCGGAGTCGCAAATTCGCGTTCGACCTCGTCGAATTCCTCCAGCATCACTTCATAAAGACGCGCGCGATTGCCGAGGATTTCGAGCAGCTCGCCGATCGTTTTCGACAGTTCTTCCAGTTCGCCGCCGATTTCGTCGCGACCCAGCGCAGTAAGGCGATGCAGGCGCAGTTCGAGGATCGCCTTCACCTGGGCTTCGCTGAGGCGGTAGGTGGTGCCCGATGCCTGCGGTTCCACGGCTTCGATCAGCGCGATGTAGGGCCGGATCTGTTCGCCGTCCCATTCGCGCTGGAGCAGCGTTTCGCGCGCTTCGGCCGGAGTGGATGAACCGCGGATCAACTTCACCACCTCGTCGAGGTTGGTGACCGCGACGACCAGGCCGAGCAAGATGTGCGCGCGTTCGCGGGCCTTGAGCAGCTCGTACTTCGAGCGGCGGGTGATGACCTCTTCGCGGAACTTGACGAAGCTTTCGATGATGTCGCGCAGGCTGAGCGTTTCCGGCCGGCCGCCACGGATGGCGAGCATATTGGCCGGGAAACTCGACTGGGCGGGAGTGTGACGCCACAGCTGGTTGAGCACCACTTCCGGGGTCGCATCGCGCTTCAGGTCGATGACGATGCGGACGCCGAGGCGGCTCGATTCGTCGCGAATGTCGGAAACGCCCTCGATCCGCTTTTCCTTCGCGGCTTCGGCGATTTTTTCGACCAGGCCCGACTTGCCGACCTGGTAGGGGATGGCCGTCAGCACGATCGAGCGGCGGTCGCCCCGGCCTTCTTCGACATGCGCACGACTGCGCATCATGATCGAACCGCGACCCGTAGTGTAGGCGCTGCGGATGCCCGACGTGCCGAGGATCAGCGGCGCGGTCGGGAAGTCCGGGCCCTTCACATGTTCCATCAGCCCTTCGACGCCGATCGCCGGGTCGGCGATGTAGGCGCGGCAGGCGTTGAGCACTTCGCCGAGGTTGTGCGGGGGGATATTGGTCGCCATGCCGACCGCGATGCCGCCGGCGCCGTTGACCAGCAGGTTGGGGAAGCGGGCCGGGAGGACCTGCGGCTCGCTTTCCGACGCGTCATAGTTTGGCGTGAAAGCGACCGTATCCTTGTCGATGTCGCCGAGCAGGAAGTTCGCGACCTTGGCGAGGCGCGCTTCGGTATAGCGCATCGCGGCGGGCGGATCGGGGTCCATCGAGCCGAAGTTGCCCTGGCCGTCGATCAGCGGCACGCGCATCGACCAGTCCTGGGTCATTCGGGCCAGCGCGTCGTAAATCGCGCTGTCGCCATGCGGGTGATATTTACCCATGACGTCGCCGACGATGCGGCTCGACTTGCGGTACTGGCGGCCCGCGACATAGCCCGCTTCCTGGCAGGCGTAGAGGATGCGGCGGTGAACCGGCTTCAACCCGTCGCGCACGTCGGGCAGCGCGCGCGCCACAATGACGCTCATCGCATAGTCGAGGTAGCTGGTCTTCATCTCCTCGACGATAGAGATGGGGGCAATATCGCCGGCGGGCGGCGGGGTCTGTTCGTCAACCGGAGGCTGGGTCGCCAAGGGAAATCCTGTCGTGTTTGTTCTTGTTTCTACGCGGTAAGAATCACCCGCGCCGAAGCGGGCATCCCCCGCTGTCCCTGCTAGCCGATGGGGGACAGCATGACCACCCCGTGCGCGCTCGCGCGTGTGCACGCGCGCGAGGGACCGGCGCTGTCATGGGGTGTGACGGGTCACGCCGAGTCCGGCATTTCGCCTTGCTTTACAAACAGTTCAAAGGCCGTTCACCTGCGCGACGCCATTCCGCCTTTCCGCAACGGGGCATCCGGTATATGGCCGCGCCCGCAAAAAGTTTTTCACATGGCGTTCGGCCGATCCGGCCGGTCGCCAAGAGGAGATCGAGATGAAGCTTTCCCGAATCGCGATTGGCCTGCTGGCCGGCACCATGTTCATGAGCCCGGCGCTCGCCGCCCAGTCGGACAAGGCCGCGCCCGCCGCCCAGCAGCCTGCGCAAGATACCTACAAGCCCAAGATTTCGTCGGGTGCCGCCAAGGCATTCCAGGAATTCCAGGCGGCCGTGGTGTCCAAGGATCGCGCTGCGATCGCGGCGAAGCTGCCTGCGGTGCAGGAAGCGGCGAAGTCCAAGGACGAAAAATATGCGCTCGCCCGCCTTCAGCTGCAGGCGGCTGCCGACGTCCAGGACCTGCCGGCAATGGTAGCGGCCGTCGAGGCCATCCTTGCCACGCAGGTCGTCCCGGCGTCGACCGTGATGCCGCTCTACACCAACATCGGCAAGGTGCAGTACAACAACAAGCAGTTCGCCGAAGCGTCGAAGACCTTCGACCGCGTGCTGCAGCTTGATCCTGCCAACCGCGACATTCTGCTTCTGCAGGCCGAAACGCTGGGCAAGCAGGGACGCGCCGCGGAGGGCCTGGCGCTGGTCGACCGTGCGATCGCGGCCGAGGAAGCCGCCAATGGCAAGGCCAGCGAAAGCCTTCTGCGCTTCGCGTTCGCGACCGCCTACAACAACAAGATCCCGAGCTTTGCCGAGCGTTCGGTCAAGCTGGTGACGACCTATCCGACCCAGGCGAACTGGACCGAAGCGCTGCACATCTACCAGCGTGGACGGAACATGGACCCGGTGGCGGCGATCGACGTGTCGCGCTTGCTCTATGCCGTCAACGGCATGAATACGCCGAACGACTACTACCGCTACGCCACCGCCGCCGTCACCAAGGGTTTCCCGGGTGAAGCCAAGGCCGTCATGGAAGCGGGTTTCCAGGCCGGCACGATCGCCAAGACCGACGCGGACATCGCCGCGCTTTACGCGTCGGCCGTCGCCAAGTCGCAAGGTGACCGCGCCTCGCTCGCTGCCCAGGCGAAGACGGCTTCGGCCTCGCCGGACGGCAAGAAGGCGATCATCATCGGCGACGCCTACTATGGCTATGGCGATTACCCGGCCGCGATTGCGCTGTATCGTAGCGCGCTGACCAAGGCGGGCGTCGACAAGGACCTGGCTAACCTGCACCTCGGCATGGCGCTGGCCCGCAGCGGTGACAAGGCGGGCGCAAAGGCAGCGCTGTCGGCAGTCGGCGGTGTCCAGGCCGCGACCGCCAAGTTCTGGCTGGCTTACGCCGGCTAAGCCTACAGCCAACCAACAATAGGGACGCCGGCGCCAATCGCGCCGGCGTCCTTTTTTGTGCCAAATCGGGATGGTTAACCGCCGGCCCCTGTGCGTCCGTTCCCCGGCGCGGCAAGGCAAGTTTCCTGCGCATGGGCGCGAGGTGCGGAGTGAAACTTGCGGTTTGACGATCGGCTACGGACTGCGATTACCCAACCTGTCGTGGACGAACACGACCGGATCGTGCGGTGGCGCCAGCTGATCGACCTTCTGGCGCGACTGCCTGAGACGCATGACGGGGCTCTGGCGGACGCCGCCTTCGCCCTTGTCGAGCGCGAAGCGGTGGCAATCCCCGAAGCGGTTCGAGCTGCCACAGCGCGTCAAGCGGCCGCCTATCCGCTCGATCCGCGGGTCGTCGCGCTGTTCGCCCGCGACAAACTGGTCGTGGCCGCTCCGGTGCTGGCAAGCGCCAACCTGAGCGCCATGGAATGGCACGACATCGCGCGCGATTGCAGCGCAGAGGTGGCCAACTTCATCCAGACCCTGGCGCGAACCGTCCCGCTGGCGTCGCGCGATACGGTCCCGGCGATTGAGCCGAACCTGCCATCCCCAACGAATGCCGATCCAATCGATGAGGACGACGGCGAACCGCCCAGCATCAGCCAGATGGTCGCACGCATCGAGCAGCTTCGATCGCGCCGCGACGGGGGGGATGACATTGCCAAGGCGAGCCCACCCGTCGCTGCTCCGGCAATACCGAAACCGGCACCCTCCTATGAAGCGGTGCCGGCGGGTGCGGGACTGTTCCGCTGGGAAAGCGACAGCGAAGGCCGGATCGTGTGGGTCGATGGCATCCCTCGCGGCGCTCTTGTGGGTCAGTCGCTGGGCGAGACGTCCGGCGCGCAGGGCATCGGGCGGGCGCTGGCCGAACGCGAACCCTTCGCCGACCAGACAATGACGCTCGAAACGCCCGCGGTTGGCGGCCCTTGGCAATTGTCCGGCGTACCCGCCTTTTCACCGGTCGACGGCCACTTCCTGGGCTATCGTGGCGTTGCGCGCCAGCCGGACGCTCAGCAGGAGAGCGGCGGACCGGAGCGCAGAATAAACGTCCGGCCAGGGCGGAAAGTCGACCTGGATGCGCTGCGCGAGACCATCCACGACATCAAGACTCCGCTCAATGCGATCATCGGCTTCGCCGAAATCATCGACGGCCAATATCTCGGCCCTGCGCACCGCAACTATCGCCAGCGGGCCGCCGAAATCGTGACGCAGGCCCGGATGCTGCTCGAAGCTGTGCAGGATCTGGACATAGCCGCCAGGATGCAGGCTGCCGGGCAGGAAGCCGGCAATGGCAGTCGGCTTGTCGATGTCTTCAATTCGATCGAACCCGAACTTCAGGATCGCGCGGCGAACATTGGCGCTTTGCTATCGCTGCACCCGGCGGGAAGGACGGACCGCTCAGCACTGTCGATCGATCTGGCGACCCGATTGCTGCGCCGATATATCGGATCGGTGATCGATGCAGCGGCGCCGGGCGAGAAAATAACGGTCACCGCCAGCCGAGATGATGACAAGGTCGTCGTTGCGGTTACGCGGCCGGCATCGACGACATCGATGAGCGAATCCATGCTGCTCGATCCAGCGGCGGCCGATCAGGGCGGCCTGCTGGGCCTCGGGTTTTCGCTCCGTCTGCTGCGCGGTCTGGTGAGGCTGGTGGGTGGCGACCTGTCGATCGGCCCGGAACGCATCGAACTGCTGCTTCCCGCCGACTGAACGGCCTTGCGCACCCCTATATCTCGCCGCTATCGCCGCCGCGGCAGGTGGGGCCTGTAGCTCAATTGGTTAGAGCTGGCCGCTCATAACGGCTTGGTTGCGGGTTCGAGTCCTGCCGGGCCCACCAGTCCCTTGCGGCACCGAGCGCAGGGGAGCGATGGCGTTCGCACCCGTGCGGCGGCGCTCCGTGAGTCGATAATGGTCGGGGAGACAGGATTCGAACCTGCGACCCTCTGCTCCCAAAGCAGATGCGCTACCAGACTGCGCTACTCCCCGACGCCGTGGCGCGCCCTATCAGGCACACGCCGCGGTGGGAAGCGTCAACGTTTGCGCTTCGTTGGCGACGCATTGGGTTCGATCGGCCCGGCGAGGATGGCCAGCGCAGCCGTCCAGGCGGCAACATTCTGCTTCAGTTGCGCAGGGTCGATCTTGTCCAGCGTATCGTCCGGGGTGTGGTGATAGTCGAAGTAGCGCGTTCCGTCCTGGCTCAACCCGACCCCTGGCAGGCCGTCGGCCAGCATCGGGCCGATATCCGACCCGTCAGCTTCTTCGAACGACCCTGTGACGATGCCGAGCGGCGCCAGCGCCGCGCCGATGCGGCGCGCTTCGTCCAGACGGTCCTTGCCCAGCTGGCTTTCGACCCGCCAGATGCGGTCGGCACCGAAATCGCTTTCCAGCAGCGCGTAATGCGGCAACTTGCCGTAGCGGGCGCGATAGTCGAGCCCGCCGAACAATCCGATTTCTTCCGAGCCGAACCAGACGATGCGGATCGTGCGAAGAGGCCTGCCGCCATCCATGATGCGCTTCGCGGCGGCGGTCGCGATGGCGACGCCCGACGCGTCGTCGATGGCGCCGGTACCAAGGTCCCAGCTGTCGAGATGGCCGCCGACCAGGATCGGTGCGAGCGACGGGTCGCGTCCGGGGATTTCGGCGATGACATTGCCCGACGTTCCTTGGCGCGTCTGGCTGACCAGCGTCAGTCGCAGCGTTACCGGTTGGCCCCGCTTCAGGATGCGCTGAAGTTGGAGGGCGTCGGGAACCGAAATAGCCCCGGCAGGGATGGGCGTGGCGCCGTCGCCGAACGTCTGCACCCCGGTGTGCGGATTGCGGTGCAGGTCTGTGCCAGCCGATCGGACGATGATCGCGATCGCGCCCTTCTTTGACGCCAGCGTGGGTCCCGAGCGGCGCGGGGTGCCGCCGGGTCCATAGCTCGACCCGTCCTGGGTCGGCTTCATATTATGGTCGATGAAGACGATCTTGCCCTTCACCGCGGCGTCGGGCGCGGCGCGCAATTCTTCGACCGAATTATAGGCCACGATTTCGCCCGTGACGCCCGCCGGACCGGTCGAGGCACTGTTGCCCAATGCCGCCACGGCCAGCTTCTGCGGGAAGGGCGACAGGATTTCCGCGCTTTCCGCGCCGCGCGTCCAGACCGGAACGGGGAATTCCTCGACCCGGACGTCGGCGAAGCCCATTGCGGTCAGACGCTTCACCGCCCAGGCCCGGGCGCGGGCTTCGGCGTCCGTACCGGCCAGCCGTTGTCCGACCTCGGTCGTCAGCCCTTCGACGATGTCCCAGGCATAATGGTCGTTCGCCAAGGCGTCGTCGCGCATGGCGGCGATGCGGCCGTCGACGATGACCGGGGCGGCCTGTTGTTGCTGGGCGGCAAGCGGGGCGGCGGCCGCGACGAGCAGCGCGACAGTGAGCGACATCCTGATCATGACGACTTGGCTAGCCGCGCGCCGAGCGGCTGTCACCGCCATTCGTCGAAAATCTACAACAGTCGCAGCTGCGCGCCCTGCGGCGGTTCGAACTGGTCTGAGCGGAGCGCGAATTTGGCGCGCACCAGCCCGTGTCGCCGGGTCGCCTTTCCGAACCGGTCTTCCATCAGCTTGCCCCATGGGCCCTTGCCACGCATCCGGCTGAAGAAGCCGGGATCATTGTCCTTGCCGCCGCGCATCGACTGGATGGTCGTCATGACCTTGCCTGCACGATCGGGGAAATGATCGTCGAGCCATGCGCGGAACAGCGGCGCCACCTCGTGCGGCAGGCGTACGGGCAGGAAAAAGCCGCCCCGTGCGCCGGCCTCGGCCGCAGCGGCAACGATCGCCTCCATCTCATGATCGGTGATCTGGGGAATGACCGGCGCGATCGACACATAGGCCGGGACGCCGGCATCGGTCAGCGCCTTGATTGCCGCCAACCGTTTGCGCGGTGCGGGGGCGCGCGGTTCGAGCGTGCGATGAATGGCGGGATCCAGCGTCGTTACCGAGATCGCCACTGCCGCAATGCCGATTCTAGCCGCCGCGGTCAGGATGTCGAGGTCGCGCAGCACCCGGTCCGACTTGGTGGTAATGGTGAAGGGGTGCTTCGTTTCCAGCAGAAGTTCGAGGACGGATCGTGTGATGCGCCATTCCTCCTCGATCGGCTGATAGGGGTCGGTGTTGGTGCCGAGCGCGATCGGGGCGACTTCATATCCGGGTCGCGCCAGCGCCGAATGCAGCAACTTCGCCGCATCGGGCTTGGCGAATAGGCGGCTTTCGAAATCCACGCCGGGCGACAGGTCATGGTAGGCATGGGTCGGTCGCGCGAAGCAGTAGATGCAGCCATGCTCGCAGCCGCGATAGGAGTTCACGGAGCGATCGAAGCCAATGTCCGGGCTGCTGTTTCGCGTCAAAATCGTCTTCGGCCTTTCGACCGTAACGCTGGTGCGGCGGGGCACGATGCCATCGAGCGATTCGACACTGTCGAGCCAGTCGCCATCCTGCACCCGGTCCTTCAGATTGAAGCGGGTTGGCGTGTGGTTGCGGGTCGCACCGCGTCCCATGATCGATTCGACGGGCATGGATCAAGCATGCCCGAACGAAGAGAACAAATAAAGAACGAATTAGCGGCGTACGGTCGGGAATGCGGGCCATTTATGCTGGGCGAGCGCGGTGAGGGTCGGGATGGGTTCGCCTTTCAGGCCTTGGATCACCCACATATTCCGCATGACCGTCGGGACGTAGTAGCGCGTTTCCCAGTAGGGAATGCTTTCCATCCACAGCAGGGGATCGCCGCGATCGTTGATGGTCCAGCGGGCGACGGGAAGCGGCCCTGCATTGTAAGCGGCAATCACCTTGGGCAACTGGCCCTTCGTGGCGGCTGCATTGCGGATCAGTTCGATGAACGCTTGGCCATAGTCGATGTTGGCCAACGGGTCCTTGAGCGAGCTGGCGCTGAACGACAGGCCGCGCGACCGCGCGGTGTCGCCCGCCGTCCCAGGCCTGACCTGCATCAGGCCGACCGCACCCGCAGCGCTGACGGCTTCGGTGCGGAAATTGCTCTCCTGGATGATATGGGCGTAGGCCAGCGCCGGATCGACCCGCCAGCCGTTGTAAGGCACCCAGGCCGGGATCGGATAGCGATCGGCCGGGTCGACACGTGCGCCGGCAGGGCCGAAGTGGGCCAGCCAGAACTGGGCGCCCGGAAGCGACATTTTTTCGGCGACCCGGATCAATCCGGCATGATCCGACGGATTGCCGATCTTTGCTTGGTGCCGGATCAATTCTTCGGCAGCAGCGCGGCGGCCCATCGCCAGCAGCGATTGCGCCCGGCGTATGTTGGGCAGCATTTCAAGCCGTGCCAAGTCGCGCGGGGGCAGGGGCCGCGCCATCCGGTGGTCCATCCCCAGCGTTTCGCGCGCCAGGATGCCGTAAAAGGTTTCGTTCGACCGTGCTGCCGATTGCAGCAGGCCGCGAACGAGGGACGGGCGGCGGCAGGCCTGCGCCGAACGAGCTGCCCAGAAATAGGCACCCGCTTGGAGTTCCCAGTCACGCATCAATCGCGCCGCGTCGCTGAATGCATTGAAGGCGGACGCGCAGTCGCCAAGCCGCCACGAGGCCAGTCCGCTGATCCAAGCCGACTGGCCCGCCCATTCACCACTATTTTCGGCGCGACCCTGTTCGCCGAGCCGCCGGGCGTCGTCGTCGCGGCCGGCCACATAGTAGATCCACGCGACACGCTGCAGCAGCTCTGCACGCGCTTCAGGAACAGCGATGGTGGTCATCGCTTCCAGCATCATCGCTTCGGCGCCGGGGCCATCGTCGGCCTTAACGAACGGATCGAGCTGTCCGCGTAGAAGGTCGGCGGTGGGATCGCCGACCGCTGGCCGGGTTTTCGTCCGTCGCGGCGCGACCCCAAGGTTCAGCATCGGTCGCGGATAGGCGTAGGTGGGGACGATCGCGTCGCCGCGGCCGGCTGCCATCTTCGCCAGCTGCGCCGCCTGCGGCAGTTCGGGGGCGGCGGCAATCAGATCGACCAGGGCCTGCTGGCTGACCTTGGGCGACCCTTTGGCAACGTAAAGCTCTGCCAGCGCGTAGGGCCGGAGCGGGTCGTCAGGAAGGCCGGCAATGCCCTGCCGCGCGCCTTCCCAATCGCCGATGTCGATTTCCCGCAGGACGCCGGCCCAGTCATGTGGCACGACGACCGGGACGGTCGGCAGCTTCGGCGGCTGGATGGCGCCAGCTTTGGTGTCGGTCTGCGGGACGCTGACGTCGCGATCGCCGTCGGGGGACAAGGGGGCCAGCGGGTCGTCCGCCGGTTGGGCGCCAAGGGGCGCTGCCGCCACCACCGACAACAACAGCAAGCCCGTCCGCCTCATTCGCCCTCACTCATCAACAATTGCAGGTCTTTCCACGCGAGGGCCTTGTCCGACGGTCGGTGCAGCAGCCAGCGGGGGTGAAAGGTCGCGATCGTGCGCACGCCTTCGACTTTGTGGATCCGGCCCCTTGCCCGTGCGAGCGATTCGCCGATCAGCGCGCGTGCGGGGGCGTCGCCGAACAGGATCAGGCGCTCGGGCTTGGCTAGGCGAACATGATCGCGCGCGATGCTGCCGCAGCGGTCCAACTCGTCGCGCCCGATCCGTGCGCCCGGGGCGTGGAAACAAGACAGTGAAGCCTGATAGGCCGTCGACGAATCGAGCCCGATGGCTTTCAGCATCCGCTCCATCAGCTCGGCTGCCTCACCCCCGAACGGTTTTCCGGCTGCCGCATCGTCGCGGTCGGGAAGGTCGCCGATCACCATGACGGGTGCCGACTCGTCGCCCCGTGGCGCGATGCGAACGGCACCGGGCCTATTCATCGGCAAGTCGTGGGCGGACGACAGCCAATCGCGAAATTGCGCCAGATTTTCCGGACTTGCCGTAGCGGCGGGCGGAACCGTCTTGGGCGACGGGAGCGGGCTCGCGCTGCGTAACCAGGCACGCGGCTGGTCGTCGACGGCGACGTCGACGCCGCTCAGTCGCCACCAGTCCAACAGGCTTTCGACCGTCGCGCGATCCAAGGATTCGATATTCCCACCCACGGCGCTACTGTCGACCAAGGTTGACGGCGCGGTCAAGGAATTGGCAGGGCTGGCGGGCCGGAAAGATGGCGCGGCGCGACAGGAAGCGCCGCAAACCAGGAATGAGGACAGGGATGAGTCAGCGGGAATCGATGGAATATGACGTCGTCGTCGTCGGGGCCGGCGTCGCCGGGCTGAGTGCCGCGATCCGCCTGAAACAACTGGCCGAAGAAAAGGGACGCGACCTGTCGGTCTGCGTGCTCGAAAAGGGCAGTGAGGTCGGGGCCCACATCCTGTCAGGTGCGGTGTTCGACCCCAAGGCGCTCGACGAACTCATCCCCGACGCAAAGGACAAGGGTGCGCCGCTCAATGTCCCGGTGACCGAAAACCACCATTGGGTGCTGACGCGAAAGAAGCATTTTTCGATCCCGCACCTCTTCACTCCGCCCTTCATGCACAACAAGGGCACCTATACGCTGAGCCTCGGCAATCTGACCCGCTGGCTGGCTGGCCAGGCCGAAGCGCTTGGCGTCGAGATTTTCCCGGGCTTCGCGGCGGCCGAAATCCTGTTCAACGAGGATGGCAGCGTGAAGGGCGTCGCAACGGGCGACATGGGCGTGGCGCGCGACGGCACGCACAAGCCCGACTACCAGCCGGGGATGGAATTGCACGCGCGCTACACCTTCTTTGCCGAAGGCGCGCGCGGCCACCTGACCAAGGAACTGACCCGCATCTTTGACCTTCGCAAGGAAAGCGGACCGCAGGTTTTCGGTATCGGGATCAAGGAACTGTGGGACGTTCCTGCGGATAGACATCATCCGGGTCGTGTCATCCACACGCAGGGGTGGCCGCTCGACGACGCATGGGGAGGGGGCTTCCTCTACCATCAGGAAAATGGCCAGGTGGCGCTCGGCTTCGTTACGGCACTCGATTACCGCAATCCCTATCTGTCGCCGTTCGAGGAATTCCAGCGGTGGAAGACCCATCCGGCGATCCGCGCCGAAATCGAAGGCGGCAAGCGGATCAGCTACGGCGCCCGCGCGATCAACGAGGGCGGCTGGCAGTCCGTCCCGCAGCTGGCCTTCCCGGGCGGCGCGCTGATCGGCTGCGCCGCCGGCTTCGTCAACGTGCCGCGGATCAAGGGCAGCCACACGGCCATGAAGTCGGGGATGCTGGCGGCCGAAGCGGCGTTCGAGGCCATCGCCGCGGATCGCAGGGGCGATGTCCTGTCGACCTACGAGCCTGCGGTGCGATCGAGCTGGATCGCCGACGAGCTGAAGACCGTGCGCAATGCGCAGCCGGCGGTCGCGAAATGGGGGTCGACCATCGGGACGGTCTTCGCCGGCTTCGACATGTGGCTGAACTATCTGAAATTGAAGACGCCCTGGACGCTGAAGCATCACCCCGATCACAGCCAGATCGGACGCAAGGAACATTACCACCCGATCGACTATCCCAAGCCCGACGGGAAAATCAGTTTCGACCGTCTGTCGTCGGTGTTCCTGTCGAACACCAACCATGAGGAAGATCAGCCGATCCACCTGACGCTGAAGGACCCGGAGGTCCCGATCACGGTCAACCTGGCCTGCTACGATTCGCCGGAACAACGCTACTGCCCGGCCGGGGTCTATGAGATCGTCGAGGACAGCGGTTCACCGCGGCTTCAGATCAATGCGCAGAACTGTGTCCACTGCAAGACATGCGACATCAAGGATCCGACCCAGAACATCAACTGGGTGGTTCCGGAAGGCGGTGGAGGTCCCAATTACCCCAACATGTAAGCCCTGGTTGGCCATCGCGCTGGCGGCGTCGGCCGCTTTTCCTGCCGGTGCAGCAGCCCGCCAGCCGGTCGGCACTTCGTCGGACCTGCTGACCTACGTCCAGGCGCGAACGGCCGAGATGGAGGGCGACGGCGCCAAGTCGGCGCGCCTATATGCCTCCATCCTCAAGTCCGATCCGGGCAATGTGATGCTGGCCCGGCGTGCCATGGCGATCGCGCTGCAGGCTGGCGATACACCGCTGGCGTTGTCACTCGCCAAACGCATACCGACGGAACAGCTGGGTTTCGACGGTCGCACGCTTCTTGCGGTCGACCTGCTCAAGGCACGGAAATATGCCGACGCGCTGGCAATGCTGAAAAAAGCGCCGACCAGCACCGAAACCGACCTGCTGGCGCCATTGGTCGAAGCATGGGCCGATACGATGGCCGGCAATGGCGACGGCGTCGCGCGGATGGCGGCGCTTCCGGCGGATTCGATGCTGAAGCCGGTAGCGACCTTGCAGCGCGCGCATATGCTGATTGCGCTGGGCAAGCGGAACGAAGCCGTGGCCGCGGCCAAGGCGGCGGTGGTCGGCAAGCCCGCCGGTTTCACGCGCCAGCGCATCGAACTCGCCGCAGGTCTCCAGCGACTGGGAGAGCGAGAGGCCGCGCTGTCCATCCTGGCGGGCGACGATGGGCCGCTGGTCCGGGCACGGCAGGCCATCGAGGCAGGCAAGGCCCTGCCCACGGCGCTCGACACGCCGGCCAAGGCCATGGGCGAACTTCTGATGTCGCTTGCGTCCGACCTTGCCCGCGGGGAGGCGGATCAGGAACTGTCGCTCGCGCTTGCGCGCATCGCCGCTTATGCCGATCCCGACAACAACAGTGCGACGATCCTTTCGGCCCTTTTCCTCGATGGCGGCGGCGTGACCGACGGGGCGCTTAATACGCTGCGTTCAATTCCGCCGAACGACCTTTTCGCGGGCGACGCGCTGGACCTAGAAGCGCGGATCCTCAGCCGCAACGGCCGCGATGCCGAGGCCCTGCAGCGGGTCGAAGCCTTGGCCAATGCTGCCGATGCGCCGGTCGTCGACATCACGCGCCTGGCCGACGTGTTGGGCGAGCTCGACCGCCACGCCGAAGCCGCCAAGGTTTACGGCCGGGCAATCGACGCCGCCACCGCCGAGGGTGCGCAGTCGAGCCTGTGGTCGCTCTACCTTTTACGTGCATCAAGCCTGGAGGAGGTCGACCGCTGGGCGGATGCCAAGGCCGATCTCAAGCAGGCCCTCGCGCTGGAACCCGAAAATCCGATCCTGCTCAACTTCCTAGGCTACGGGAAACTCGAGCGCGGCGAGGATCTCGACGCGGCCGAAGCGATGATCCGCAAGGCTAGCGCAATGCGCCCCGACGATGCGTCGATTACCGATTCGCTTGGGTGGGCACTCTACAAGCGCGGCAATCTGCCCGAAGCGATCGATACGCTTCGCCGCGCCGCCGCGGGGGATCCGGCCCAATCCGATATCCACGAACATCTCGGCGATGCCCTGTTCAAGGCAGGACGCCGGATCGAAGCGCGCTTTTCCTGGACGGCGGCATTGGTCACCGCGCCGGACAAGGTCAAGGACAGGCTTCAGTCGAAACTCGACAACGGCCTCAATCCGGCCAACGCCGCACCCTGATGCGGCTGTCGGAGCCGGCGCTGGCCAAGCTCAATCTCGCGCTCCACGTGCGGCGGCGACGCGCCGACGGCTATCATGATCTTGAGACGCTGTTCGCGTTCTGCACCGACGGCGACATGCTGCATGTCGAGACGTCGGAACGCCTGGGGATGGCGATTGAGGGGCCCTTCGCGCCGGGCCTGTCGGCGGGCAGTGACAACCTTGTCTGGCGCGCGGCTGAGCTGCTGGCGCAGGCCGCCGATGTCGAAGCGCGAGCAGCGATCACACTCGACAAGCGCCTGCCGATTGCGAGTGGAATCGGCGGGGGCAGCGCCGACGCCGCGGCTGCGCTTCGCCTCCTGACTCGGTTCTGGAAGATCGACCCGGGCCATGCGGCCGCAGTGGCGCCCCGACTTGGCGCCGATGTCCCGGCGTGCCTGCTGAGCATGACGACGCGGGGGACCGGGGTTGGCGAGCAGCTGGAAGTAATTGACGTGGGCAGTCTCTCGGGAACAGCGGTGCTGCTGGTCAATCCGCGCATTCCGCTGTCGACCCCACAAGTGTTCGCCGTATGGGATGGCATGGATCGTGGACCGCTCGCCGACTGGCGGGAAGGGCGGAATGACCTGCAGCAACCCGCAATCTCGCTGGTGCCTGAAATTGGCGAAGTGCTGCAATGGCTGGAAGAGCAGCCGGGCGCCGCCATCGCCCGCATGTCGGGTAGCGGGGCGACCTGTTTTGCACTGTTCGACAGCGAGGCCGATCGAACCCGTGCCGCCTTCGCTTGTCCCGAGAAATGGTGGAATCTGGCGACCTTTTTGCGCTAGGGGCGCGGAGCATGACCCGCCCAATCCTTACCGCCGAGGCGATCCGCTCAGCCGAACAGTCCGCGATCGCCGCCGGCACCTGTGTCGAAACCCTGATGGAACGCGCCGGTCGCGGCCTTGCCGATGCCGTGGTGCTATTCACCGGACCTCGCCCCACATTGGTGCTTTGCGGCCCCGGCAACAACGGCGGCGACGGCTATGTTGCGGCGCGCCACCTTGCCGGGAAGGGCTTTCCCGTGACGGTGGCTGCGCTGTCCGAGCCATCCAGCGAGGCGGCGCGGTGGGCGCGCGGTAAGTGGGAAGGCAGTGTAGAGCCCTTTACCGACGTCGATCCTGCCCCTTTGATTATCGACTGCCTGTTCGGCACCGGTCTCAGCCGCGGCCTCGAGATTGCAGTCGCCGAACGTCTTGCAGACTTGGTGGAACAGGCCGCCATCGCCGTGGCTTGCGACCTTCCAAGCGGCGTTTCGACTGACGACGGGGCGATCCTGTCGCCCGTCGGGCAATATGATCTGACCGTGGCCTTCGGCGCATTGAAGCCATCGCATCGGCTAGCGCCTGCAATGCATCACATGGGCCGCGTCGTGATTGCGGACATCGGCGTCGAAACCGCAGGACAATGGTTCGAAATAGGCGAACCGCAGCTTCCTCCGCTGAAAGAGGACGGCCACAAATATGACCGGGGGCTGGTCCATGCGCTTGCCGGCACGATGCCGGGCGCGATCGCCCTCGCAGCCAAGGCCGCCGCAAAGGCGGGCGCTGGCTATGTGCGCCTGTCCACCTCTATCCCGATCGAGGATCTCCCCGACAGCATCGTCCAGCTCAATACCGCCGACATGAGCGACGAGCGCATCGGATGCGTACTGGTCGGGCCGGGGCTCGGGGACATTCCGGTGGTGCTGACGCTGGCGTTGACGTCGAAGGCGCCCAAGGTGATCGATGCCGACGCCATCGGCCTGGTTGGCGAGCCGCAGCGGCTGATCGGTCACGACGCGATCGTGACGCCTCACGAAGGCGAGTTCGTCAAACTGTTCGGCAAGATTGAAGGCAACAAGGCAGAGCGGGCGCTGGCGGCTGCGAAGGCATGCCAGAATGTCGTCGTGTTCAAAGGGCCCGACACGCTGGTAGCATCGCCTGATGGGCGCCTGGGCTTCGCACCGCCGGCGCCGGCATGGCTGGCCAGCGCAGGAACGGGCGACGTCCTGGCCGGCATCATCGCCGGGCTGCGGGCGAGGGGCATGGCATCGTTCGAGGCGGCCTGCGCTGGCGTCTGGCTGCACGGACGCGCAGCGGAGCGCGCGGGTCCCGACATGATCGCGGACGATTTGATCGACGCGCTGGCGGACGGCTAAACCCGCCATGTCCAGCGAACCCATCGTCCGCATCGCGGCGCGCGGCGACGGCGTCACCGCCAGCGGAATTCATGTCCCCTTCGGCGTGCCGGGCGACCAGTTGCGCGCCGACGGCTCGCTGGTCGAAGGGCCGGGGCACCAGGTGCCGTCGTGTCGCCACTTCCCGACATGCGGCGGATGCCAGCTGCAGCATCTCACCGACAACGCCTACGCCGATTATTGCCGGAGCCGCGTGGAAGGGGCGCTTGCCCAGCACGGGTTGTCGACGGTGATCCGCGCGCCGCATCTGTCGCCGCCGCACAGTCGGCGCCGGGCGACCTTGCGTGCGCTGAAAACGGGCAATCGGGTGATGCTCGGGTTCAATGAGGGGGGCAGCAATCGGGTCGTCGACCTCTTTGAATGCCACGTGCTGCGGCCCGAATTGTTCGCCTTATTAGCGCCACTGCGACGGTTGCTGGCGACGATCCTGCCCGCCAAACGGGCTGGGGAAGTTCATCTTACGCTCGCCGATCAGGGCGTCGACGTGCTGCTGAAGGGAGTCGCGGTCGAAGGACTGGAAGCGGTTGAGTCGCTGACCGAGTTTTGCGAGGCCAATCGGCTCGCACGGCTCAGCATCGACGACGGGTTCGGACCCGAAGCGCGTTATGAGCCAAGGCCGGTTACGGTTGGCTTGGGTGGGGTCGCGGTTCCGCTGGCGGTCGGCGCGTTCCTGCAGGCTACTCAGGACGGCGAAGCGGCATTGGTCGACGCGGTGCGTGAAGTGACCGAAGGGGCTGGTCAGATCGCCGACCTGTTCGCCGGGCTCGGCACCTTCGCCTTCGCGCTGGACGCCCGCGTCGTTGCGGCGGAAGCGGCCCGAGACGAGGTGCTCGCGCTCAAGGCGGCCTCCAATCGGTCAGGCGGGTCGGTCGTCGCCGATCATCGCGACTTGTATCGGCGTCCTTACGACCGGACCGAACTTGGCGTGTTCGACGCGGTCGTACTGGACCCACCGCGCTCCGGCGCGCTCGAACAGGTGAAGGAACTGGCCGCCTCGCCGGTGCCGCGCGTCGCCTACGTCAGTTGCAACCCCGCCACCTTTGCGCGCGACGCCGAGATACTGGTGGCGGGCGGCTATCGCCTGTCATGGGTGCGACCGGTCGGGCAATTCCGCTGGTCGACGCATGTCGAGCTGGCCGCCGCCTTTTCGCGCTAGCCGTGAAGCAGCGCGATGCCTGCGTGAAGCGTCAGCCCGATCAGGGCCAACGTCGACAGGATGAAGGGCAGGAACCGACCTTTTCCGAGCAGCTGGACGATGCTGTGAATGATCCGCAGCACGACATAAGCCCAGGCAAGATAGAGGTTTAGGGCGAAATGATCGCCCATCGCGACGAGCGCCAGGACGATGGCGTAGAACAGGGTCGGTTGTTCGACCAGATGCTCGTAATTCTGGCGACCCCATGTCGCTTCGAGCGGGATATGGCCTTCGAGATCGCGAGCGCGGGCGGCCTTCGGTACGCCCTTTAGGTCGGCGGTTTTCGCAGCGCTGATGGTGCGAGAGGCGCCGATGAACAACATGATGATCGTCCAAGCGACCAACGCGACGATCGGTCCCAGCAGCGGATTGTGAGCCATAAAAATCTCCTCAGCGAAGCGCGGCAATGACGGCCAGCCCGACAAGCAAAATCAGGCATAGCGAGGCGAGCATGAAGACCAGGAAGCGGTAGCGTATGCGATTGCTGATCGACTGGATCAGGCTGTGCACAACGCGAAGACCCACATAACCCCACGCCGCGTAGATGGCGGCAGGGGTTTCGGCCGCCAGCGCCATCAGCGCGAAACATGCGGCGTAAAACAGCGTCGGCTGTTCCATCAGGTGATTATAGTTGTGCGACTTCCACTGGACCTTGGGCGGCAGGACCTTGTCGAGATCGCTACCACCGCCGCCAACCCGGTTCTTCAGGTCGACGCCAGCCGCCACCATCGCGGGAATGCGGGTGGTGTAGACCCAGATGAGCATGACGATGGACCACGCGAGCAACGCCACGACAGGTCCGACGAGCGGGTGATGTCCCATGAAAAAGCCCCCTCCACATTGCTGTAGAGGGGGCACCATGCCGTAACGGTAGCGAAACGCAACCGTTCGTTTGTTTTGCTTAGTCGAACATCTTGGCGAAGGCCCGCTTCTCGCGGGTCTTCCATGCGCCGCGGTGGTAAGCATCGCTGGCGATCAGCGGCAGCACCGAGGTCGCTTCGGCATAGACCATCTGTTCGAGCGCGGTCGACACCTTGCCCCAGGAAGCGGCTTCCTGGAGCGTCGACGACGAGCAGGCGCCGTCGCGGACGTCGGCGACGGTGATCTGAACCGCATACTTGTGCACTTCGACGTCGTCGTGGCCGAGGATTTCGGCGCAGACGACCGTGTCCTGGGTGAAGTTCTTGGGCACGCCGCCGCCGATCATCAGCAGGCCCGTGGTGCCCGCCTTGATCTTGATGTCGGTCAGTTCGCGGAAATCGGCGATGGCGTCGAGCACCATGTAATGACCGCCACGCTTCATCGCGTCGACCTGGTGCTTGACGAGACCGAAGCCGGCCGAGCTGTCGACGAAGGCCGGACAGAAGATCGGCACGTCATGTTCGTAGGCGGTCTGGACCAGGCTGTTCGGCTTCTTGGCGTTGCCGTCGGCCAGCCACTTGCCCATCTCCTTGATGAAGGCGCGCGACGAATAGGGGCGCGGTTCCAGGCTGTCGGCGATCTTGCCGATGGTGTGGTCGCAATCCTGCAGCGCGATTTCGTCGATGTAGGTGTCGTAGATGCGGTCGATGTAGAGCGACCGCAGCGTGTCGTCGTCGGGGATTTCGTTCGCCTGATAGTGCTTGTGGCCAAGCGCTTCGAAGAAATCCATGTCGACGATGGTCGCGCCGGTGGCGACGATGGCGTCGACCATGTTGTTTTTCACCAGCTCGGTGTAGAGATCCATGCAGCCGCCGGCCGAGGTCGAACCCGCGATGACGAGGATGACCGAGCAATCCTTGTCGGCCAGCATCTGGTTGTAAAGGCCCGCCGCGCGCGAGGTGTCGCGGCTGGTGAAGCTCATCTTGCCCATCGCGTCGATGATCGGGCGCGCGTCGAACGAGGTGATGTCGATATGCTCGATCTCGGTCGAAAGCAGTTCGCGCTTGCGCGTGTCGTTGATGAGGCTTTCGTCCTGAACCTTGTTCAGCGTGTCGGTGGTCATAGTCTACTCCAAATATCGCGCGGCCCGCGGGTTCGCAGGCGCGACAGATGAGCGATTGCGGCGCCCTGCACCCGCAGGACGCCGCGATCAAGGTCTAAAAACGCTACAGGGTGATGACGTTCGAGGCCGCCGGGCGTTCCGTGGCACCGGTGTAGAGCGAGGCCATCGGCTCGTCATCGACGATGACCCGATCCTCGACCCCGAAGCCGTTGAACCCGGTACGCATGGCGCAGCCATATGCGCCCAGCATGCCGACCTCGATATAGTCGCCCGGCTGGACGTCGCCCGGAAGCATGAACGGACCCGTCATGTGGTCGAGGTCGTCGCAGGTCGGGCCGTAGAAGCTGAACGCCATGTCACGGACGTCGGACGCCTGCTCGCGCACCAGCTTGACCGGATAGCGCCAGCCGATATGCGCCGCATCGAACAACGCGCCATAGGCACCGTCGTTGATGTAGAGCTCGTTGCCCCGGCGCTTTTCGACGCGGACGAGGACGCTGGCATATTCGGCGCACAGCGCACGGCCCGGCTCGCACCACAGTTCGGCGGAATAGCTGATCGGCAGCGCTTCGAACGCGTTGTGGATGACCTCGAAATAGCTTTCGAGGGCAGGGGGCTCCATGCCCGGATACCAGCTGGGGAAGCCGCCACCGACGTCGACGATGTCGACGGTCACCGCAGCCTCGACGATCGCGGCGCGGACGCGCTCCATCGCTTCGCCATAGGCATTGGGGCTCATCGCCTGGCTGCCGACGTGGAAGCAGATGCCAAGCGCATCGGCGGCCTGGCGGACGGCCTGGAGGAGCGGCTTCACTTCGGCCGGGTCGGCACCGAACTTCGAGGCGAGGCTGAGTTTCGAATGATCCGACGAAACGCGCAGGCGCACGAGCAGGTTGAGATCGGTCGCGCCGCGGGTTGCGCGCATGATCTTTTCCAGCTCCTCGATCGTGTCGAGGCTGAAGGTCTTCACGCCATAGGTGAAATAGGCTTCGGCAATGGCTTCCTCGGCCTTGACCGGATGCATGAAGCACAACGTCGCTTCCGGCAGGGTCTGGGCAACCAGCCGGACTTCGCCGAGCGAGGCGACGTCATAATGGGTGACGCCCGCGTTCCACAGCACCTGCAGCAGGTCGGGCGACGGGTTCGACTTGACCGCATAGAGCGACTTGCCCGGAAACTTCTCGGCAAAGAAGCGGGCAGCACGCGTTGCGGCATGCGGACGGAGGAGCGTGACCGGCTGGACCGGTCGGAGGGCCGAAACTAGCCCCAGCGCGCTATGATGCTTGTACAACTCAAGGGACCTCCAACGGATAGTGCGACAGGTTTAAGCTGCCTTGCGGTTGGAAGTCCCATGGGGCAGCGGAAGCGCGATATATGGGTGGGGTCCCCCCATGTAAAGAATTTTTGGACCCTTAGGCTGTGGCTGATCGCACACAGGGTGCGGTTCGGCGAATGTCGTGAAAGGTGAAGGACTTGGCCGATTATCCACAAGTGACGCGGGATGATGTTCTGGCGGCAGCGAAACGCATTGCCGACGACATCGTGCGCACGCCGCTGATCGAGGCAGAGATTCGCGGCCACAGGGTGTGGCTGAAATGCGAATCGCTACAGACGGGCGGCGCCTTCAAGCTACGCGGCGCGACCAACCGCTTGTTGCAATTGAGCGAGGATGAACGCCGGCGCGGAGTGGTGGCCTTTTCATCGGGGAACCATGCGCAGGGCGTCGCCATCGCCGCCGCGCGGCTGAGCATCAAGGCCATCATCGTGATGCCGTCGGACGCGCCCATCAAGAAAATCGAGGGCACTCGAGCTCAGGGCGCTGACGTGGTGCTGTACGATCGCAGGACGGAAGATCGCGTCGCTTTAGCCGAACGCATCGCGGCCGACCATGGGTCGGTCGTCGTCCCGAGTTTCGACGATCCGCATATTGTTGCCGGTCAGGGAACGGTCGGGCTGGAACTCCAAACCCAGCTAGCGGAAGCAAACGCCGGCGCGGCACAGCGGATTGTCATATGCTGCGGAGGCGGAGGGTTAAGCGCAGGCATCGCATTGGCCTGTCCCGAGGCGGCGATCACCATCGTGGAGCCGCAAGGCTGGGACGATATGAGGGCATCGTTAGATTGTGGGCACATCGTCCCGGTGGCCAAGACTGCGCCTGCAACGCTCTGCGATGCCTTGCAGACTCCCTTGGTGTCGCCCATCACCTTCGATATTCTTCACAACCGCGGTGCCGACGCTGTTTCCGTAAGCGAAATGGAAGTTGTCGATGCCGTGCGCTGGGCATGGTTCGAGCATCGGCTCGTCGTGGAGCCCGGCGGCGCGGTGGCGCTGGCTGCGTTGCTGGCGGAGAAGGTCGAGATCGTGCCGGAGACGGTCGCCATCCTGTCGGGCGGCAACATCGACCCTGACTTGCATTCGAAGCTGGTGCGTTAGGCGCGGGCGACCCGATATTCGCCGGGTTCGAGATGAAGCGGGCTGCTCCGCTCGACCGTGCGTGTGAGTTCTTCGAGTTCGGCGGCGAGCGTGCGGAGTTCGGCGGCAAGGGCCTTTGGGTCGAGTTCCGACAGATTCGCCGACGCATCGAGCAAGGTGTCGAGCATCATGGCGATGCATGGCAGGATCGTCCCCTCGATCCGGTCGAACGCCTCTTCAAGTCGGGCCTGTTGCTGCTGGACTTCCTGCATGGCGCGGAGCATGGACCCGCCAAGGTTAAAAAGGCGTGAAAGGGACGAAAATTGGCGAATTTCGGGTCGGCGGCGCTAGCCCTGACGATGATTGCGGCGATCCTGCTCTTGGTGTTCGGCATTCGCCAAGCGCGCGCTGCTGAAACCCGGCAGCGCGGCCTTTTGATGATTGCCTGCGCAATCGTGTTCGTCGGAAACGTCCTGATCTGGACGCTTTAGGTCCTCAACGGATCGGGCAGCTTGGGTCCAGGCGGAAGTCGAGATAGTCGTCCACGCTTTTCATCAACAGGTCGAGCTCGTTGGCGAAGAAGTGGTTTGCGCCCGGAATGGTGTCGTGGGCGATGGTGATATGCCGCTGGGTGCGCAGCTTTTCGACCAGCTTTTGCACCGCGCCCGGGGTCACCACTTCATCGCTGTCGCCCTGGATGATGATGCCTGAGGCGGGGCAGGGGGCGAGGAAGCTGAAATCATACATGTTGGCCGGCGGCGCGATGCTGATGAACCCGCGAATTTCCGGACGGCGCATGAGCAGCTGCATGCCGATCCACGCGCCGAAGCTGACGCCGGCGACCCAGGTCACTTCCGCTTCCGGATGGATCTGTTGCACCCAGTCGAGCGCGCTGGCGGCATCCGACAGTTCGCCGATGCCATTGTCGAACGTACCTTGGCTCTTGCCGACGCCGCGGAAATTGAAGCGCAGCACGGCAAAACCGCGGCGCACGAAGTCCTTGTAGAGAAGCTGCACGATCTTGTTGTTCATCGTGCCGCCGGCCTGCGGGTGGCTGTGAAGGATCAGCGCAACGGGCGCACGCGGGCGCGGACCAGGGCTGAAACGGCCTTCAAGGCGACCTTCTGGTCCGGGAAAAATGACTTCGGGCATGGATGCTCGCTTGGCGCTAGGGCGAAAAAGACGTGCCGCGGGGTGCACCCCGGCGGCGGCTCCTATATAGGGCTGGTGAAAGCTTAAGCAACGGCGGGATTCCACACGACCATGACGACGCGCATCTATCTCGATCATGCATCGACCACTCCGGTGATCGCGGCTGCGAAAGAGGCGATGACGCGAGGGTTCGAGCATTGGGGAAATCCCAATTCGCCGCACGCCGAAGGGCGGGGTTCGCGGGCGTTGCTCGAAGAAGCCCGCGAGACGATCCGTCAGGCGCTGGGCTGGCGGCATGACGTCATCTTCACCAGCGGCGCGTCTGAATCCGTCGAAATTGTAGGGCGCTGCGCCACACCGGCCGGGCGTACATATGGTGCGACCGAACATGCCATCCTACCGCACGCCATGGGGTCGGATTCGATCGTCCTGCCGGTCGACCGCAACGGACTGATCGACGAGGTCGCTCTTGTCGACGTACTGTCCCGCGGGCCGTCGCTCGTCGCGATCCAGCAAGTCAACAATGAGACCGGGCTCATTCAGCCGCTCGACCGTTTCTACCCGATGATCCGCGAATCGGGATCGCTGCTACTCGCGGACTGCGCGCAAGGCGCATCCAAGCTGCCGCTGCCCGATGCCGACTTCATCGCCATCTGCGCTCACAAGCTCGGCGGGCCGCCGGGTATCGGTGCGTTGCTGGTCAAGGATCTCGCAACCCTCCGGGCCTGCGGTGGCGGGCAGGAAAAGGGCTATCGGCGCGGGACGCAGGATATGCCGTCGGCGCTGAGCTTCGCCGCCGCACTTGCTGCCAAGCCTTACAATATGGACCGGATGTCGGCGCTCAGGGAAAGGCTTGAGCAAGGCGTAAAGCAGGCGGGCGGCATTATCATTGCCGAAGCTGCACCGCGCGTCCCGACCATCGGCGCAATCGCGCTACCGGGCGGCACCAGCGCGTCGATGCTTGTGCAACTGGACCTTGCCGGCATTGCGGTTTCCGCCGGCAGCGCCTGTTCGTCTGGGAAGGCCAAGGCCAGCCACGTCTTGGCGGCGATGAACCTGCCCGACGATGTGTCGGCCGGCTTCCTGAGGCTCAGCTTCGGTCCTGACACAAGCGAAGCCGATGTGGATGCGTTCCTGGCCGAATTCGGCAAGATCGCCCAACGGACGCTCGCCAGCCGGGCGGCATGATTTACCTCGACTACCAGGCCACCACGCCGGTGGCGCCGGAAGTGGTCGCAGTTATGCGACCTTGGGCCGAGGAAAAATTCGCCAACCCTCATAGCCCGTCGAAATGGGGTCGGGAAGCGGCCGCGGCGATCGAACATGCGCGGGACCAGATCCTTACCGCGCTCGGCCTTGACGAGGGCCGTTTCGTCTTCACAAGCGGCGCGACCGAGGCGCTCAATTGGGCAATCGCCGGCACGCTGGAGCGGAGCGAACGGCGCAAAATCGTTACGATATCGACCGAACATGCCGCCGTTCTAGACACCTGCGAATGGCTGGAAGGGCGGGGCTACAGGGTCGTGCGACTGCCCGTCGGCGGGGACGGGCTGATCGATCTGGATGCGGCCGCCGAGGCGATCGACGACCAGACCGCCTTGGTGGCGGCCATGCTGGTCAACAATGAGATTGGCGTCATTCAGCCGATCGCCGAGCTGACCGCACTCGCGCACCGTCACCATGCGCCCATGCTGTGCGACGCGGTTCAGGCCTTCGGCCGTGTTGCGATCCCGCAGGGTCCAGACCTCATCGCCCTGTCGGCCCACAAGATTTATGGGCCGAAGGGGATAGGCGGCCTGTGGATTCGCAAGGGCTTCGAGCCGCGGCCGTTGTTGTATGGCGGCGGCCAGGAACAAGGTTTGCGTAGCGGAACGCTGTCGCCGGCGCTTTGCGCCGGGTTCGGCGAAGCCGCGAGATTGGCCGAGATGCGGTCGGCGGGGGATCAAGCCCATGTCGAGAAGTTATGGGAAGTTGCGCTGTCAACCTTCGGTGCAGATTGGGAAATCAACGGCAGCGCTGCGGCGCGTTATCATGGAAACCTCAACCTCCGCCGCGACGGTTTGGACGGCGCCCGCTTGATGGCCGACCTGCGAAATATCGCCTTTTCGCTGGGTTCGGCCTGCGCGTCGGGTTCGGGGCGCCCAAGCCATGTTCTCCGCGCGATCGGTCTTTCCGACCGCCAAGCGCGCAGTTCGATCCGGCTCGGTTTCGGCCGGTATACGGGCGAAGCGGAGCTTGCCTCAGCCTGCAGGCACATTAACGAGGCGGCGCTCCTGCAAAGGCAATATTCGGCATGACCCTTGTCCGATTTTTGAAAGAGGACGGCTCGCTCGATCGGGAGGTCGTGGCTGCAGCCGGGGCCAACCTGCTCGATGTCGCCCAAGCCAATGGCCAGCCGCTAGAAGGCGCGTGTGAAGGCTCAATGGCCTGCTCGACCTGCCACATCATCGTCGACAGGGATGATTTCGGACGGTTGCCGCCGGCCAGCGAAGAGGAAGACGATCTGCTCGACCTTGCCGCCCATGTCAGCCGCACGTCGCGCCTTGCCTGCCAGATTACGCTCACGAACGAGCTTGAACAGTTGACGGTCCGGATGCCGGGCGGCGCCTATAATCTCGACCGATAAGGCTTGCGCGTTGGGGCGCGGCTCGCCATATGGCCCGCGGAAGTCGGTGGGCGGGGTTGTCGCCAACCTGGTCAGATCCGGAAGGAAGCAGCCACAACGATTTCGCCCCGGGTCGCCGGCTTCCACCTTCATCAAAATCGCAAAGACAAAACTGGAACGCGGCCTCGCGACCGCCTAACCTTGTGCCCATGGACGACGAATCGCCGGGCCTTGGCCTCGACCTTCCCGAACAGCCGCAGAAGCCTGCCGCGGCGTCCCCGTACCGCGTTCTTGCCCGCAAGTACCGGCCGCAGACCTTCGCCGAACTGATCGGCCAGGATGCAATGGTGACGACGTTGGGCAATGCCATCGCCCGCGATCGGATCGCGCATGCATTCCTTCTCACTGGCGTCCGCGGGGTCGGCAAGACGTCGACGGCCCGCCTGGTCGCCAAGGCGCTGAATTGCATTGGACCGGACGGGCAGGGCGGACCGACGATCGACCCGTGCGGCGTATGTGAGCCGTGCCGTGCCATTGCCGAAGGTCGCCATATCGACGTGATCGAAATGGACGCCGCCAGCCATACGGGCGTCGACGACGTGCGCGAGATCATCGAGGCGGTCCGCTATGCCGCAGTTTCGGCTCGTTACAAGATCTACATCATCGACGAAGTTCACATGCTTTCGAAGAATGCTTTCAATGCGTTGCTGAAAACGCTTGAGGAGCCGCCGGAGCATGTGAAATTCCTGTTTGCGACCACGGAAGTGAACAAGGTACCGGTCACCGTTCTGTCGCGCTGCCAGCGGTTCGACCTTCGTCGTATTCCGGCTGACAAACTTGCCGCTCACTTCGCCGAGGTCGCGTCCAAGGAAGGCGTCGCCGTCGAAGATGAAGCGGTCCAGGCGATTGCCGTTGCCGCCGAAGGGTCGGCGCGCGACGGGCTTTCGATCCTGGATCAGGCAATTGCGCACGCCGACGGCACGGTAACTGCCGCTCAGGTCCGCGACATGCTCGGCCAGGCTGACCGGGGTCGGATTCGCCGCCTGCTCACCACCCTGCTCAACGGCAACGCGGCCGGCACCTTGGCGCAACTCGACGAAGCCCATTCGCTCGGCATCGAACCGGTGGCATTGCTGCGTGGGCTGATGGCGTCGGTCCATGCCGTCACCCGGGCCAAGGTCGGCGCGGGCGACGACCTGTTGCAGTCGGTCGAAGAGCGCGAGGCGGCCACCGATTTGGCCGCCAACCTCAGCTGGGGCAACATTCACCGCCTGTGGCAACTGTTGCTCAAGGGATTGCAGGACGTCGCCGTCGCGCCCGACCCTCATGAAGCAGCGACGATGGCCTTGCTGCGCCTCATCCATGCGGCGGAAATGCCCGATCCTTCCGCGCTAGCGGCGATGGTTTCCGGCGCATCTCCTGCCAGTCCTCCTGCGGCCAATAGGGATGCTCCGCCGACCGTTGCGCCCGCCGCCAAGGCCGACCGGCCCGACGATTTTGCAGCGCTGGTCGAAGCGATCGAGCGGCACGGCAAGCAATTGCTCGGTCTTCAGCTGCGCGACCATGTTGGCTTGGTCCGTTATGGCGACGGCGAGATCGTACTGAAGCCGCTGAAGCCGCTCGGCCCCGACTTTTCGCGCGATTTGTCGGCTGCCGCAAAGGCGGCGACGGGGTACAGCTATGACGTCCGGCTGACAGACGAGAGCGGATCGCCTTCACTGCAGCAGCAGGAGGTCATGGCCGAAGAGCGGGTTCGGGCCGAAGTGCTCGATGACCCCAATGTAAAGGCGCTGTTCGAGGAATTTCCGGAAGCGGCGCTTGAATCGATCGAACAGAAGGAAGCCTGACATGCCCAGCCTCGATGAAATCATGAAGATGGCGGAAGCCGCACAGGCCCAGCTTCAGGCGGCGCAGGACAATCTCGACAAGGTCGAGGTCGAAGGCGCATCGGGCGGCGGATTGGTCAAGATCAAGGCGACGGCCAAGGGCCGGATCCTTGGTGTGTCTATCGACGACAGCCTGCTCGTCCCGTCCGAAAAGACGATGCTCGAGGACCTCATCGCCGCGGCCATCAACGATGCCCGCGCCAAGGCCGATCTCGCTGCCGGCGACCAGATGAAGGAAATGACCTCGGGATTGCCGCTGCCGCCCGGATTCAAGCTGCCCTTCTAAAGGCTTGCCGTAACGGTGATTTGCAGCAATCCTCCCCGCAAAACAGCTTTGATCGGGAGGGTGACTTGGCATTGGGTGCGATGCAGGACTGGCCACTGCGCGTGATGCGCCTGGTCGACCACGCCGAACGCGAACATGGCGAAGGTGAAATCGTCACCGCCTGGGCCGACGGCAGTGTGACCCGTACCAACTGGCGCGCGGTCGCCCACGATGCACGGCGGATGGCGCAAGCGCTGGAAGCGCTCGGTTGCCGCAAGGGCGACCGGATCGCGACGCTGGCGATGAACCATAGCCGTCACCTCAGCAGCTGGTATGGCGCGGCGGGAATGGGCGGGGTGTTGCACACCATCAACCCGCGCCTGTTCCCCGACCAGCTCGAATATATCGCCAACCACGCCGAAGACCGGGTGCTGCTTTACGATCACGCGTTTGCTCCGCTGGTCGAGGCGATGAAGCCCCGCTGGACAACGATCGAACGATATATCTGCTTCGACCCTCCAGCCAACGGGGTCGGCGATACCGGCTTCATGGAATGGATCGGCGAGCAGGACGGAGACTATGCCTGGGTCGAGGGCGACGAGCGCGATCCGGTCGGCCTCTGCTACACCAGCGGTACGACCGGAAATCCCAAGGGCGTGCTCTACGAGCATCGCTCGACGATGCTTCACACGCTCGCCGAGGCGGCGCCGGACATCTTCAACCTGTCGAAGCAGTCGGTGGTGCTGCCGATCGTGCCGATGTTCCATGCCAACGCCTGGGGCGTTCCGTGGGCGGCGCCGATGATGGGTTGCAAGCTGGTACTGTCGGCGGATTACCGCCCGGACACCATGTGCCGCCTGTTTCGCGAGGAGAAGGTCACCCATTCGGCCGGCGTCCCGACCATCTGGCTCACGATGATCGATTATCTCGAGCGCAGCGGCGACAAGCTGTCCGACCTCAAACAAGTTACCATCGGCGGGTCGGCGGCACCGCGCGCCATGATCCGCTGGTTCCTGGAGCATGGCATCGAGGTCGGGCACGCTTGGGGCATGACCGAAACCTCGCCGATCGGGACATGCGGCTCGCGGCCGCTGGGCTGGGAAAATTACAGCATCGACGAGAAAGTCGAATATATTTCGAGGCAGGGAAGGGTGCCCTTCGGCGTCGAGCTGCGCACGGTCGACGAGGACGGAAACGCCCTGCCGCGAGATGGCAAATCTTCCGGCAATCTCCAGTGCCGAGGACCTTGGGTTATCAGGCGCTATTTCAAGGCCGAAGAAGACGCGACCGACGAAGATCAGTGGTTCGATACCGGCGACGTCGCCTGCCTCCACCCCGACGGTACCATGCAGATCACCGACCGCGCCAAGGACGTGATCAAGTCCGGCGGGGAGTGGATCAGTTCGATCGAGCTGGAAAACGCAGCGGTCGGCTTCGCTGGCGTAGCAGAGGCTGCGGCGATCGGTATCGCCCATCCCAAATGGGACGAACGCCCTCTGCTTGTCGTCGTAAGGCAGGAAGGATGCGACATTTGCCCTGACGCCTTGCGAAGCCATCTGGCCACCAAGGTCGCGAAGTGGTGGCTACCCGACGCCATCGAATTCGTCGACGAATTGCCCCACACCGCGACTGGCAAGCTCAGCAAGAAGATGCTGCGAGAACGCTTTTCCGCCTACCGCTTCGCCGACGCGGATGCGCGGTTGGAGGAACTTCGCCGCTAAGGCACTGGATTAACGGCGCGCCAGCCCCTAAGTGCGCTGACAAATCCCAACTCTATTCACGGAGCCTCGCGACCCCATGGCCGCTCAATATGCTTTCGTCATGAAGGGCATGACCAAGTCCTTCCCCGGCGCGCAAAAGCCGGTGCTGAACAACATCAACCTCCAGTTCTACCAGGGTGCCAAAATCGGCATCGTCGGTCCGAACGGGGCGGGTAAGTCGACACTGATGAAAATCATGGCGGGCATCGACACCGAATTTTCGGGCGAAGCATGGCCGGGCGAGAACATCACGGTCGGTTACCTGCCGCAGGAGCCCGAGCTCGACCCGACCAAGACCGTGCTTGAGAACGTCAAGGACGGCGCGCGCGAAGTTGCGGACATGGTCGATCGCTTCAATGCCATTTCAGCGGAGATGGGCGATCCCAAGGACGACACCGACTTCGATGCGCTGATGGAAGAGATGGGTGAGCTGCAGGGCAAGATCGACGCGGTCGATGGCTGGACGCTCGACAACCAGCTCGAAGTCGCGATGGAAGCGCTGCGCTGTCCGCCGGGCGACTGGAGCGTGGAGAATCTGTCGGGTGGTGAAAAGCGCCGCATCGCGCTGACCCGGCTGCTGATCCAGAAGCCGTCGATCCTGCTGCTCGACGAACCGACCAACCACCTCGACGCCGAAAGCGTCCAGTGGCTGGAAAACCACCTCAAGGAATATGCCGGCGCGGTGCTGATGATCACCCACGACCGCTACTTCCTCGACAATGTGGTGGAATGGATCCTCGAACTCGACCGCGGAAGCTATTATCCGTACGAAGGAAACTACTCCACCTATCTGGAAAAGAAGGCGAAGCGCCTCGAGCAGGAAAGCCGCGAGGAAAGCGGCAAGCAAAAGGCGCTGGCCCGCGAACTGGAATGGATCCGGCAAACCCCGGCGGCGCGCCAGAGCAAATCGAAGGCGCGTATCCGCAAGTTCGAACAGCTGCAGGAAGCGCAGGATGACCGGCGCATCGGCAAGGCCCAGATCGTCATCCAGGTGCCCGAGCGCCTTGGCGGCAAGGTCATTGAGGTGAACAACATCTCCAAGGCCTATGGCGACAAGCTGCTGTTCGAAGACCTGTCGTTCACCTTGCCGCCGGGCGGCATCGTGGGCGTCATCGGGCCGAACGGTGCGGGCAAGTCGACCCTGTTCAAACTGCTGACCGGCAAGGAACAGCCTGACACCGGCACGATCAGCCTGGGCGAGACCGTGCGCCTCGGCTTCGTCGACCAGAGCCGCGACCATCTCGATCCCAAGAAGAATGTCTGGGAAGAGATTTCGGACGGGCTCGATTACATGAAGGTCAATGGCCAGGATACGTCGACTCGCGCCTATGTCGGCGCGTTTAACTTCAAGGGTCAGGACCAGCAGAAGAACGTCGGTAAGCTTTCGGGCGGTGAGCGTAACCGCGTCCACATGGCCAAGATGTTGAAGGAGGGCGGCAACGTCCTGCTGCTCGACGAACCGACCAACGATCTCGACGTCGAAACGCTGGGTGCGCTGGAAGACGCGATCGAAAATTTCGCGGGCTGCGCCGTGGTCATCAGCCACGACCGCTTCTTCCTCGATCGCCTGGCGACGCACATCCTGGCGTTCGAAGGCGACAGCCACGTCGAATGGTTCGAAGGCAATTTCGAAGCCTATGAGGAAGACAAGCGCCGCCGCCTTGGTGACGCGGCGGATCGACCCACGCGCCTCGCCTACAAGAAGCTGAGCCGGTAAATCAGAGGCGGTGGCGGTTACGCCGTCACCGCCGTCTTCAGCCTATCAATCAACTACTGTCTGGTGTTTGGCGGCGTAATATCCGTCACCCGCCTCGCTGTGCTTCCTCTTCAGGATCGCGTCGATGCTCCAAGGCCCGGCGCCCTCGAACGCGATGTATAAGAAGATGAAGCAGAACAGCACTGCCGATTCACCGCCGTTGAGCATCGGGTAGGTGCTCTGCGGCGCATGGATCATGAAATAGCCTACCGCCATTTCCCCCGACAGCAGCAGGGCGACGGGTCGCGAGAACAGGCCAATAAGCAATAGCAGGCTACCCACCAATTCGATGAGCCCGGCCACCCACAGCAGGCTCCACATCGACGGCAGGCTGGCCGATGACCATGGGAAGCCGAGGATTTTCGTCATGCCATGCTGCAGGAACAGCGCGGCCGTGACGATACGAAGGATACTGAGGACCTCGCTGGCATAGCGTTCTGACCAGCCGCCCGGTTCGACGATCGGATTTTCCATTCAGCCCTCCGGCAATTTCGTGGCATCCCGATCAGTCTTGCATACCACGAAAAAAGGCGCCGGACCATGTGGCCGGCACCTTTGTTCATGGGAGGGCGGGTAGGTTAAAGTGCGACTTCGGCCTTGTGTTCCCGGCTGTGCTCCTTGCCGGGATCGATGTCGAACAGCGCCTTCAGCGCCGCCGCCTTCAGGGTCGATCCGGTGTCGGCCTCCCAAACCTCGGCGCGTTCGGTATCGAAGCGCAACAACAGCAGGTCCGCATCGTCCTTGCCGTCCTTGTACCAGCTTGCGATGAAGGGGTTCCACAAGCGGTCGATGACCGCGCGGTCGTCGCTAGGAACGAGCGTGCCGTGGATGTGGGCAAACAGCTTATGGTCCTTGGCGCTATAGGCGGCAACGGCGCGATGACCCTGACCGATGTCTGCGCCGACCCCGTCGGTCTTCGACGCGAAGAAATAGATCGCTCCGCCGTCTTCCTTGTCGCGGTCCTGTCGATCGATCTGCGCCGTCATCGGGCGCGTGCGGCTGTCTTCGACGCCTTCGAGGCCGAGCATCATGAATGGGCTGTCGTCGAGCGCGGTCCAAAGCTTCTTCTTGAGGCGAATTTCGGGGGCTTCATCCTTGCCGAACATGGCAACTCTCCTTGCGGGTTAGGTTGCCATAAGAACGGTATAAGCTTCGAGCCGTTCCGCGCTCTATCGCATCCGCTTCACCAGCAGTCGCCCGTCCTCGCTTACCTTGGTGCCGAAATTGGGCACGGCCTTGATAAGTTCGCTCAGACGGTTGAACCCGTAATTGCGGACGGCAAAGCTGCTGACGGCCTTGGCGCGCTGTCCAACTTCCGCAAGGCTGGCATAGCCTTCGTCGTCTCGCTTCGACGCTTTGTAGGCGGCTCCAAGCACCTGCAGCAGGTCGGCTTCCACCGCCCGCTGGCCGGCAGTGATCGGGGGTGCTTCCAACGCCTCTTCGCCGTTCGTGTCCAGCGCATCAACGTCGAAGAAGCGGGTGCAAGCCTGGCGGAAGCTCATCGGAGTCTTGGCCGTTCCGAAACCATAAACCGGCAGGCCGTCCTCGCGGATACGTTGGGCGAGGGGAAGGAAGTCGCTGTCCGACGACATGATGCCGAACCCGTCCACGTGGCCGCGGTAGAGCAGGTCCATCGCGTCGATGGTCATGCGCATGTCGGTCGAGCTCTTGCCCTTGACGACATCGAACTGCTGCATTGGGACGATCGAATGCATGCCTGTCAGCGCCCCCCATCCTTTGAGCGAGGTCTTGGCCCAGTTACCGTAGGCCCTGCGAATGTTGATCGTGCCCAACTCCCCCAGGACGAGCAGCACATCGTCCAGATGGTCGGGTGAAGCGTTGTCGGCGTCGATGAGTAAGGCGATGTTCAGCTCAGATTCGGCGTAATCGTTACGGTCACTCATCGGGTTTTCGCTCCTGTCCGTCGCTTCCTAGCACGACGCAGGCGGAACGAAACCGTTGTTGACGAGTCTAAGTCCTCGCAGGGGCGGGGATGTGTATCGGAGGAACGTGCCCATGAAGCGTCTTATCATCGCCACCACCATCGCCGGCAGCCTTGCCGTATCGGCCTGCGCCACGACCGATCCCTATGGCTACGGTTACAACGACCCGTATCGCAACACCCAGACCAGCAACGCCGTAAAGGGCGCTGCCATCGGCGGTGCCGTCGGTGCGGCGGCCGGTGCCGTCATTCCCGGCGTGAACCCGATCCAGGGCGCCGTTGCCGGTGCCATCCTTGGCGGCGTCGCCGGTGCGGTCATCAAGGGCAAGCAATATTACCGCGATACGCGCGGCTACTGCTACTATGTCGACCAGTACGGCAACCCGATCTACGACTACAACACCCGCTGCTAGTCGAAGTCCTGGCTAGACGGGGCGGAAGATGTCTTCCGCCTCGTCGAGCAGGTAAAGCTGCCCTTCGCTGATCGAAAAATGGCAGCCCAGGACCTTTAGCGCACCTTTGTCTTCGCGTTCCGACACGAAGGGGAAGGTACGCAAGTTTTTTAAGCTCTGGCGAATGCCGACCTCTTCTAACACGCGGGCGGCGGCTTCGTCCGTTCCGTGTGACTGGGCGATTTCGTGAGCGGGCCCTTCGATTTGGCTCATCCAGTTGGCAACGAAGCCGCCTTCGCCCGCCGGCGCATCGTGAAAACAGCCCGTCAGCGCGGCCATGATCCCGCCGCAGCGCTCATGACCCATCACTACGACTTCCGGCACTTTCAGCTGCGTTACCGCAAATTCCAATGCCGCGGAGACGCCATGACGTCCGCCGCCCCCTTCGAACGGGGGAACGAGGTTGGCGACGTTGCGAACGACGAAAATCTCGCCCGGGTCGGTGTCGAAGATGGTTGCCGGATCAGCGCGGCTGTCGCAGCAGGCGATAATGATTGCGCGCGGGCTCTGACCTTCGGCCAGTTCGCGCCAACGGCCTTTTTCGGCTTCGTAGCGATTCTCGCGGAAACGGCGATATCCCGCCAGCAGGTTGCCGAAGCCTTCCATTCGAATCCTTTCCGTAACGTCACCTGCGCCTAGGCGAGCGAGGGGAGGGGTGGCAAGAGTGCGCGCCAGTCGCTATCTGGCCCGACATGAATGCTCCGCTCCCGACGCCGCCCAAGCAGCGCAAGCCCGACTGGATCCGCGTGAAGGCACCGACCAGCGAAGGCTATGCCGAAACGCGCCGCCTGATGCGCTCGAAGAATCTCGCAACGGTGTGCGAGGAAGCGGCCTGCCCGAACATTGGCGAATGCTGGACCAAGAAACACGCCACGGTCATGATCCTTGGCGACACCTGCACCCGCGCCTGCGCCTTCTGTAACGTCAAGACCGGCATGCCGCGGGCCGTCGACCCGATGGAGCCCCAGAATACGGCCGACGCCGTCGCGGCCATGGGGCTTGAACATATCGTCATCACTTCGGTTGATCGCGACGACCTGCCGGACGGCGGCGCCAGCCAGTTCGTCAAGGTGATCGAAGCGATCCGCAAGACCACCCCGACGACGACCATCGAAATCCTGACCCCGGACTTCCGCAACAAGCATGAGGCGGCGGTCGAAGCGATCGTCGCTGCACGGCCGGACGTCTACAACCACAATCTCGAAACCGTTCCGCGGCTTTACCCGACGATCCGGCCCGGGGCGCGCTACTATGCGTCGCTGCGGCTGCTCGAGCAGGTCAAGAAGCTCGATCCGTCGATTTTCACCAAGTCGGGCGTGATGGTCGGCCTGGGCGAGCAGCGGCTCGAGGTGCACCAGGTGATGGACGACATGCGATCGGCAGGCATCGATTTCCTGACGATGGGGCAATATCTGCAGCCGACGCCGCGTCACGCCAGGGTCGAGGAATATGTCACGCCCGACGCGTTCAAGGCCTATGCCGCGATCGCCAGGGCCAAGGGCTTCCTGCTGGTGGCTGCGACGCCGCTGACGCGGTCGAGCTATCACGCGGGCGACGACTTCAAGAAAATGCAGGACGCGCGCAACAAGCAACTTGCGCGGACCGGCGGCGTTCTGGCCTGATGCCGCGTCATAGCGAGACCAAGCACCTGCCATACAGCCCCGAACAATTGTTCGCGCTGGTTGCCGATGTCGCCCGCTACGACGAATTCCTGCCCTGGGTCACCGCCGTCCGCATCAGGTCGGATAGCGAACATGAAATGATCGCCGACCTGATCGTCGGGTTCAACGCGTTCAAGGAACGCTTCACATCCAGGGTTACCAAGCAGTTCCCTAGCCGGATTTGCGTCGACTACATCGAAGGGCCGCTGAAATATCTGAAGAACGAGTGGCGCTTCGACCCCGCACCGGACGGCGGGACCGAAGTGTTTTTCTCTGTCGACTTCGCGTTCAAAAACCGCATTTTTGAAACGCTTGCGGGGCAAATGTTCGACCGCGCCTTAAGGCGGATGACCGGCGCCTTCGAGACCCGGGCAGCCGAACTTTACGGAAGCAGCAAGTCCAGCGCGCAAAGCGCGGCCTGAAAGCGTATTCCCGACCGACCCTGCGCGGAGTCGAACAAGTGGCTGTCAGCGGCGCAGTCGTCCGGCGACTGTCCTTTTAGTGCCTTGGCGAAGACCACCGTTCCGACCGGCTTGCCGGGCGTTCCCCCGTCCGGTCCGGCAATCCCCGTGATGGAAACTGCTACATCGACATCGAGTGCATGCAGCGCCCCTTGCGCCATGGCCCATGCGGTGGCGACGCTGACCGCGCCGAAGGTTTCGATCACGTCCTGCGACACCCGCAAGCGCGCAATCTTGGCCTCGTTCGAATAGGTAACGAAACCGGCGACAAAGACTTCGCTTGCACCCGGAATTTCGGTGATCGCGGCGCTGACCAGACCGCCGGTGCAGCTTTCGGCGACGGTGAAGCGACGACCGATCTTGCGGTTGGCCTCGACGACTTCGCGCGCTTTGTCGACGAGCTGCTGGGGAAGGAGCTGCATCAGCGCGGCACCCTGATCGTTGCCACGGCCTGCGCCGCAATGCCTTCGCGGCGGCCGGTGAAGCCCATTTGTTCGGTGGTGGTCGCCTTGATCGACACCGCCGAGGACGGAAGCTTCAGGATCTGGGCAACGCGGCTTTGCATAGCCTGGCGATATGGACCCACCTTGGGCGCTTCGCAAATGACCGTGCAATCAACGAAATCGATGATCCCGCCGTCGTCGCGGACTAGATTGGCGGCGTGGGCGAGGAAAATGTCGCTCGCTGCGCCTTTCCACTGCGGATCGCTGGGCGGAAAATGCTGCCCGATATCGCCCTTGCCGGCCGCGCCGAGCAGCGCATCGGTGATGCTGTGCAGGACGACGTCGGCGTCGCTATGCCCGGCAAGACCGCGCTCGTGCGGAATTTCGATGCCCCCCATCATCAGCGGGCCAGTCCCCTCGAACGCATGAACGTCGAAACCCAAGCCGGTACGGCTGATCATCTTGCTCTCCTGCAGCGCTTCGGCGCGCCGCCAGTCTTCGGGTGTCGTCAATTTGTCGAGCGATGCGCTTCCCTCGACCAACGCCACCTTCAGCCCGGCGGCGATCATGACGCTGCTCTCGTCGGTGGTATGACCGCGGCCCGCTTCGTCGATGGCGTAGCGCAGATCTTCTACGTGGAAAGCCTGCGGCGTCTGGATCCGCCAAAGCCGATCTCGGTCTACGAGCTGATCGGCCGTGGCGAGTCCTTTGGCCAGCGTGTCGGCGACGGGAAGGGCAGGCACGGCGCCATCGGCACCGTCCAAGGCCTCGAGCAACCGGTCGATGACGTCATGCGGGCAAAAGGGGCGGGCGGCGTCGTGCACAAGAACGACGCCATCGCCGATCGCGGCAAGCCCGGCCCTGACGCTGTCGGCCCGCTGAGCGCCGCCGATCACGACGTCACCGACGTCACGCCCCGCAAGCGCCGTTGCCGCCATTTCCTGCTGTCCGCTTCCGATCACCACGCGGACGCTGCTAATTCGGGGATGTGACGCCAATGCGTCTACCGCGTGGGCGAGCACGCTTTTTCCGGCGATCGTGGCATATTGTTTAGGAACATCGCCGCCCATGCGGGTGCCGGATCCTGCGGCGACGATAAGAGCGGTTACGGTCATTCTGCCGCCGCCTTGCCGCAATCGTGCGTCTAATGTAAAGGCGCGCGCTCGCATGACCCTCGTAAAGCCCATCTCGGTCGGACCCGTGACCATCGACGCGCCCGTGATCCTGGCGCCGATGACGGGTGTCACCGACCTGCCGTTCCGCAAGATCGTCAAGCGCTACGGCGCCGGCCTGACCGTGAGCGAGATGATCGCCAGCCAGGCGATGATCCGGGAAACGCGCCAGTCCCTCCAGAAAGCCGCTTGGGACCCTAGCGAAGAGCCAGTGTCGCTCCAGCTGGCCGGCTGCACCGCCAAGGAAATGGCCGAAGCCGCAAAGCTCAACGAACAGCGCGGCGCGGCGATCATCGACATCAACATGGGCTGCCCAGTCCGCAAGGTGGTGAACGGCGATGCCGGGTCGGCGCTGATGCGCGACCTGCCGCTCGCGGCAAGCCTGATCGATGCAACGGTCAAGGCCGTGAAAGTGCCCGTGACAGTCAAGATGCGCATGGGCTGGTGCCACGAAAGCCTGAACGCACCCGAACTCGCGCGGATCGCGGAGGATTTGGGCGCGCAGATGATCACCGTCCACGGCCGGACCCGCAACCAGATGTACAAGGGCAGCGCCGACTGGGCGTTCGTCCGCAAGGTCAAGGAAGCAACCCGTTTGCCGGTCATCGTCAACGGCGACATCTGCTCGATCGAAGACGCCAGGACTGCGCTCGAACAATCCGGCGCCGACGGCGTAATGATCGGGCGCGGCGCCTACGGCAAGCCGTGGCTGCTTGGCCAGGTGATGTCCGATCTTTCGGCCGACGGCGTCAGGCCTGACCCGTCGATGGACGAACAGCTTGACGTCATCCTCGAGCAATATGACGAAATGCAGCGGCTCTACGGGAAGCAGACGGGCGTCAACCTCGCCCGAAAGCATATTGGCTGGTACACCAAGGGACTGACCGGGTCGGCCGAATTCCGCAACAAGGTCAATACGCAGGACGATCCGGACGTGGTGATCCGCATGCTCCGCGACTTTTATTCACCCTGGTTGGCAAAAAGCGCAGCCTGACCAAAACTGTGTTCTTTATGCAACGCGTCCATGCTAGGGCAGGGCCCGAATGGATGCGCAACCGGCTGATTCCAACCTATTGACCCCGGCACGGAGCTGGCTGTCGCGCAAGCGTGACAGCGGGCAGTTGTACAGCTGGGCGACGTGGATCAGCGGCGCGGTGTTGGTGTTGATCGTCGCCATCAGCTTCTCGCTGCTGGGTCGCGACGCCGAACCCGGAAGCCTTCTGACGCCCACCCAGATCGCCTTCCTGCTGGTCGCCAACCTCATTCCATCGATCGCGCTGATGGTGCTGTTGTCGCGCAAATTCGCGCTCCGCCGGGCAAGCGCGCGGGGGGTTGGGACGGGCCAGCTGCATACAAGGCTCGTCGCACTGTTCTCGATCATCGCCGCCGTGCCGACAGTGATCGTCGCGATCTTCGCGTCGCTGCTTTTCCAGGCCGGCCTTGAATTCTGGTTCTCCGACCGCGCGCGCGGCATGCTCGAAAACACGCTGGAGCTGACGCAGTCCGTCTATGACACCGAGGTCAACCGGGTCGGCGCGGAAGCGGTAGCGATGGAAACCGACCTGAACGATGTCCGCCGGCTCAATCCGATCGACACTAAGATGTTCGAAGATGCGATGGGTCTCCAGACCTATCGCCGCAACCTCAACGAATCCGCGATCATCCAGGTCGGTCCCAACGGCCAGATGACCGTCGTGCGCGGCATCCTATACTACGACGGCTTGATCGACCCGTCGCAGGTCGCAGCGGCCATGTCGCAGCTCAAGGGCAGCACCAGCGCTGCCGAGGTCATCACGCCCGGCCGCATCGCCGTGCTGGCGCCGTTCGATCGCGACCGCGGTCTCTATCTCTTCGTTGCGCGCAAGGTGACCGACGACTTCCGCAAGCAGATCGAGCAGGCGACCGGGGTTCTCGCCGACTATCGCGCCCTCGTGGACCGCAGCCGGACCAACCAGTTGCGCTTCAACGGGGCGCTATTGCTGGCCGCGCTGGTGATCGTCGCCGTTGTCATTTTCGCCGCACTGAAGCTGGCGGACCGGCTGCTTCGCCCGGTTGACGAACTGGTCGAGGCTGCGGGGCGGATCGAGGGAGGCGACCTGTCTACCCGGGTGCATGTCGTCGAGCCGTCGGACGAAATTGCGACGCTCGCAACTGCGTTCAACCGGATGACGGGGCGTCTTGAGGAACAAACCGGGGCGCTGCTCGCCGCCAACAGCCAGCTCGACACGAGGCGCGCCTTCATCGAGGCGGTCCTGTCGAGCGTCACCGCAGGCGTCATCGCCCTCGATTCGGAATGCCGAGTGCTGTTGACCAACCGCTCTGCCGAAACACTTCTCCAGCATGGCGATGCCGGAATCGAAGGCCTCAGCCTGCGCGAGGTGTCGGAAGAATTGCAGGAGTTCATGAACGGCGATGCCCGGGATGCGACCGTCCTCGTCCACTCAAACGAGGGGCAACGCACGCTAGCCGTCAAGCGCATGCGCTACGGCGACGGCTCCGTCCTGACCTTCGACGATATTACCGAGCAGCTGAGCGACCAGCGCCGCGCGGCATGGTCCGACATCGCGCGGCGTATCGCGCACGAGATCAAAAATCCGCTGACCCCGATCCAATTGGCCGCCGAACGCCTGCAGCGTCGCTATGCGGGCGAGGTGTCGAGCGATCCGGATACGTTCACCCGTCTGACCGAAACGATCGTTCGCCAAGTCGGCGATCTGCGGCGAATGGTCGACGAATTCTCCAACTTCGCGCGAATGCCAAAACCCGTATTTCGGCGGGAGAATTTGCATGAAATCGCGCGCGCTGCACTGTTCCTGCACGAAGTCGCGCATCCCGGCCTCGTCTTCACGATGGAGCCGCCCAGCGGCAATATCCCGCTGGTCTGCGATCGCCGCCAGCTCGGTCAGGCGCTGACCAACATCGTCAAGAATGCGGTCGAGGCGATCGAGGCACGCCGCAATCGCGGCGAGCGCAATGATGCGGGCGACCGGGTCGACCTGTCGATCCGCGAAGAGGGCGAGCAGTTGGTGATCGAAGTGACCGACACGGGCGTCGGCTTGCCGGAGGACCGCGAACGGCTGACCGAACCCTACATGACGACCCGCATTCGTGGCACCGGACTCGGCCTCGCGATCGTCAAGAAGATCGTCGAGGAACATCTCGGCGAGATCGCATTTCTCGATCGTGCGGGTGGCGGCACGCGAGTGCGGATCGCATTTGACGCCGCACGACTGGCCGAGTTGGCGAGCGAAGAGGATGCGCTCACCCCGAACGCCCGGCGCGGCGACGATGGCGAATATGATGAGGAGGAGCCGAGCTGATGGCCCTGGAAGTGCTGGTAGTCGACGACGAGGCCGACATTCGCGAGCTGGTATCGGGCGTTCTCGAGGACGAAGGCTATGCCGTTCGGACGGCCGGCGACAGCAACGCTGCGCTCAATGCTATCGAAGACCGGCGGCCTAGCCTGGTGCTGCTCGACGTTTGGCTCCAAGGCTCGAAGCTCGATGGGCTGCAGATCCTTGAGGAGGTCAAGCGCCGCGACCCGACGCTGCCCGTGATCATGATTTCGGGTCATGGCAACCTCGATACGGCTGTCGCCGCAATCCGCGAGGGCGCCGTCGATTTCATCGAAAAGCCGTTCAAGGCGGACAAGCTGCTGCATCTGGTCGCCCGGGCGACCGAGACCGATCGCCTGCGCCGCGAAAATGCGACTTTGCGCCAGCAGGTCGGCCAGGACGACCAGCTCGACGGCAATTCCGTTGCTATCAATACGGTCCGTGCGACGCTGAAGCGGGTCGCACCGACCGGAAGTCGCGTGATGATCACCGGCCCGGCGGGGGTGGGCAAGGAAATCGCGGCGCGCATGATCCACAACTGGAGCCCGCGGGCCGGAGCACCGTTCATCGTGCTTTCGGCGGCGATGATGAGCCCGGAGCGGATCGAGGAAGAGCTGTTCGGGAGCGAGATCGACGGGATTGGGCGCCCTGGCTTGCTGGAGCAGGCGCATGGCGGCACGCTGTTCCTGGACGAAATCGCCGACATGCCGATCACCACGCAGGCCAAGATCCTGCGCGTGTTGACCGACCAGAGCTACACCAGGGTCGGCGGGCAGCGGCCGATCAAGGTCGACGTTCGCGTGTTGTCGGCAACCTCGCGCAACCTTGCCGACGAGATTGCGGCCGGGCGGTTCCGCGAAGACCTTTATTACCGCCTCAACGTGGTGCCCGTTCGGATTCCCCCGTTGCGCGAGCGGCGCGAGGACATCCCCGAGCTTGCGACCATCTTCCTGGCCCGGTTTGCGGCGGAACGGCGGGTCGGCACGCCCAACATGTCCAAGGACGCGATTGCCGCGCTGCAGGCCCACGACTGGCCGGGCAACGTGCGGCAGCTGCGCAATATCATCGAACGCACCATGATCCTTACGCCAGGCGACCGCGTCGACTGTATTGAAGTCGACCTGCTGCCGACGGAAATAATCGACCAGCAGGCGGGCAGCAGCAGCAGCGGCGGGGGCGTGACCAGTATGGCGATCATGGGCTCCCCGCTGCGCGAGGCACGGGAAAGCTTCGAGCGCGAATACCTGAAGATCCAGATCCGTCGCTTTTCCGGAAATATCTCGCGCACCGCCAACTTTATCGGCATGGAACGCTCAGCGCTCCATCGCAAGCTTAAGGCGCTGGGCCTGGGCGACAAGCGCGATGACGAGGATTGATCGTAACGATGGCCGATAAACCGTTCAGTCTGCAGGATGCTTTCCTCAACAGCCTGCGCAAATCGAAAACGCCGGCGACGGTCTTCTTGATGAAGGGCGTCAAGCTCCAGGGTATCATTACTTGGTTCGACGCCTTTTCGCTGCTGCTGCGCCGGGACGGGGTTAGCCAGCTGATTTACAAGCATAGCGTTTCGACCATCATGCCAAGCCATGCGCCGACCGACATTCCGAAGGGAATCGGTGGGGAAGGGGCCAATGGCCGGCGACCGGCACTTCAGGACCTATTCCTCGCCGCTGCGGGCCGCGAAGCCGAACATATGACGGTCTTTCTGGTCAACGGCGTGATGCTGCAAGGCGTCGTTGCCGGGTTCGACCAGTTTTCGCTGATGCTCGAACGGGCCGGGCAGGTGCAGCTGGTCTACAAACATGCCATTTCCACCGTGCAGCCGGACAATCCGCTCGACCTCGGCAGTGCCGAACATCATGACGAGGATCCGTCCTGAGCGTTTTCAACCGTAGCGACGACAGCGGCATTGCGCGCGGCGAGCGTGCGGTGCTGGCCGTCCCCGAAAGGATCGGTTCGGCATCGCTGCGTTCGGTCGATGCGCGGATGGAGGAGGCTGCTGGTCTCGCAATGGCGATCGGGATCGAGGTCGTCGAGCGCAAGGCCTTTCGTATCAGGCAGGTTCGCCCTGCCAGCCTGTTCGGCAAGGGACAGGCCGAAGAACTTGCAGGGATCGCCGAAGCGGCCGACGCCAAGTTGCTGATCGTCGACGCCTCTTTGACCCCGGTTCAGCAGAAAACGCTGGAAGACCTCACCAAGTGCAAGGTGATCGACCGAACCGGGCTGATCCTCGAGATCTTCGGCGAACGGGCGGCGACCGCCGAAGGGCGCTTGCAGGTCGAACTGGCCCACCTCGACTATCAGGCAGGCAGGTTGGTGAGGTCTTGGACCCACCTTGAACGACAGCGCGGCGGCTTCGGCTTCCTCGGCGGGCCGGGCGAAACCCAGATAGAAGCGGACAGGCGAATGATCCGCGACCGCATGGCGCGCATTCGCAAGGAACTCGACCAGGTCAAGCGAACGCGTGGCCTTCACCGCGGGCGTAGACAGAAAGCCCCCTGGCCGGTCATCGCGCTGGTAGGTTACACCAATGCCGGAAAGTCGACGCTGTTCAATCGCATGACCCAGGCATCGGTCATGGCCGAAGACCTGCTCTTCGCGACCCTCGATCCCACCATGCGGCAGGTCAGGATCCCCGGGTTCGACAAGGCCATTCTCAGCGATACGGTGGGATTCGTGTCGGACCTGCCGACCGAATTGGTCGCGGCGTTCCGCGCCACGCTGGAAGAAGTCGCTTCGGCCGACCTCATTCTGCACGTCCGCGACGTATCGCATCCCGATACAGACGCACAGAAGGCCGACGTCGAACAGGTCCTAGGGGTTCTCGGCCTGAACGAGGAGGATTCGCCCCCTCGGCTGGAAGTATGGAACAAGATTGACGCCTTGAGCAGGCTCGACCGCAGCGAAATCGAAGGCGAATCAGACCGACGCGATGACGTCGTTGCGGTATCGGCGCTGACCGGGGAGGGGGTCGACGTCCTGCGCGACGAGATCTCACGCCTTTTGCATAGCGGTGCGCAAACGCACATCGTGCGCATTCCGGTCGCCGACGGCGGCCGATTGGCGTGGCTCCATGCGCGCGGTGAAATCGTCGATCAGCAAGTGGTGGAAGACGACACCGTCGTCACGGTAAAGCTCAGCCCCGAGAATTGGGCCCGCTTTCAGCGCCTTTAGCCGCGACCCAAAGCGCTTCCTGCTGATCCAGGCTCAATTCATCGAACCCGGGCGTGGCTTCGATCGTGCGGAACCGGCGCTCGAACTTGCGATTGGCTTTACGCAACGCCTCTTCCGGATCGACCTTAAGATGGCGTACGAAGTTCGCCACCGCGAACAGAAAGTCTCCGACTTCTTCCTCCAGCTCGGCTGGAGGCGCCTGTTCAATTTCTTCCAATTCTTCGAGAATTTTCGATTTCGGGCCGTCGATGGTCGGCCAGTCGAACCCGGTGCGCGCGGCGCGTTTCTGCAGCTTCACCGCACGCTCCAAGGCCGGAAGTGCTAAAGCGACACCCGCCAGCGCGCTCCGGTCGGGGCTTTTGGCTCGCTCTTCGGCCTTGATCGCCTCCCATAAATGATGGCCGCCATTCTCTGCGTCGCCGAAGATATGGGGGTGGCGGCGTTCCATCTTGTCGCAAATGCCGTCCAGCACGTCGTCGAGGACGAAATGGCCGGCATCTTCGGCCATTTGCGCGTGGAAGACGACCTGCAACTGCAGATCGCCAAGCTCGTCGGCCAAGGAGGTCATGTCTTGGCGATGGATGGCGTCGGCGACCTCATAAGCTTCTTCGATCGTGTACGGTGCGATCGTTTCGAAGGTCTGCACGCTGTCCCATTCGCATCCGGTTTCGGGGTCGCGCAGCCGGCGCATGATTGACTGAAGCCGTTCAAGGGTCATATCGCGGATATGAAGGAGCTGAAGGGGCTTTTCCACCCCCACAGCACGTTAGAGTGTGAGTATGATAATATGTATTATGTTAATTTGAAAACTAAAGCAACTCTGCTCATCCCTCAAGGACCAGCCATCGTCCCTCGACGCCCCAGCGATTGAGCGACGACAGGAAATTCATTCCGAGCACGTTGAGTTCGTCGCGGTCAGCAATATGGAGTTGCATGTTGCTACGCTGGATAGGTCCAATTGCCAGCGTCTCGGCCCGCCCGCGCGACACTTCAACGACGCCGTTGCCGGTAAGCACGACCTGGTTTCGTTCGGTGCTTACAGCAACGCCGGCCTCACCGGCGGCCATACGGCCGATCGTGGTGACCGTGGCGCCGCTGTCGACCAGGAATCGGATCGGCACGCCGTTGATGCGAGCGTCGACGTAGAAATGGCCGTCGATCGCCTGCGGAATTCTCACCTGACGGCCCTTGAGAACCGGCTCGCCCGTCACCTCGCTCCTGATCCGCTGGGCAAACAGCCCCATTTCGTCGCGGAAGGTGAACATGACGAAGCCGCCGCCGAATATGGACAGCCACGCCAGCAAGAAGGTCAGGTTCCTGGCCCATGGTTCGCGGCGGGTCATCAGCGCCCCGAACACCAACATGATCGCCATCAGGACATAGAGCCCGCCAAGCATCAGGTCGTTGGTCATGGCTTCATGATCAATTGGCGACCTTCCACGCGCCATGACGTCAGCGACGACAGGAAATTCATCCCGATAACATTCGCGGAGTCCTGCTCGTTGATCATCACGCCAAGCCCCGGCCGCTCGATGTTCCCGACTTTTAGGTCGGCGTCGGCCAGCCGCATCCCGATGGTGCCGTTCGCCGTTTCCACCAATGCCTTGCGGGTCGTTCCTTCGATGCCCAGTTGATCCGCCAGTTCACCAGAAATGGTGGTCGTCGTGGCACCGCTATCGATAAGGAAACGCACGTCTTTGCCATTGACGGTAGCGTTGGTCCAGAAATGGCCGTCCTCGGCCATCTGCACCCTCACCTCCCCGCCCTCAACCGTCGACGTGCCCAGTAGCTCGCTCTTCATTCGCTGCCCGACCATTGTGAATTCGCTACGGAATGAGAGAAGGCCGAAAACCAGCGTGAAGATGCCGATCCAGGCCAGCGCCATCTTTGCCGTCTGGGCCAGGGGCAGACGGCGGGCGGCAAGCCCGCTGCCGACCAAAACCAAGCATAATAAGGTAGTGAGAAGATACGGACCGTCGGCGTCACTCATTACAGTACGATCTCCTGCCCATCGAAGGCCGGCTCCGCCCAGTCGGGCAACTCGGCCGACAAGGTGGCATAATCCATGCTCTTGTCCATATGGGTAAGCAATAGTCGGCCCACGCCCAGCTCCCTTGCCCAGCCGAGCACCGCATCAAGATGCGCATGGGTGGGATGCGGCGTCCTTCGCAGGCAATCGCAAATCCAAACATCAACGTTTTGATAAAGGGACAACATTTCGTCCGTCATTGCGTGAAAATCGATCGAGTAGGCAAGAGAACGCCCCTCCTCGTCCGCCCTAACGCCCATCGATGTTATACCGCCGTGCGGCTGATCGGCGAAACGCAGGAGCGCATTGCCGAGCATTTGCGTTTCGCCAGCCTCAACGGCGCGCAAGACTGCCGGATAAAGCTCGCTTCCGCGAAACGCGTAACCGAACCGCCGAGCCAGTCGGTCAAGGACGTCGGCCCGAGCGACCAAAGGAATGGCATCACCGACGTGGTAGGCGACCTGTCGAAGCTCGTCGATGCCGTGGCAATGATCGGCATGGTCATGCGTAACGATGACCGCAGCCAGCCTGGCGACATCGGCGTCGAGCAACTGCTGCCGGCAATCGGGTCCGCAATCGACCAGCATCCGTTGCCCGTTGCTCTCGATCATGATCGACGATCGGGTTCGGCGGTTTTTAGGCTCGGTCGGATCGCAATCGCCCCAGTCGTTCCCGATCCGCGGCACACCCGACGATGTCCCGCAACCGAGAATACGGATCCTCACGCGGTGGTTTTCCGGAACAGCGATCGGAAGTTGGCACTGGTTGCTGCGGTCAGTTCATCGAGGGGCTCATCGCGCAAATCGGACAGGAAAGCCGCCGTGTCTGCGACATAGGCCGGCTCGCAAACCTTGCCGCGATGCGGAACGGGCGCCACGAACGGACTGTCGGTTTCGACCAACAGCCGGTCCGCAGGAATGAATTTCGCGGTTTCCTGCAAATCTTTCGCGCTTTTGAAGGTGACGATCCCGGACAGCGAAATGTAGAAACCGAGGTCCAGCGCCGTCCGCGCGAGGCCGGCACTGCCGGTAAAGCAGTGGAGGACCCCCGACACGCCGCCCTTGCCAACTTCGCGCGTCAGCATGTCGGCAGTGTCGTCCTCGGCATCGCGCGTATGCACGACGAGCGGCAGGCCAGTCGCTCGCGCCGCGTCGATATGCGCCTGGAAGCGCTCGCGCTGGGCCGTGCGATCCGACTTGTCGTAATAATAGTCGAGGCCGCATTCGCCGATCGCCACCACTTTCGGGTGCGCCGCCGCGTCGACCAGCGCAGCGGCGCCGAGGTCCGGATGCGCGTCCGCCTCGTGCGGATGGACGCCGACCGTGGCCCAGACATCGGGATTACGTTCTGCCGTGGCGATGATCGCGGCCCATTCGCGCTGCCGCGTCGAGATGTTGAGGAAGCCGTCGACGCCACGCGTACGCGCCGCTGCAAGCACCTCATGCTGGCGTTCGACGAGACCTTCGTAGTTGAGATGGCAATGGCTGTCGATCAGGCCCACGCTTACGCCTCCCCGCTCAATTCCAGCCGCGGGAAAAGACCCTTTGGCTGTTCGAGCCGAAATTCGCTTTCAGCCAGCGGTGAATACCAATGGGTGGCGATCGCATCATACGTTCGCAATTCGTCGGCAATGCCCATCTGATCGAGCAGTCGGCCTGAGCTCTCGGGAATGATCGGGGCGATGGCGACCGCGAGCTGGGCGATACAAATGTAGAGCGTACCCAACACCGTCTCCATCCGCGCGACGTCGGTCTTCCTGAGCGCCCAGGGCGCTTGCGCATCAATGTAAGCGTTGCAGGCAAAAACGGCTGAAATCCAGGCTTCGGCCGCCTGTGACAAGGCAAAGTCTGCAAAAGCCGTGCGCATCGTCTTGGACACCGCTGTCCCGACTGTATCGAACAGCGCCTGGTCTTCGTCGGTGTGCCCGTGAATCCGAGGCAAGGCGCCGTCACAGTTTTTGAAAATCTGGCTGAGGGTGCGCTGCGCAAGGTTGCCGAAGCTGTTGGCCAGCTCGGCATTGACGCGGTTGACGATCGCCTCCTCGCTGTAGCTGCCGTCCTGTCCGAAGCTGATTTCTCGAAGCAGGAAATAGCGCAGCTGGTCGACGCCGAAGCGCTCCGCCAGCGCCATCGGATCGACGACGTTGCCCAGCGATTTCGACATTTTCTCGCCCTTGGCGAGCAGGAAACCGTGGCCGAACACCTGTTTCGGCAAAGGCAGGTTGGCGGACATCAGGAACGCCGGCCAGTAGACGGTATGGAAGCGAACGATGTCCTTGCCGATGAGGTGGACATCGGCCGGCCAGAAGCGCGCCCAATCCCCTTCCCTGTCGGGAAAGCCGACGCCGGTCATGTAGGTCGTCAGGGCATCGACCCAGACATACATGACGTGGCCGTCGCTACCCGGCACAGGCACGCCCCAGTCGAAGCTGGTGCGCGACACGCTGAGATCCTTCAGCCCGCCCTCGACGAACCGGACCACCTCATTTCGTCGGCTTTCCGGTCGAATGAAGTTCGGATGGTCGCGATAGAGCGCCAGCAATTTGTCCTGATATTTGGAAAGGCGGAAAAACCAGGTTTCCTCGGTCGTCCATTCGACCGGTGTTCCCTGCGGCGACAATTTGGCACCGTCTGCGCCGTCGATCAGTTCGCTTTCGTCGTAAAACGCTTCGTCACGGACCGAATACCAGCCCTCATAACGGTCGAGGTAGAGATCGCCATTCACTTCCATCGCCTCCCACAGGGCGACGCTCGCCGCCTTGTGCCGCGGTTCGGTGGTGCGAACGAAGGCATCATAGCTGATGTTGAGATCATCGCACATCTGCCGGAAATAGCCCGACATTTCGTCGGCGTAGGCCAAGGTTTCGGCCCCCGCCGCACGGGCCGTCTGAACCATCTTCAGGCCATGCTCGTCGGTTCCGGTGACCAATCGGACATCGCGACCCTTGGCGCGCTGGAACCGCGCCATGGCGTCCGCGGCGATGGCTTCATAGGCATGGCCGATATGGGGCTTGCCGTTGGGATAGCTGATGGCGGTCGTGATGTAGAAGGGTTCGGACATGCCAGCGCCCTAGCCGCCCTGTCCTAAGGCTTCAAGGCGACGGATGCCAGCACACCGCCCAATTGGAAGATGGTGAAGGAGGGATCGAGCGACAGGCGCGGCGCGATCGCTACCAGTTCCCGGGCCTTGGCATAGGCATCGAGCGCCCGCCCCCTTACCTCCCCTTCGGCTGCAATCGCTTCGCGGGCGATCAGACCGGGAACGAGGGTTATGAAAGCAGCGTAGCGGTCCGCCGAGGCTTTGCCGCCTAGGGTCGCGGCCATCCTTGATCGCAGCGCATTGTCACGATCGCCATTGCGCATGATGGCAACGGCGTCCGCTTCGAGCACCGCAAGGTCGAGCTCGCCGATTTCCTTGGCGCGGCCCGGCGAGCCCTGAGCGAATTCAACCAGCGCATCGATCTTTTCAGCGCTGTCCTGCGGATTCCAGCCACTTACGATCGACGTCATGACGTCATCCGGCAAGGGCGCGAAATCCAGTCGGCGGCATCGAGAGCGGATCGTCGGCAACAGGCGGCCGGGTGCGTGACTAACGAGAAGGAAGATTGTGTTGGCGGGCGGTTCCTCAAGCATCTTGAGAAGCGCATTGGCCGCCGACGCTTCAAGATCGTCGGCACTGTCAATCACGATGACGCGCCACGGACTGAGCGACGGCGTGACCGCCAACATGTCGCCCAGCGACCGGATCTGTTCGACGCTGATGTTTCGCGCCAACCCGCCGGTCGGGCGCTCGAGCCTTTCCAGCAGGCGAAAGTCGGGGTGACTGCCAGCCGCCAGCAAGCGGGCAATCGGATGATCGGGCGGCGTGTCTATCCCTGGAAGATCGAAGGGACTCGCGCCTTCGGCAAGGATCCGTCGGGCTGCGGCCATGGCGAAGGTCGCCTTGCCCACGCCCTTGGGCCCGGTCAGCAACCAGCTGTGATGCAGTCGCCGCGTCCGCCAGGCGGTGGCGAACTGATCGACATTGTCGTCATGGCCCAGGATCACGGCAGCAGGTCGGCCAAGGCATAAAGCAGGCGCGCGGTTACGGTGGCCTGGCTGCCGCTGGCGTCGACCAGTCGAACGCGCTCCGGCTCCTTGGTCGCCATCGCCTTGAACCCTGCGTCGACCGCGGCATGATAGCTGGGCGGTCGCGACCCTATGCGGTCCCCGGCATTGCCGTCTCTCACGCGGGCACGCGTTGCGCCCTCGCTTTCGCCAATTTCCAGCACAAGTGTGCGGTCGGGAAGGAAATCCAGGCTGCCGAAGCGGTGCAAATCCCGGACCGCTTCGATCCCCAACCCGCCGGCTTCACCCTGATAGGCAAGCGAACTGTCGAGGAAACGGTCACTGAGTACCCATTCGCCGCGGTCGAGCGCGGGCCTGATCGTCTTTTCGACGTGATCGGACCGAGCGGCGGCGAACAGCAGCGCTTCGGCCCTGGGGTTCCAGCGGTTTTCATCGCCTTCCAGGAGCAGTTTGCGGATCGCTTCGGCGCCGGGGCTGCCGCCGGGCTCACGGGTCACCACGACGGCCAGCCCACGGCCGCGCAGGGCCTCTGCAAGCGCTTCGAGCTGCGTCGACTTGCCGGCGCCCTCCCCGCCTTCAAGACTGATGAACCGTCCCCGCGCCATGACCGATCAGGCCAGCCCGACCAACTGTTTGAGCCCAAGCCAGGCGCGGCCGAGGAACCCGGCTTCTCCAACGGCGTCGGCGGCAACGAGCGGCGTAATCTGTTCGCCTTGCGGCGTCATGACAACCAGGTCGGCGATATGCTGCCCCTTGGCGATCGGAGCCTTGACCGGCCCCTTGTATCGCACCTTCATGCCGCTGACCTTGGAAAGCATTCCTGCGGGGATCGTGACGGCCAAATCGCGCGGCGCAACGAGGCCGACCTCGCTGGAACTGCCCAGCTGGACCTTGGCCGAGCCGACCGATGCGCCCGCCTTGAACAGCGGCTTGGTCTGCCACGCATTGAAACCCCATTCCATCAGTCGCACCGATTCCTGGATGCGCCCGTTGAAACTGTCGATCCCGGCGACCACCATGATCAGGCGGCGGCCATTTTGCTCCGCGGACCCGGTGAACCCGTAGCCCGCTTCTTCGGTGTGGCCCGTCTTGAGGCCGTCGGCACCGGCCACGCGACCGAGCAGCGGATTGCGGTTAGCCTGGGTGATGTCGCTGCCCGATCCCAGCGTCTTGCCCCAGGTGAAGCTCGTCTGGCTGTAGAATTGCTTGTACAGCTTGGGGTGGTTTTCGATTTCCGCGCGGGCCAGGGTCGCGAGGTCGCGGGCGGTGACGTATGTCCGCCCTTCGTCCGGCCAGCCATTGGCGGTGCCGAACTGGCTATTGGTCAGGCCGAGCCGCTTGGCATTTTCATTCATGATGTTGGTGAAGGCCTGTTCGGTCCCCGCGATACATTCGGCCAGGACCACCGACGCGTCGTTGCCCGACAGCGTGACGATACCATGCAGCAGGTTTTCCACGCTGACCTGCTCGTTCGGCGACAGGAACATCGTCGACCCGGCCGCAGGGCCATGCCATTTCTGCCACGTTTCCGGGCGAACCGTGCACATCTTGTCGAGCTTCAATTCGCCCCGGTCAATCAATTCGAATGCCACGTTGGTGGTCATCATCTTGGCCATGGAAGCCGGGGGCATGCGCACGTCGGCATTCTTGTCGAGGAGGACCGCACCCGATGAAAGGTCCATCAGGAATGCCACCTTCGCACTGGTATCGAACGTCGGAGTGCCGACGGCGGTCGCGCCGAAGGTCGGCTGCTGCGCGGCCTGTTGCGAGGCGGACGGCGCCGCCAGCGCAATCAGGGAAACGGCGGAAAAACTGGCGATAAGGCGAAGGGCCAAGGTCATGAACTCCGTGGAACGAGCGGGTGGGAATCGGACTGGAGACTACTATCGCGGAGCGGCCATTAGCCTGCAATGGCGTCGGCAAGCAGGCCGACCGAAAGCGCGTAAAAATTGGAGCAATTATAATCTAGGATGGCGCGATAATTGGTCGTCAGCAGATAGGCGGTCGCATTCGGCCCGTCGGGCTCTAACAAGGTAGCCATCTCGGCGTCGGGTATCGTGCGGCCCACCGCCTGCACCCCCAAGGCCCGCCACTCGGCGAACGTCTTCCATTGGCTGTGACGTCGATAGACCGCTTCGCAACGCGGGGCGGTTACGCGGGTGACAATCGCGGCGCGATTGAGGCTCGACGGTACCCGGACCGGTATTCCCCAATGCACGTTTGGCTTCCAACCCGCATCGCGCAGATAGGCCGCGATCGATGCCAGTCCGTCAAGTTCGCTCGACCAGATGTTGGCGCGGCCGTCGCCGTCGCCGTCGGTCGCCAAGCGGAGGACGGTGGACGGCATGAACTGGGGATAGCCCGTCGCCCCTGCCCAGCTACCCTTTAACCGGCTTCGCGGCGTGCCCTTGTCGACGAGCTGCAGGGCAGCGACGAATTCGCCTTCGAACAGATCGCGCCGCCGCCCTTCGTAGGCCAAGGTTGCCAACGCATCGAGCAGGTCGAAACCGCCGGTAACCGCGCCATAGCTGGTTTCATGTCCATAAATGGCCATCAGCACTTGCGGTTCGACACCGTATCGCCGCTCGATCGCGGACAATTGTGCCCAGTTGTTTCGGAATCTGGCCTGACCGCGCCGGATCAAATCGGCGGTGACATGTTCCCGTCGGTAAGGAGCGAACGGCGGGATTGCATTTGGATTGTTGACTCCGCCCGGCTGGGCGCGATCGAGCCGGATGACCCGCTCGTTAAGCGACAGGAACGGAATGGTCGACTGGATCGTCGCCTCGCGAACGCCGGCCTGGCGCGAAACTGCGATGAGTCTCTGCTTGTAGGCGGCAAAACCGTTCAAGCTTGCTGTCGGCGGACTGACTGCCGGCTGCAAAATCGATTGCTGGGGGACAGGCTGGACACGCACCTCGGGAAGTGGTGCCAGCGGATCGGTCTGCGCGATCGAGACTGAAGACCAGACACCGCTAACCACTACGATGGCCGCCAACATGCTACGCTTACAATGTTTCCCCATGGCGTGGATCGTAGCGAGGGTTTCGGAAGGCTGATACCCTTTCCGTCCTATTGCCCACACGATTGGTCCGCTCAAACTCGGAGCATCAAGGCGTAATGGAGCGGTCGAACTTTGGAAGGCCATCCTGCGCGGTGATGCGCGCCAGCCATGCTCCTGCCACTGCCAGTTCGCCAGACAGGCGCTCGCGGTCCGCTTCGGCCCTGCGGCGACGGGTTTCGCTGTCGAACGGCTGTGACGGATTTTTGGAGTAGCTGCCAAGCGCAGCGGCATTGGTCGTCGGATCGACACCGTGAAGACCAAGGTGCGAAGCTACCGCAGCGGCCGTTGCCAGCGGATCCTGAAAAAGCAGCTCGGCATCCAGCGCGGCGGCGGCGGGATTGGCGTCCATGAACCCGCGGTAGAGCTGCATCTGTGCCAACCAGAGCGAGGCGGCCCGTTCGGCATCGACATCGGACAAGGGCGCGCCAAGGATGCTCTCGATCATGGCGCGGAAGGTCGATGTGATATTCGTCAGCCACGACCGATGGTTGTCCGTGCGCAGTATGGCGGTCAGATAGTCCGGCCAATCCAGATACAGCAGGACGGCCGGCGAATTCGGCTGGACCTTCGCGACGAGGTCGAGACAGAAATTGACCGGGACGTTGGCCTTGATAACGACCGTTTCCGCAGGGTCGAACGTGCGCGACGACAATCGGTGGGCCAGGCCGAAACGTCGCTCGACCGCATCGACGGCCATTCCCTGCCCCCGCGCGATTCCGACCTGGCGAAGTGCCGGCGGTTCTCGCAGGACAAGCGACCGGCCCGGCTGGTCGAGAAGGTTGGCGAGCAGCGTCGAACCGCAATGGGCGACATGAAATATCCAGCGCGGCGAGCCTGTCGCGGCCCCACTCGATACGCCTATCAGAGGTGCCAGTGGCAATTCGAGAATTTCCGGGCGCTTCGTGACCAGACGCCGGTCGAGGAAGAGCGACTGGCGGTAATCGTCGCGGTCCATCCTGACGAATTGCGCGCGGTCCTGCCCCATGCCCAGGCAATGATAGTCTGGCGAGGCGAAGATCTGGCTGGCATCCGGCGACATGCGATCGCTATAGGGATGTCGATCGAGCGATGCCAACGCGCGGAGTGAAAGTCCCTTCAGCTGCCATGTCGAACTATTCCGTAACGCCGCCGACCCATGCTTTTCCGATGGTAAGGATTGCGGCCGACGCGGACACGGCCCTCGAAGCAGTTCGGAAGGACGAAATTTTGGATCTGTTCCGTGAGCATGGCGCGGTCCTGCTTCGCGGCTTTACGACCTCACTTGATGGATTCGGTGCGTTCGCCCGCGATTTTTGCCCGGTCCCGGTCTTCAATGAGAGCGGAAAGCGGATCGTCCTGGATGGCGCCTCGGGGGTTCAGTCGGTCAACCTCGGCAACAAGCCCTTCCCGCTCCATCCCGAACTGTCCCGCGAACCGTGGCGTCCCGACGCCGCCTTCTTCTATTGCGCAACGCCGCCGTCGTCGGGCGGCCAAACTACGATTTGCGACGGCATCGAAATCGTCAGGCAGCTTCCGGAAACGATGCGCGCGGAAATGGAAGGCCGACGCATCCGCTATGCCGTTCCCGCAACGGCCGCCGATCTGCAATATTGGCTCGGCGCCACCAACCCCGATGACGCGCTTCTGGCCGACCCGCCCGCCCAATGCCCTTTCACCTTCGAATGGCACGGCGGCCAGTTGATGCGCTGCTTCACCCGTCCCTTGCTCCAGCCCTCGCGCTTCCAGGGCGAGTTGGCGTGGGGCAATTTCATCCTTTTCACCCGCTATCTGCGCGGTGTGAAAACCTATCCGGTGATGGACGATTGGAGCCTGGTGCCCGACCGCTGGGTCGAAGAAGTCAAACGGGTCAGCGATCGCCTGACGGTTCCGGTGGGATGGCACGCCAACGACATCGTGATGCTCGACAACAGCCGGTTCATGCATGGCCGTACCGAAATCGTGCCGGGCGACGGGCGCAGGATCGCAACCTATTTCGGCTATCTCGATGGCGTTGCACCCGATCCGGAAGAACCCCCGGCGCCCCCGTGGCGACGGGAAGGTTTCATGCCCCCGCAACTGGCAATGCGCGCGCAGTAGCGCACCCAAAGGCCGCTTGCCTTGCCCGGGTCAGTCGAATAGGCGCTCGGACTGCCGTCTACGACAGCGCGCGGAGAGGTGGCCGAGTGGTTTAAGGCAGCGGTCTTGAAAACCGCCGTGGGTGCAAGCTCACCGTGGGTTCGAATCCCACCCTCTCCGCCAGACCGCCGTTCGTCGAACCGTCCACCCCATTGCGGTTGCCCCAGTCGGCTGGACGACAGCGGTCCGCCTCCCGTCTAACCGTTCGTCGAACCGTCGAAAGCGATTGGCACGGCCCCGTAATTGAAGCGACCAGCGGCGCTCAACCAAGGGGAACTCCATGCGTACCATCCTCGTGTCGGCCTGCTCGCTGATTGCCATTGTCTCTGCCACGCCGGCTTTGGCGCAGGACGCCACCCAACTGGTGACCGAGGTCGGCCGCGCGACGATCTACCAGCAAGGCTATTTCACCGCTTATTCGCCCACCAACGCGCTGGAAATCGCACAACATGTGCCCGGCTTCACCCTCGATCTGGGCAACAGCGACGTCCGCGGCTTCGCGGCGGCGGCGGGAAATGTGGTCATCAACGGGGCAAGGCCGAGCAGCAAGAGCGAGAGCCTGGAGACGGTGCTTCGCCGGATACCGGCCAAGCGGGTCAGCCGGGTCGAGGTACAACCCGGCGACCTATACGGCTCGGATTATGCGGGTCGGTCGCAAGTCCTCAACATCGTCATGTCCGAAGAGGGCGGCTTCGATGCGACCGTCACCAGCTTCATACGGCATCGCTACCCCGACAAATGGCTCGGAGACGTAAGCGGGACGGCATTGTGGAAAAAAGGCGATGTCTCGTTCAACGTGGCCGCCGGGACGCAGACCAACGACAGCCAGGAAGAAGGCTACGACCTTGTCTCCACTGTCGACGGCATGCCGCTGGAATATCGTCGGAAACATAATGATCAGCGCGACCGCGCCCCATATGCTTCGGCGAACTTTGCCTGGGAGCAAGCCCCCGATCGATCGATCCGCGCCAACATTCGATACCAGCACGGACCCTATCTGCTGAAGCAGCGAAATCACGTCACGCCCACGGACGGCCCGGCGCATGACGACAGCCTGGTGCTCGACTATCTCAACAACACATTTGAAATTGGCGGGGACATTACGCGGCCGTTACTTGGCGGCGCGGTCAAGCTGGTTGGCCTCGCCACTCGCGCCGAGCGCGACAATTTCGACGCCTACTACGGCAACGACCCGGCAGGTGTGCTGGTCGGCGGATTCGAACAGCGAACCAAGGCCCAGCGCGACGAATCGATCGGTCGCCTGTCGTGGACCCGCTCCAACCTGGCCGGATTTAACGTCGAGCTTGGCGCGGAATATGTCTACAATGTCCTCGACAACGACCTGCGCCTCGACCTTATCGAGGACGATGGCACCCGGACGCCGATCGATCTCCCGATTGCGCAGGCCAAGGTCAGCGAGAAGCGCGGCCAGTTCTTCGCCAATGTCGGCCACCCGATTACATCGACGCTGCGGGCCGACGCGACTTTGGCCTATGAAACGTCCAGCCTGAAGGTGCGCGGCGATGCAACGGCAGATCGGTCGCTGTCCTTTTTCAAACCCGGCCTGACGCTGGACTGGCGATTGAAGTCCGGTCTTCACGCCCAGGCATCGCTGAAGCGGACCGTCGCCCAGCTCGACTTCTACGACTTCGTCAGTTCCGCTGAACTCACCAGCGACCGCGTCAACGGTGGCAACGCCAACCTGCTGCCGCAGCGCGCGTGGGAAGCGCGGCTGACCGTCCAAAAGCCGATCCTCGGCGACGGCCTTGCCAAGGTCGAGCTTGGCCTCGACAGGATCTCGCTATTGCAGGACCGCATCCTTACCGACGACGGTTTCGACGCCCCCGGCAATATCGGATCGGGACGCCGCAAATTCGCGGCTTTGACGCTTGACGCCCCACTCGCTTCGATCGGCATCAAGGGCGCGCGCGTCAAATTCTTCGGCAGGATCCAGGACACTAAGGTAGACGACCCCGTCAGCGGCTCTTCCCGCGCCTTCTCAGGCTTCTGGCCGAAATGGGAATGGAATGCGGAATATCGTCACGACCTCGGCAAATTCGCCTACGGGATGGCACTGTTCGACCGCAGCGAATTCTGTTTCTACCGGGTCGACGAGGTCGACTGCAATTTCAACGACAAGGTCTACACCACGGCCTTTGTCGAATATCGCCCTACCGCCAAGACCACCCTGACCTTCGACGTCGACAATGCGACCAGCACCCACGGCCAGCGCCGACGGACGTTCTCCTTCCCCGACCGCTCCGCCGACCCGTCGCTGGTCGAGTTCCGCGATCGCAACAATCACCGGGCCTTCACGCTGACGATCAAGCAGCAGTTCGGCTGAGGGTGGCGCTCGCCCGCGCAAGCGGCTAAAGGCGCGCCAACCTCAATCTGAGCACCGGAGATATCTTCGTGGGCGAGCCCAAAATCCTGCCGTTCGACTGGTCCGATCCGTTCGACCTCAACCACCAGCTGACCGACGAAGAGCGGATGGTCCGCGACACGGCCGAGTCCTACTGCCAGGAAAATCTCCAGCCGCGCGTCACCGAAGCGTATCTCAACGAGAATTTCGATCGCGAGATCATGCGCGAGATGGGCCAGCTAGGCCTGCTCGGCGCGACCGTGTCGCCCGAATATGGTGGCGCCGGCCTCGGCTATGTCAGCTACGGCCTGATCGCCCGCGCGGTGGAGCGCGTTGACAGCGGCTATCGCTCGGCCTGCTCGGTCCAGTCGAGCCTCGTGATGCACCCGATCAACGCCTATGGTTCGGAAGAGCAGAAGCGGAAATATCTGCCCGGTCTCGCGTCGGGCGAACTGGTCGGCTGTTTCGGCCTCACCGAACCCGACGCCGGTTCCGATCCGGGCGGGATGCGCACCCGTGCCGAAAAGATCGAGGGCGGTTACCGCCTTCGCGGCTCGAAGATGTGGATCACCAATTCTCCCATCGCCGACGTGTTCGTCGTCTGGGCCAAGTCCGAAGCCCATGGCGGCGCAATCCGCGGCTTCGTGCTGGAAAAGGGCATGAAGGGGCTGAGCGCGCCCAAGATCAAGGAGAAGCTGTCGCTTCGCGCCTCGATCACCGGCGAGATCGTCATGGACGGCGTGGAAGTCGGCGAAGACGCGATTTTCCCGGAAATTTCTGGCCTCAAAGGTCCGTTCGGCTGCCTTAACCGCGCCCGCTACGGTATCGGCTGGGGCTCGATGGGCGCCGCCGAGGCATGCTACGCCGCCGCGCGCCAATACACGCTCGACCGGCACCAGTTCGGTCGTCCCCTCGCCTCCAACCAGCTGGTGCAGCTCAAACTCGCCAACATGGTCACTGAAATCACGCTGGGCCTGCAGGCAGCGCTGCGCGTCGGCCGGCGGATGGACGACGGCGAACTGATCCCCGAGACCATCAGCATGATCAAGCGCAACAACTGCGGCAAAGCGCTAGACATAGCCCGCATCGCCCGCGACATGCATGGCGGCAACGGCATTTCGGCCGAATTCCAGGTCATGCGCCACGCCGCAAACCTGGAAACTGTCAACACCTACGAAGGCACCCACGACGTCCACGCGCTGATCATCGGCCGCGCGATTACCGGGATTGCCGCTTTCTAGTCTCGATGAACCTGCTATGCTCCCCCAATACAGTGGGGGAGTAGAAGCATGACCTTGTTGATCATCATCGGCGTCGTCGTCGTCTTGGCGCTGGTTTTCCTGACTGCGATCTACAACCGCCTCGTGCGCCTGCGGCAGCTGGTGAAAGAAGCGTTCAGCGGCATCACAGTCCAGCTGCGCCGCCGCGCCGACCTCATCCCAAACCTCGTCGAAACGGTGAAGGGTTATGCGACCCACGAGCGTGAGACCTTCGACGCGATCAGCAAGGCGCGCGGCGCGCTGACCGGCGCCAGCGGGGTGGCCGCCACCGCAGCCGCCGACGCGCAGATGACCGGCCTTATCGGCCGTCTGTTCGCCGTGGCGGAGGCTTATCCGGAGCTCAAGGCCAGCGCCAACTTCCAGCAGCTGCAGGGCGAGCTCAGCAGCATCGAAGGCGAACTGCAGGGCGCGCGCCGCTATTACAACGCGACCGCCCGCGACCTGAACACATCGATCGCGACCTTCCCCAATGTGCTGATCGCCGGTCCGATGGGCTTTGGCAGTGAGCCTTATTACGAAGACGCCGATCCGACGATCCAGAGCGCACCCAAGATCGACTTCAACGCAGGCTAAGCTGAATGCGCCTGATCGCCGCGCTGGTCGCGCTCCTCGCCTTCGCCTCTGCGCCGGCGAGCGCGGACGAGCGGATAACGTCGTACGATAGCCGGATCGCGATCCAGCCCGACGGCTCCATCGACGTCACCGAAACGATCGACGTCAACGTCGAAAACGTCCAGATCAACCACGGCATCTATCGCGACTTCCCGACCCGTTACAAAGGCAAGCATGGTGAGCGGATCAGGGTCGGATTCGACCTGGCGGGGACCCAGCTCGACGGACGGGACGAGCCCTACAAGGTCGAATCGATCGGCAACGGCGTCCGGATCAAGATCGGGTCGGCGGACCGCATCGTGCCCATTGGCGCGCATCGCTACGTCATCCATTACCGCGCAACCCGCATGCTTGGCCGGTTCGATCAATACGACGAACTGTACTGGAACGTCACCGGCAACGGCTGGATCTTCCCGATCGACCGAGCCTCGGCGACCATCACCCTCCCCAAGCCCGCGAGCTTTACGCAGGCAGCCGCCTACACGGGTCGGCAAGGCGACAACACTGGTCATTCACGGGTGTCGAGCCAGACCGCGCAATCGATCAGCTTCGTCACGACCAGTCCGCTGGGGTCAAACGAGGGCCTGACGGTTGCCGCAGGCTTTCCCAAGGGCGTGGTGGCCGATGCCGACGCGTCAACGAAGCTGGGCTGGTGGCTGAGCGACGTGGCACCGCCCGGAATCGCCGTCGCCGGCCTAATCGCACTGGTGGCCTTCCTCTTCAACGCTTACCGCCGCGCTGGGCGCGACCCCGAGGCCGGTACGGTCGTGCCGATCTTCTCGCCCCCCGACGGGCTCAGCCCCGCGGCGATGCGCTACGTCCTGAAGCAGAAGTTCGACAATCGCGGGTTCGCAGCCGCTCTCGTCCAGGCGGCAGTCAAAGGTCATGTGAAGATCGAGGAAGAGTCGGCGCTGCTGGGCCTCAGCCGTAGACGCTACATCGTTGGAACATCGTCTCCCAACGCGCAGCTGCTCGACGATGCCGAGCACGCCGCGATCACCAGGCTGGTCGGCCCCGGCGAGCGGCTGGAGATGGACAATCAGAACCACGCCACCTTTTCGGCGGCGAGCAACATCATGTCCGATCGCTTCGACGAACGCTTCGCCGGCAAGCTGTTCAACCGCAATCTTGGCTGGGCGTTTGCCGCGCTGGTCGTCTGGGGCTTGGCGGTTGTCCTGACCGCCGACGCGATCGCCTATGGCGACGGGATCATTCCCGCGTCCTTCGCCCTCGCCCCTGCCCTGCTCCTGATCGGCGCGTTGGTGCTGTGGAAATTCCTGCCGCAATCCTCCGGCGGCGGCTGCGTGGCGAAGGCATTGCCCTACGTCGTCGGCGCCATCGCGCTCGTCATCGGCTTTCCGTTGCTGCCGATGGCGCTTTCGACGGGCAACTGGATCCCGCTCGGCATTACTTTCCTCGGGCTGCCGCTCGCGCTCAGCACCTTTGCCTGGATCGACGCCCCGACCAAGGAAGGCCGCGCCGTGCTCGACCGCATCGCCGGCTTCAAACAATATCTTTCCGTGACCGAGCGCGAACGGCTCGACCGAATGCATGCGCCTCAAGACAGCATCGAGTTGTTCGAGAAATACCTTCCCTATGCGATCGCGCTCGACGTGGAGAACCGCTGGGCCGACCGTTTCGCCAGTACGCTGGCCGCAGCTTCGGCGGTAGCCACGGCATCGGGCAGCCAGCCGTTCATGTGGTACAGCGGAAACTACGACCCTTGGTCCGATACCGGCGGCTTCGTCAATTCGCTCGGAAGCTCGCTCAGCAGCACGATCTCGTCGGCCTCGACCGCTCCGGGCTCGTCGAGCGGTTCGGGTGGAGGGGGATTTTCGGGCGGCGGCGGCGGTGGTGGCGGCGGCGGGGGCTGGTAATCAGCCCCTTGCCGGACGCTTCAGCACCAGCGTCGGATCGTCATGGTAGGTGGTCATGTTGTGCCGCTCGAACCCCAGCCGCTCGGCCAGCTTCAACGACGGCGCATTTTTTGGCGAGATGATTGCCCAGACAGGCGTGGGCTGCAGCGTCGAGTCTACCCAGTCCAGCACGGCCCGACATGCTTCGGACGCATAGCCCTGACCATGAACGTCAGGCGCAAAGATCCAGCCCATTTCCGGTTCATTGCCGAATTCGGGTTTCAGGTCGCGCCATGCGGTGAAAACGCTGATGGTGCCGATGATCCGCTGGTCCTCCTTGCGGACAATGGCCCAGCCTCCGAACCCCATCAGCTGCCACATGCCGACGGTCGCGGCGAGGCGCCGCCAAGTGTCTTCCTTGCTCAGCCCCTTGCCGCCGATGAAGGTCATCGTCGCATCGTCGCCAACGATCGCAAAATGGCCGTCGAGATCGTCGCGAGTATAGCCCCGAATCAACAACCGCTCGGTCTCCAGCGTCGGAGCCGAGCGGTGCTGCGTAACCATCGAAGAGATGGCTGCTTATTTCTTGGTGAGCGAGAGGCCGCCGAAGCGCTTGTTGAAGCGCGCGACCTGGCCGCCTTCCTGAAGCTGACGAGTGCCGCCGGTCCAGGCCGGGTGCGCAGTCGGGTCGATTTCGAGCTGCAGCGTGTCGCCTTCCTTGCCCCAGGTCGAGCGGGTCTGGTAGGTCGTGCCGTCAGTCATCTGGACGGTGATGAAGTGGTAGTCCGGATGGGTATCGGTCTTCATGATATTTGTTCCTTTAAGGTGGCTGGTTCCGACCAGCCTGCAAGGTGAAGCGCGCCCCTACCCCAAGGCGATCCGCTTGACAAGGCACCCTGCCCAGCGGCACTTGCGGTCCATGACCTGGGGTCCGGCCGTGTAATGCGGCCGGTTAAGGGGGAAGCCGGCGAACATCCGGCACTGTGCCCGCAACTGTGACCTTCGCGACCTTGCGAGGGGAAGTCAGATACCCGCCATAGGTCGTCGTCCGTTTCCCGGCCGGGTCCAGCCGTGGAGCGTGGGCGGTCCGCGCGGCATGGTTGCCGCTCGCCTTCCCTCCGTGACGACATGTCATGGAACGGGAAGGAATAGATTAATGATGGACATGCCACCCGCCGACCAGCCGGCGATCGTCGTTACGGCCAGCCGTACGGCCGACGCCATCGGCGATACGCCTGCTACCGTTACGGTCATCGACCAGGACCGCATCATCCGCATCGGCGCACCGCTGATCCCCGATCTGCTGCGCCTGGTGCCCTCGGCGGCGGTATCGACCAGCGGACCCGCCGGCTCGCTCACCCAAGTTCGAATCCGCGGCGCCGAGGCGAACCACACGCTGTTGTTTATCGATGGCATCCGGGCAAACGACCCGGCCGCTGGCAACGAACCGCGGTTCGAATTGCTCAACGCCGACATCGCAAGTCGGATCGAGGTGGTCCGCGGCCCACAATCGGCGCTGTGGGGCTCGGAAGCGATCGGCGGTGTCGTTGCCGTCGATGGAACGAAGCCCGGCGGCGCCAAGGCGCGTATGACTGCTGAATATGGCAGCTTCGACACGCTGCGCGGCGCAATCGGCGGTTCGAACGGAAATACGGAGCAAGGCCTGTCGCTGGCCGCCGCGGGCCAGCGCAGCGACGGCGTCGACAGTTTCGATGGAACGGGCGATCGCGACGGATACCGCAATGTCGCGCTGCGTGGATCCGGCCGCCTGAAGCTGGCCGATGAAGTGGTTGTCGGCGCTTCGGGCTTCGCCCTTTGGGAACAAAGCCAGTTCGACGGTTATGACCCGGCCACTTTCCTTCGCGCCGACACACTCGATGAAAGCCGAAATCGCCTTGCCGCGGGCCGCCTGTTTGCAGAGGTGGGCGACCGGTCGAAGCAATATCTAATCCTGTCCGGCAGCCTGTTGGGGTCTTCCAACCGAAACTTCCTGGCCGACGACCCCATCAACCGCACGTCGGCAACCCGGCGAACGGCCGCGCTGGAAGGAGGCCTGACGACAGGCCGGCACAGTTTCGTCGCGGCGATCGATGCCGAGCGCGAGGCGTTCCGGGCACGTGACGTCGCCTACGGAGGCTTTACCGATCAGGACCGCACGCGCACGCACCGTTCCGTCACGCTCGCATGGAAGATGCGCGATCTCGGTCCCGTCACGACCGACCTCACCGTACGGCACGATATGTTCGACCGGTTCAAGGATGCGACCAGCATTCGGGCCGGCATCATGGCGAAACTTGGTGGCGGCTTTTCTGCGGCCGCCAGCTATGGGGAAGGCATCGCCCAGCCCAGCTTTTTCGACCTCTACGGCTTTTTCCCAGGCAGTTTCGTCGGCAACCCCGGGCTGAAGCCCGAATCGAGCGTCGGCGGCGAATGGTCGCTGCGCTATTCCGGCCATTCGTTCGGCGCGGCCGTGACCTATTATCGGCAGCGGCTGAAGGACGAAATCGTTGACACCTTCGATCCCGACACCTTCCTTTCGTCGACTGCCAACGCCCGCGGCACCAGCAAGCGACAAGGGATCGAGGCGGAAGCGGCGTACCGGCCAAACGACGCTATCCGTGTCACACTCACCTATGCGTGGCTGGATGCCAGCGAGCCGCAGCTCGCAACCGGGCTTCGGCTGAAGGAACAACGCCGTCCACGCCACAGCGGCAGCATCGCGGTCGATGGGGTTTCCGGCCGACTGAGCTACGGTGCCGCACTCAGCTATACCGGCGCGCATATCGACACGAACTTCGACGTTTTTCCCGCTGACCGGGTCAACCTTCGATCCTATTGGCTCGCGGGCGGTCAGGCAGCCTATCGCGTTGGCGGGCCGGTCGAGGTGACCTTGAGGATCGCAAACGCCTTCGACAGCGGGCATCAGGACGTTGTGGGCTATCGCAGCGAAGGGAGGAGCGTTCATGCCGGTTTCCGCGTCGCTCTTGGCCGCTAGCGGGGCGGTACGCATCGCGTCGCTGAACCTGTGCACAGACGAATATCTGCTGCTCGCCGCCAGTCGGACGCAGATCGCCAGTGTCAGCCGACTGGCCGCCGACCGTGACGACTCCCCGCTATGGCGTGTCGCCCGGGGCATTCCGGTGAACAATGGCACGCTGGAAGACATCATCGCCCAGCGTCCGACCATTCTTCTGACGATGGGCGGCGGTGGGCGTTCGACGCGCGAATTGGCGAAGCGGCTTGGCATCCAGACAGTGGATCTGCACTTTCCGCAAAGCATCGATGATGTGGTGTCGAATTTGGAAATCGTCGCCCGACTAAGTGGACAGCAGGCTGCCGTGCCCCGCTGGAAATGGAGGGTCCGCCAGCTCCAGGCATCGAAACCTGCCCCGAGGCCCGCAGCCTTTGTTGGCCAAGGCGGCACCACCGTTTCCGCGACCTCGCTTGCTGCAAGTTGGATGACCCTGGCGGGCTTGCGCCAAATGGCGCTGCCCGGCGGCAAGGTTAGCGCCGAATGGCTGATGACGGACGCTCCGCCGATCCTGTTGAAGTCCAACTATCGCGCGCGGCAGATGTCGCAGGGCAGACGGTGGCTCGACCAGCCCTGGGTCCGTGAAGCCAACAGCAGGATCATTGAAACGGACGGTCGGCCTTGGACCTGCGCCGGCCCGCTGATGCCTTATGAAATAGAGCGATTACGGGGACTTCTGTGAGATACCTTCTGATCGCTCTTCTCATTCTTATCGGTGTGGGGCATCTCCTGCTCCCCATCGACGCGCTGCTCTCTGCCCATCGTGTTGACCCGGAATTGGCCCAGACCTTGCTGCTCCAGCTCCGGCTTCCACGCACGATGCTGGCGATCGGCTATGGTCTCGTCCTTGGAACCAGCGGCGCCGCCTTGCAGGCCGTGTTCGCAAACCCGCTCGCCTCGCCCGACATCAGTGGCGCTTCTAGCGGCGCAGCGCTGGGCGCAGTCGTGGGCAGCTATTTCCTCGGCGCCGCCAGCCCGGTTGCGGTGGCGCTGTTCGCGTCGGGCGGCGCGCTGCTGGCGCTGGTTTTGCTCTTTGTCCTCGCCGGGGCGCGAAGCGACAGTGCGACCTTACTCCTTGCCGGGCTGTCCATATCGATGGCCGCGGGCGCCGCGACCAGCCTTGCCCTCGCCCTCGCACCGTCACCCTTCGCCTTTTACGACGCGTTCGACTGGCTGATGGGCAACTTCGCCGACCGCAGCCTGTCGCAGGCTGCTGCGGCGCTCATCCCTTCCGCCATTGCCATCACCCTGCTGGTCCGTCGGATTGGCGCGCTGGACATTATGGCTCTTGGCGAAGACATCTCCGCTGCTTCGGGCATCAAACCGCTTCGGCTGACCCGTGAGGTTGTCGTACTGACGGCCATCGCAGTCGGCGCCTGCGTGTCGACCGTCGGCGCCATCGGTTTCGTCGGCCTGGTCGCTCCCTATCTCGCGCGTCGACTGACCAGGGGACATCCGGGTCAGGCGCTGCTTCCGGCTGCGATCATCGGCGGGGCGCTGATGACCGCGGCCGATCTGGCCACGCGCATGATCCCGCTCGACCGGCCGATCCCGGTCGGCGTCCTCACCGCGCTTTTCGGGACGCCGTTGTTCGTCTGGCTGGTTGTCGGCATGCGACGGAGACTGACGGCATGACGTCACTTCGCGCGCTCAATATTGCCATCCTTGGGCGTTTGCAGAGGCTCGATCTCGATGCGGCGGGCGGTCAGATGATTGCCATAATCGGCCCGAACGGCGGCGGGAAAACCAGCTTGCTACGGGCGATCGCGGGGATCGAGGCGGCAAGCGGCACGGTTTCCGTCGGGGGCGAAGACCTGTCGGCGGTTTCACCCGCCCGCCGTCAGGCATTGCTCACTTTCTTGCCCGCGTCGCGCGATATCGCCTGGCCTATCCCGGTGCGCGATGTCGTCGGGCTCGGCAGCTCCCGCGCTTCCGGTTCCGAGATCGACGAGGTGCTCGATCTCCTTTCTCTCACGACACTGGCCGATCGCCCGATTAGCGACCTGTCGACGGGCGAACGAACCCGAGTCTTGTTCGCTCGATGCCTGGCCGCCCGGCCTGACGTGCATTTGCTGGACGAGCCGCTGTCGAACCTTGACCCCTATTGGGTGCTGCGCGTGCTCAAACTGATGCGGGACGAGGCAGCGCGCGGTGCGATCGTCTTCGCCTCGCTGCATGACCTGTCGCACCTGCCGTTGTTCGACCGGGCCCTGGTACTCGCGAACGGCCGGGTCGAAATGGACGAAGCGCCCGCTACCCTGATGGGCAGCGAGCGCTTCGAAGACATTTTCCTCGTCCGCCGAGCCGGACCTGGCTGGGCGATCAGTCCGAAGGCGGATCGGCAATCATCGCCGTGAATTGCGCTTCGGCTGCCAGCTTTCCATTAACCGACGCCTTGCCGGCAAACTTGCAGACGCTGGCCCGCTTCTGAATGAATTCGACGTCCAGCTGGAGCAGGCAACCCGGCTCGACCGGCGTACGGAACTTCGCGCCTTCGATGGCCATAAAATAAACCAGCTTGCCGCTGTTCGCGAGCCCGAGGCTTTCGACCGCCAGCACGCCGGCCGCTTGGGCCAGTGCCTCGACGATGAGAACGCCAGGCATGATCGGCCGACCGGGGAAATGCCCCTGGAAGAATTGCTCGTTCATGCTTACCGCCTTGATGGCGGTGATCGATTGGTCGGGAACGATGCGTTCGACCCGGTCGACCAGCAGCAACGGGTAACGGTGCGGCAATGCCGCCATCACCCGCCGGACATCCAGCGGGCCGATGGCGGCCGTATCACCTAGTTCGTTCACCGGCCCTGCGGCGCCGCGGCAGCCGGCGCAACCGTTGCGACGGAGGTCAGCGTGCGGTTGAGTTCGGCGATGACGTCGGCGGTGACGTCAAGCGCAGGAGATACGCGGGCGACCGTGCTCGCTTCCAGAACGATGTTCGCCTTGCGACGCGCCTGCACGGCGTCGATCGCCGGCCCGATGCGATCGCTGATCTGCTGCAGAGCGTAGTTGCGATTACGCTCAAAGGTCGCGGCGCGCGCTTCGAGCTGTTGGTTGGCAGTGTTCTGCTTCGCCTGGAACGCGGTGATCTTGGCGGTCAGCGCAGCGTCGGGCTGTTTTCCGTTCAGCGCGGTGATCTGCGCCTGAAGCTGCTGGCCTTCGCTCTGCAGCGGGGCAACCAGCTGCTGGCGCAGCTGCTGCACGCCCTGTGCCTGGGTCTGCAGCTGGGTCATCGCGGCCTTGCAGGCATTGCATTCGGTGCCCGCCTTGTTGCCGTCGACGACGACGATGACCGGGGCCGGAACGCTCTGCGCAGCGGCCATCTGGGGCAGCGCCGCAACCACGGCAGCAATCAAAAGCTTTTTCATTAGAATTGAGTTCCTACGTTGAAAGAGAAGAGCTTCGTATCGTCGCCGTCCTGCTTCAGCAGGGCTTTGGCGATATCGATGCGAAGCGGACCGAAGGGTGACGTCCAGTTGACGCCGATACCGACCGACAGGCGCGGCTTGGCCGAGCTGTCGAGGAAGACTTCCTTGTAGCCGGAGCCTGGCACGAAGGTGAAGTTGGTCGGACAGGCCGTGTCGCCCGCCTGCAGCCTGTACGGATCCTGCGCCGTCTCGCCCGCAGCGGGGGTCGGCGGTGCGCAGATGCCGCGGCTGTCGTTGAGGTTTGGCTTGTCGAGCTTCCACAGCGATCCGACGTCCACGAACGCCGACGGCCTCAATCCCAGGCTCTTAAGGCCCGAACTGGTCGGGAATTCGAGCTCAAGCCGGCCCATGTAATAGGCGCGGCCACCAAGTGTATCGCTGACGATGTTCTTGTTCGACGTATCGAGTTCGCCCGCATCGTTGATGTAGACGAAGCGCTGGATACGCGGCCCGATGCCGCGGATGTCGAAGCCGCGCAGCTGAGCCCCAAAGAAGCGGTCGTTTAGGCGGATCGCGTCGCGGCCCGGTCCCGGCGCCTTCTGCAGCGGGTGGATGTAGCCGCCTTCGGCATGGGCCGAGAGGATGAAGCCCGCTGGCAAGCCCCAATATTTGGTCGCATCGATGCGCTGGCGCAGATATTTGACGTCGCCGCCGAGACCAGCGAATTCCTGCGTGAACACGATCCGCTGGCCGCGCGTGGCGCGGACCCCGTTTGTGCTGTCGAACGCGACGGTGTAACCCAGCAGCGAGGTCAAACGGGTACCCAGTTCGTCGCAAAGGTAGGTGCTGGACTTCTGCGGATCGCAGACGGCCGGAAGCGGGCCCGTTCCGTCAGGATCGGTGAAGAATTGAGCCTTGTCGAGCGAGATGCGGTCGCGCGAAATCGTGTAGCGTGTCCCGATCGACACATATTCCGTCACCGGGAAGCCGAGACGGACGCCCGTCCCCATGCGGCGCTGCTGATAGGTGCGGTTGCGCGTGCTGCCGACGAAGTTGAAGCTGTTATAGTCCTGCAGGAAGATATCCCCGCCAAGAACGATCTGCTTGTCGAACAAATAGGGCTCGGTGAAGCCGAGCTGCACCGACTTGGAATAGCGCGAATAGTTGATGCCGGCCTGAAGCTGCTGGCCTTTGCCCATGAAGTTGCTCTGGGCGATCGAGGCCGCGATCACGAAGCGTTCGAGGCTCGAGTAACCCGCCGACAGTTGCAGCTGCCCGGTCGACTTTTCCTCGACGTCGAGGTTGAGCACCACGCGGTCCGGCGCCGAACCCTGCGCCTGCTTGATCTCCAGATTTTCCTGGAAGAAGCCCAGGCTCTGGATGCGGTCCTGGCTGCGCTTCAGCTTGAAGGCGTTGAAGGCGTCGCCTTCGTTGAGGCGGAATTCGCGGCGGATGACCTTGTCGCGGGTGACCGTGTTGCCCTGGATGTTGATCCGCTCGACATAGGCACGCTGCGCTTCGTCGACCTTGAAGGTCAGGTTCATCTCATGCTTTTCGGCGTCGCGCTGGAAGTCGGGGCTGACTTCGGCGAACGCATAGCCCTTCGAACCCGCCACCTCGTTGAGGCCGGTGACCGTGTCTTCGACCAGCTTGGCGTTGAACCAGTTGCCCGGCTTGATCTTGACCAGTTGCTTGATCTGGTCGGCCGGGAAGTCGCGGATGGCGCTTTCCGCCTCGACGGTGCCGAATTTGTAGCGCGGACCTTCCTCGATCACGTAGGTGATGATGAAGTCCTTGCGGTCCGGGGTCAGTTCGGCGAGCGCCGACACGACGCGGAAGTCGGCATAGCCCTGCGTCAGGTAGAAGGCGCGCAGCTTCTGCTGGTCGGCGGCAAGCCGGTCCGGGTCATAGCTATCGTTCGACTTGATGAAGCCGAGGATGCCGCCGGCCTGCTTGGTATACATCTCCTTGCGCAGGCGGCCGTCGCCGAACTTCTCGTTGCCGATGATATTGATCGCGCGAACCTTGGACTTGTCGCCTTCCGAGATTTCGAAGACGACATCGACGCGGTTCTGGTCGAGATTGACGATCTTGGGTTCGACCGACGCGGCGAACCGGCCCTGGCGGCGATACAGTTCGATGATGCGATCGACGTCGGCACGAGCACCCGAACGGGTGAAGATCTGGCGCGGTGCCAGCTTGATTTCCGGCAGGATCTTGTCGTTCTTGATCCGCTTGTTGCCTTCAAGGACGATGCGGTTGATGACCGGGTTTTCCTTGACGCGGATCAGGATGTCGCCGGTGTCGGCACCTTCGATCTGGGCGTCGGCGAACAACTGGGTCGCGTACAGGTCCTTCAGCGCCTGATCGAGCACTTCGGCGGTATATTCCTGACCCGGGACCAGGCCGGCATAGCTACGCACCGTTTCCGGTTCGAGACGTTCGGAACCGACGACGCGGATCGAACGGATGGTCCGGCTTGCCGCCGGTGCCGTGAGCAGCGCGCCGCCGCTCGGCGCCGGGGCAGGCGCAGCCTGTGCCAGCAAGGGCGCCGCCCAGCCTCCCAAGATGGTGCCGACCAGGAGAATCCGGCCCGTGCGACTGGTGAAACGATTGCTGGTGGAAGTCACGCGTCCCCGCCCTACTCTTAATTTACGACGCCGCCGTTGGGGCCGCGCCAGACTGATATTCTTGCCCTGCCCGAACCTTACTAGCCAATCAAGCGCCCAAGTCCTTCGAACAGGCCGAACGACGCAAGATCGTTGAGCGTGACGAAGACGAGGAGAGCAAGAAGCAGGGCAAGACCACCGCGAAAAGCCCAATCCATCGCCCGCAGACTGACCGGCTTTCGCCGGACCGCTTCTGCGGCGTAGAAGACCAGATGTCCACCATCGAGCGTTGGAATTGGCAACAGGTTGATGAATCCCAGATTAATCGAGAACAGCGCAACAAGCTGAACGAATTCGAATAATCCGAGCGACAGCTGTTGGCCGGCAATCTGGGCCATCTTCAAGGGACCGCCGAGATCCTTGGTCGATCGCTGGCCGGTCAGGATCTGCACCAGCCCGTCGACCATCGACCGGGTGAGATCAAATGCGTAGCCTGCTGCAGCCGGGATGGCGGCACCAACGGAAATCTTCTCGAATTCGCGTTGCGGCACGCCGATGCCCAGCTGGCCGATCCGGTATTTCTGCCCGAATTCGTCCACCTGTTCGACCGAGCCCAATCGCACCGGGACAGTGCGCACGGCCTGGTTTCGCTCGACCATAAGGTCGATTTGCTCGCCAGGGCGGATCGACACGATCCGCTGTATATCTTCGAAGCGCCTCGTCGCCTGTCCGGCAACGCTGACGATCCGGTCGCCGACATGAAGTTGCGCGGCCTCGGCGGCGCTGCCCGGCGCGATGCTGGCTGCCACTGGCGGCGTGTTGGGGAAACCGTAACTGGCAAAGAAAGTGGCAAAAATCGCGATCGCCAAGACGAAATTGGCGACCGGCCCGGCAAGCACTACCAGAAAGCGTTGCCACCACGGACGGTTGTGAAATGCTACGGCCTGCTCTTCGCTGCTGAGGTCGGCATTGGCATCGGCCTGGCTGGCGGCGTTCATATCGCCGATGAAGCGCACATAGCCCCCCAAAGGCATCCAGCCGATCTTCCACCGCGTTCCCCGCTTGTCCGTCCAGCCGGTCAATTCGCGACCGAACCCGATCGAAAACTGCGAAGCGCCGATCCCGAACCAGCGCGCAACCCAATAGTGGCCAAGCTCGTGGAAAAACACGAGCGGGCCGATCGCGCATACGAACGCGATGGCAATAAACCAGATGGGCGGCTGGGCGAGCATCAGGCGGCGATTTCCGTCATCAATTCAATGCTAAGTGCCCGAGAACGGCGATCAATGTCGATGACCTCGGCGATGGATTGGGGCTGCCCTGCGCCAGTGCGAGCCATGACGTCTTCGACCAGCCGCGGGATGTCGAGAAAGCCGATTTTCCGGTCTAGAAAAGCTGCGACCGCAACCTCATTCGCCGCATTGAGGGCAATCGGCTGCGCCCCGCCCGCCTCCAGAGCCTGCCGCGCGAGCCGAAGCGCCGGGAATCGTACCGGGTCCGGCGTTTCGAACGTTAGTGACGCAACCTTGGCCAGATCGAGCTTTTCCGCCGGGGTGTCGATACGGCCGGGAAAGGCCAGCGCGTGCGCAATCGGAATCCTCATGTCGGGACTGCCAAGCTGCGCCAGTACCGACCCGTCTACATATTCGACCATCGAATGAATGACCGACTGGGGGTGGACGAGAATGGCGATGCGCTCCGACGGCAGGCCGAACAGGTGATGCGCTTCGATCAGTTCAAGGCCCTTGTTCATCATCGATGCGCTGTCGACGCTGATTTTGGCGCCCATCGACCAATTGGGATGGGCCACTGCCTGTTCGGGGGTCATTGCAGCCATCTCTTCGCGACTGCGGGTTCGGAACGGGCCACCGCTTGCGGTCAAGATCAGTTTTGCAACATCTTGCGAACGATGGCCCTGAAGACACTGGAATATCGCGTTATGTTCGCTATCGACCGGAAGGATCGTCGAACCCGACCTCGCGGCCGCCGCCGTCATCAGCCCGCCTGCGGTGACGAGCGATTCCTTGTTGGCCAGACCCACGGTCTTGCCCGCGTCTACGGCGGCCATCACCGGTTCCAGCCCTGCGCACCCGACGATCGAGGCCATGACCCAGTCGACGTCGCCTGCTGCCGCTTCGCGCAGGGCATCAGCCCCAGTCTCCGCACGGCAACCGCTACCCTTTAGACGGTCGCGCAAATCCGGCAGCAGTTCTGCCCGGTCGATTACCGCCAGATTGGCGCCCGTACGTAGTGCGGCATCCGCCAACTTGTCGACATTAGTGGCCGCCGTCAGCGCAAACACGTCGAACGCGTCGCGACTGCGTTCGACCAGGTCGAGCGTCGACGTGCCGACCGATCCGGTCGCCCCAAGGATGGATATGCGCCTGACCGTCATAGCCAGCCGCTCAGCATCAGCGCAGCGGTCAGGACCGAAACCGGAACCAACCCGTCAAGCCGGTCGAGCAGGCCGCCATGCCCGGGCAGCCAGTTGCCGCTGTCCTTGACCCCTGCCCGGCGCTTCAACCCGCTTTCGAACAGGTCACCGCCCTGTGCCGCAATGGCGAATGGAACCGCCATGCCGTAAAGGATGGTGGGAAGGCCCTGACTGTATGCCCATAGGCCGGAAATCGCAGCCGCGCTGATCACGCCGCCGACAAGCCCGGCTATGGTCTTGTTGGGGCTGATCGACGGCGCCAGCTTGGGCCCGCCAATGGCACGGCCCGCGAAATAGGCTCCGATATCGGTCGACCACACGACGAGGAACACCCAGATCAGCAGGTCCGGCCCCGTACCCAACCCCTGATATTCCGCGCGCTCGCGGATCCATAGCAGGGCGAGCGCGGGAAGCAGGCAGTAGATAAATCCGAGGATCTTCCAGCCGATGCCCCAGTCGCGCACGATGCGGGTCCATTCGACATACATTCCCGTCGCCATCAGGGCGACCATCAGCGCGAACGGCCAGCCGCCGATGAAGGCGAGGCCGAGCGCGACAACGATCAGGATCATCCCCACGACGGTCCGTTTGGCGAGTTCGCTCATCGTCCCCCGAAGCGGCGATGTCGCGCCGCATAGCTGGCCAGGGCGGCGTTGAACGCTGCCTCGTCGAAATCCGGCCACAGCGTGTCCACGAACAAAAGTTCGGCATAGGCCGCCTGCCACAGCAGGAAATTCGACAGGCGCTGCTCGCCCGACGTGCGGATAAGCAGGTCGAGTTCAGGCCAGTCGGATGTCTGGAGTGCGCGTCCGACCACCTCTTCGTCGATCGCGGAGGGATCGATCTTCCCATCGCGCGCCTCGGTAGCGAGCGACCGGCACGCGGCGGCAATTTCCGCGCGGCTGCCGTAATTCAACGCGATGACCAGCGTGAGCCGCGTGTTCGTCCGGGTACGCTCGACGGCCTTTTCCAGCCGCGCCGACAATTCGGGACCGAAGGCGCGGTAATCGCCGATGATACGGAGCTGGACGCGCTCCTTCTCCAGCGTCGCAAGCTCGCGTTCGAGGTAGAAACGCATCAGGCCCTTGAGGTCGCTGACCTCCTCCGCCGACCGACGCCAGTTTTCCGAGGAGAAGGCGTAGATCGTCAGGACTTCGACGCCTGCGTCTGCGGCGGCCTGCAACGTCTTGCGGACTGCCTCGGCCCCGGCGCGATGCCCGGCTACACGCGGAAGCCCCTTGCGCTGCGCCCAGCGGCCGTTGCCGTCCATGATGATCGCGACGTGGCGCGGCCCATCCCCCCTCCCACCGCCGTGGGAGGCATGGCCCCCGGTCGCGGCGGGTGCGGCGGTCACTTGCCCAGGATTTCCTGTTCCTTGGCGTGCGCGGCCGCATCGATGTCCTTGATCGTATCGTCGGTCATCTTCTGCACTTCGGTATCGAGCCGCTTGTGCTCGTCCTCGCTGATTTCCTTCTTCTTCTCGTCGGTCTTCAAGGCGTCCATGCCATCGCGGCGGACGTTGCGCACGGCGACGCGGGCCTTTTCGGCATATTGGCTGGCAAGCTTGGCCAGTTCCTTGCGGCGCTCTTCGGTGAGGTCGGGAATGGGCAGGCGGATCATCTGTCCGTCGGTGATCGGGTTGATGCCGAGGCCCGCGCTACGGATTGCCTTTTCGACCGCATTCATGTTCGAGCGGTCCCAGACCTGCACCGAAATGAGGCGCGGTTCGGGGACCGACACGGTCGCAACCTGGTTCAGCGGCATGTTGGCGCCATAGACTTCGACCTGCACCGGATCGAGCAGCGCGGTCGACGCGCGCCCGGTGCGCAGGCCGGCAAGATCGTGCTTCAGATTTTCGAGCGCGCCGGTCATGCGGCGCTGGATGTCGTTCTTGTCGTAGGCAGGCATCGCTCTCTTACTCCTTGTTCTGGACGACCGTCGCGGTGCCTTCGCCCGCCAGAACCTTGGCCAGATTGCCCGGTTCGCGGATGTTGAACACGACGATCGGAATATTGCTATCGCGGCACAGCGCGACGGCGCTGGCGTCCATGACCTTGAGGTCGCTCGCCAGCACCTGGTTGAAGGTCACGGTTTCATATCGGGTCGCACCGGCAACCTTCTTGGGGTCGGCGTCATAGACGCCATCGACACTGGTTCCCTTGAACAGCGCGTCGCACTTCATTTCGGCGGCGCGCAGCGCGGCGCCGCTGTCGGTGGTGAAATAGGGGCTGCCGACGCCGGCGGCGAAGATCACGATCCGGCCCTTGGCGAGATGTCGTTCGGCGCGGCGGCGGATTACCGGTTCGCACACCTGGTCCATCTTGATCGCCGACTGGACGCGGGTTTCTACGCCGATCTGTTCGAGCGCATTCTGCATCGCCAGCGCGTTCATCACGGTCGCCAGCATGCCCATATAGTCGGCCTGCGCGCGGTCCATGCCGGCTGCAGCACCCGCCATCCCGCGGAAGATATTGCCGCCGCCGATGACGAGGCAGATTTCGTGACCCTGTTCCTTGGCTGCCTTCACTTCGGCGGCCATGCGCGCCACGGTCTCCGGGTTAATCCCGAACGCGCTGTCGCCCATCAACGCCTCGCCCGACAGCTTCAGCAGGATGCGATGGAAGCTCGGGCGGGTCATAAAGGGCAGGTTCCTCTCGTCTTGGCCCGAACCGCAGATATGCGAAGGGGCGGATGCGCTCTTACGGCGCACCCGCCCCTCTGCCAACCGCCTTTGATGGCGGCAAGACTCTTTAAGCGACCGGTTCGTCCTTCTTGACGCCGGCGGCCGCCGCGACTTCCGCCGCGAAGTCCGATTCTTCCTTCTCGATGCCTTCGCCGAGCTGGAAGCGAACATAGTCCTTGAGCACGATCGGGCTGCCGGCTTCCTTTCCGGCCTGCGCGACGACGTCGGCGACCGGGGTCTTGCCGTCCATCACGAACAGCTGCGAGAGCAGCGCGTTTTCCTTGGCGAACTTAGCCATGGTGCCGTCGACCATCTTTTCGACGATGTTGGCCGGCTTGCCGCTTTCGTTCGCCTTTTCGATGGCGATCGCGCGTTCGCGGGCAAGCATGTCGGCGTCGAGGCCGTCGGCATCAAGCGCCAGCGGGTTGGCGGCGGCGATGTGCATCGCCAGCTGCTTGCCGAGGCCGGCGAGCGTGTCGGTGTTGGCAGCGCTTTCCAGCGCAACCAGCACGCCGATCTTGCCCATGTTGGGAGCGACGGCATTGTGGACGTAGCTGACGACGACGCCTTCAGCGACTTCCAGCACCCTGGTGCGGCGCAGCGACTGGTTTTCGCCGATGGTGGCAATGTTGGCAGTCAGCTGTTCCTCGACGGTGCCGGCGCCCGGATACTGGGCGGCCTTCAGCGCATCGATGTCGCCGTTGGCATTCAGCGCCAGCGCCGAAACGGCCTTCACAAAGTCCTGGAACTGTTCGTTCTTGGCGACAAAGTCGGTTTCCGAATTGACTTCGACGGCAGCACCCTTGGTGCCTTCGACGGCAACGCCGACCAAGCCTTCAGCCGCGGTACGGCCGGCCTTCTTGGCGGCAGCCGCCAAGCCCTTGGCGCGCAGCCAGTCGATCGACGCTTCCATGTCGCCATTGTTTTCGGCCAGCGCCTTCTTGCAGTCCATCATGCCGGCGCCGGTGCGCTCGCGCAGTTCCTTCACCGAAGCAGCGGTGATCTCAGCCATTGTCATATCCTCCAGATGGGAATGTGGGGCGCGTCGCCGGAAAGCCAAGGCCCCCCGCGACACGCCCCGAAACGTGTGTAAGCGGGAAGCTTAGGCTTCCAGCGCGGCTTCCGCCGGCGGCTCAGCCATCGCGCCGATGTCCTCGCCCTTCGACGCGCGATTGCCGGTCTTGCCGCTGATGGCGGCGTTGGCGATCGCGTCGCAGTAGAGGCGGATGGCGCGGCTGGCGTCGTCGTTGCCCGGAACCGGGAAGGCGATACCGTTCGGATCCGAGTTCGAATCGAGGATCGCGACGACCGGAATGCCAAGCACATTGGCTTCCTTGATCGCCAGCTCTTCCTTGTTGGTGTCGACGACGAACATGACGTCCGGCAGGCCGCCCATGTCGCGAATTCCGCCGAGCGAGAGCTCGAGCTTGTCGCGCTCGCGGGTGTACTGAAGGACTTCCTTCTTGGTCAGGCCCTGGGTGTCGCCGGCGAGCTGCTCTTCAAGGCTCTTGAGGCGCTTGATCGAGTTCGACACGGTCTTCCAGTTGGTGAGCATGCCGCCCAGCCAGCGGTGGTTGACGAAGTGCTGGCCCGACGCGCGGGCGGCTTCGGCAATCGCATCCTGCGCCTGGCGCTTCGTGCCGACGAACAGGACCTTGCCGCCGCGGGCGGTGGTCTGCTGAACGAAGTCGAGCGCACGCGCGAACAGCGGAACGCTCTGCGACAGGTCGATGATGTGGACACCGTTGCGGTCGCCGAAGATGTACGGCTTCATGCGCGGGTTCCAACGGTGGGTCTGGTGGCCGAAGTGCGCTCCGGCTTCGAGCAATTGCTGCATGGTGACGACATTGGTCGCCATGGTAGTTCTCCTAACGCGGTTGGTCCTCGACACCCCCAAGTAACCGGCAACGCCGGCACCGCTATGGAAGGGATGCCTGTGGAATGCGGGCGCACCTAGACGAAGTTGCCCGACCTTTCAAGCACTTCCGGCCCGCCTCAATCGAATTGGAACATTTGCGGAACATTTTCGCTTGACGCAGGCGGAACATTAGAAGAACATCGAGCAAATCGAAGCGATTGGGCGCCGAAATGGAACAAAGCCGTTCCCGGGCTGTTCAGCGCAAAACGGAAGGAAATGAGACGATGATCGCCACCGCCGTGACCCTCGCCTTTCTCGGTCTGACCATTTCGGCGATTGTTTCGCTCGTCCGACGCGATGCCGACAAGATCGCCGCCGCGCTCGCCGGCAACAGCTGGCTTGCCCAGCCCCGCCAGACTTTTCGCCCGGTGACAGTGCGCTACGCGCCCCGTCCGGTTACGGTAGCGACTGCCCGCCGACCGTCTGCGATGCGCGCCGCCGCTTAACCTTGGCATAGGCGGCCATGCTCATCGGCACGCTCGCCAGGTAGGTCAGGCAGATCAGCAGCAAGGTGATCCAAGGCTCGTTGATCAGTGCAGCGCCCAGCAGCGCGACACCGGCCAGTGCAAAGATACGCCAGCTGCGGCGAATCCGGATCGACGACCAACTGTAAGTGGGAAGGCTGCTGATCATCAGCGCTGCTACGAACAGCGTCCACGGCATCACCAGGGTCCATGAGCGAAACAACGCATTATCGCTGATTAGCCAGAGGAGGATCGGCACGAAGGCAAGGCCGGCGCCCGCAGGGGCCGGAACGCCGGTATTGAAACCCGCGGATTTGTGCGGCTGCTCGTCGGCATCGATGCGGGCGTTGTAGCGGGCGAGCCTCAAGGCACAGCACACCGCCAGCGCGAGCGAAACCGTCCAACCGAATTTCGGCGCTTCGCGGAGTGACCAGAAGAAGATGATCAGCGCCGGCGCGGTGCCGAAGGCGATATTGTCGCTAAGGCTGTCGAGTTCCGCGCCGAACTTGCTTTGCGCACGAAGCATCCGCGCGATGCGCCCGTCGAGACCGTCGAGCACCCCCGCGATGATGATCGACGCCAGCGCCTTTTCCCAGTCGCCGGCAAAGCCGAACCGGATTCCCGTCAAGCCGAAACAGAGCGCGAGCGCCGTAACCGCGTTGGGCAGGAACGCCCGGAACGACAGGCCCCGATCGATGGCTGGCGGCATTACTGGCTGAGACCCAAGCGGCGCGGATCGACGCCAAGCTCTCCAAGGACGGTTTCGCCGGCAATCGTCCGCTGGCCGAGCAGGACCTGCGAGCCGGTTCCGGCCGGAAGATAGACGTCGACGCGGCTGCCGAAGCGGATGAGACCGATGCGCTCACCGGCAGCGACGCGATCGCCTTCCTTGACGAACGACATGATGCGGCGCGCAACCAGTCCGGCGATCTGGGTGAAGCCGATGCGCACCCCGTCCTCGCACTCGACCAGGAAATGCTGGCGCTCATTGTCCTCGCTGGCCTTGTCGAGGTCGGCATTCAGGAACTTCCCCGGCACATAGGCGACGCGGCGAATGGTGCCTTCGATCGGCGAGCGATTGATGTGCACGTCGAATACGCTCATGAAAATCGACACGCGGGTGAATTCGCCCGTCAGGCCGCCCTCGCCCGCCAGTTCGAGCGGTGCCTTGACCGTCTGGATCAGCGTGACCAGGCCGTCGGCGGGGGCGACGATCAGCTTGGGATCCTGCGGCGTCGTCCGGATGGGGTCGCGGAAAAAGGCGGCGACCCAGATGGTCAGGCCGACGAACAGCCATCCGATGATGTCGGGCATCGTGTAGAAAGCGACCATCGTCAGGAAGGCCGCGATCAGGGTGAACTTTCGACCTTCGGGATGTACCGATGGAAAGCGCCATTTGACGGTGGTCAGGTGATTGCTGGGCGTATCGAGCTGAGACATGGGCATGTCCCTTACGGGCGATAGAGCGTCGGCACAATCGCCACGGTTGCGTCATGCCGCTCCTCACCTTAATGCGCGGCGCAACCGAAAGACCCCAAAGCAGGAAAATCATGGCCAAGATCAAGGTGAAGAACCCGGTCGTCGAGCTCGACGGCGACGAAATGACCCGCATCATCTGGGAATGGATTCGCGAACGGCTGATCCTGCCTTACCTCGATATCGACCTGAAATATTATGACCTCGGCATCGAAAAGCGCGACGAGACCGACGACCAGATCACCATCGATGCCGCCAATGCGATCAAGCAGTATGGCGTCGGCGTGAAATGCGCGACCATCACCCCGGACGAGGCCCGCGTCGAGGAATTCAACCTCAAGAAGATGTGGAAGTCGCCCAACGGGACCATCCGCAACATCTTGGGCGGCGTCGTTTTCCGCGAACCGATCGTCATCGACAACATCCCGCGCCTGATTCCGGGTTGGACCGACCCCATCGTGGTTGGCCGTCATGCCTTCGGTGATCAGTATAAGGCGACCGATTTCAAAGTGCCCGGACCGGGCAAGCTGACCATGAAGTTCGTCGGCCAAGACGGCCAGGAAATCGAACATGAAGTGTTTGAGTTTCCGTCGGCCGGCGTCGCGATGGGCATGTACAACCTCGACGAATCGATCCGCGACTTCGCCCGCGCCTGCATGAACTACGGCCTACAGCGCGGCTGGCCGGTATACCTGTCGACCAAGAACACCATCCTCAAGGCCTATGACGGCCGCTTCAAGGACATCTTCCAGGAAATCTACGACGCTGAATTCAAGGCGGCGTTCGAAAAGGCCGGGATCGAATATCAGCACCGCCTGATCGACGACATGGTCGCGTCGGCGCTGAAGTGGAGCGGCAAGTTCATCTGGGCCTGCAAGAATTATGACGGCGACGTCCAGTCGGACCAGGTCGCGCAGGGCTTCGGCTCGCTGGGCCTGATGACGTCGGTCCTGATGACCCCTGACGGCAAGACGGTCGAAGCCGAAGCGGCGCACGGCACCGTTACCCGCCACTATCGCCAGCATCAGCAGGGCAAGGCGACCTCGACCAACCCGATCGCGTCGATCTTTGCCTGGACCGGCGGCCTCAAGTTCCGTGGCAAGCTGGACGAGACGCCCGACGTCGTCCGCTTTGCCGAGACGCTGGAAGCGGTGTGCGTGCGCACCGTCGAAGAAGGCAAGATGACCAAGGATCTCGCGATTCTGGTCGGACCGGACCAGCCGTGGATGACGACCGAGCAATTCTTCGAGGCGATCCGCGAAAACCTCGAAAACGAAATGAAGAACTGGGCTTAAATAATTGAGGGAAAGGCGTTCGGCGAGAGAACTTCCTCGCGCCGGACGCCTAGCCCAACGATCCTGCCCGGGATCCGCCTGAGGAGCGGAATACGGTCGAGCAACTTGACCGGCCAAGGCGCGCGAACCGCGCCGCCACCCAACACTCGACCGATGATATTGTCCTGCGCCGCGACCTGACCGGCCTGGATCAGGCGCGTCGGGAATAGCCGGCGTTTGCGAACGCGATCGAGCAACGGATCGACCGCTTTGCCGGCCCTGATCGGGCCCGCAAGCAGATTTGCCGCCGCGACCGCGTCCTGAATCGCGAGGTTGATTCCGATCCCGCCGATCGGGCTCATCGCATGCGCCGCATCGCCGATCGCCAGCAGGCCCGGCCTCGACCATGATTTTAGGCGGTCGACGGCGACACTGAGCAACTTGACGTCGTCATCGGATTGGAGCGCACCGCCAAGGTCGGCGTCCGGAAAGGCGTCGCGCACCTCAGATCGGAGCCAGTCCAGACCCCGCGCCCGCACCTCCGCTTCCGATCCCTTCGCGATCAGGAAGGCGACCTGCCAATAGTCGTCGCGATCGATGAGCACGACCATCCGCCCGGGCTGCACCGAACCCCGCAACGCGTCTCTGCCGTCGTCATTCTTGGGAAGCCGGAACCAAAGCACGTCCATCGGCGCACCGAGCGTTTCGACCGGTAGTAGGCCCAGCGTTCTGACCAGCGACGCACGCCCATCGCACGCGACGACCAACTTGCCTGCTACCTCTTCCCGACCGGATGCGTAGCGAATCCCGGTTATACGCTCGCCACCCCGGATAAAGCCCGCCACCCCCTCTTCCATCGCCAGTTCGAACGTGGGGTACTTCGCCGCTTCGCTCCGTAAGAAGTCGAGGAAATCCCATTGCGGCATCATCGCGATAAACGGCGCCGGCGTATCGAGATGCGAGAGATCCCCGATCGTCCAGTCGCGCTCTTCGATCCTGATGCGCGCCTTGTCGATTCGATTATGCTGACGGCCGAGGAAACGATCGAGCAAGCCCAGCTGGTCGAGAATCTCCATGGTCGACGGGTGAACGGTGTCCCCGCGGAAATCGCGGAAGAAGTCCGCGTGCTTCTCAACGACTTTGGTAGGAATCCCGGCGCGGGCGAACAGCAGGCCGGCCATCATGCCGGCAGGTCCGCCTCCAACGATTAGAACGTCAGCCACACCGCTTCATACGCTGACGCCATGACGCTGCGTCAAGCCTTGTGAAGCGCCGCGGGCTTGTGCGCGGCACGCTTTCCGCTTTTGTCGCTCTCGACGATATACTGCGGATCGCCCTTGGTCGCGGCAACCTTGTGCCCCTTGATGTGGGTGGTCGAGGTGACTTTCCGGACAACCTTGCCGACCGAATGCCCGCCGCTGCTGTCCCACGCGACCTTGTCGCCCTTCTTCAACGTTTTCGTCATCGATCTTCCTCTCGCCGTGAAAACGCCGAAAAATGCCTACGGTGCCGTGACTTCGACCGGATCATTTGCTTTGAAGGGGCATGGCGGGCGATTTCCACATCACTCCGGCGTTGTCGGACGCGCTGACCATCCTCGGCGCAGCGGGCATCGTCATCCCCGCTTTCGCGCGGCTGCGCATCAATCCGGTGATCGGCTTCATCCTCGTCGGGATCGTCGCCGGACCTTTCGGCCTCGGCGCACTGACCGGACGCTATCCCTGGCTTGAAGCCGTCAGCATTACCGACCCCACGGGGATCGAACCCTTCGCCGAATTCGGCATCGTCCTTTTGCTGTTCACGATCGGCCTTGAACTGAGCTTTCGCCGGCTGGTGGCAATGCGGAAGATGGTGTTCGGCATCGGCGCTGCAGAGATGATCGGCGCCGCGACACTGATCGGCGGTTTTCTTCTCGCCATCCAGTGGCCGACGCAAAGCGCGCTGTGGCTAAGCCTGGCACTGGCCATGTCATCGACGGCACTGGTACTGCCGATATCTGGGACGCAGAGTCCCGTGGGCCGCGCAGCCCTGTCGATGCTGCTGTTCGAGGATCTCGCACTGGTGCCGATGCTGTTCCTGATCGGCGCCACCGCAGGCGCGGCCACCAGCGAGGTGGGTGAAAGTTTAAGTCGGATCGCGCTTTACGGATCACTCGCCGTCGTCGGGATTCTCGTCATCGGCCGCTTTATCCTGCCGACGCTGTTTGCGCAGGCCGCGCGGTCGAAAAAGCCCGAGCTCTTCCTCGCCATTTCCCTCTTGGTGGTGATCCTCGCAGCGACCGTCACTGCTTCGGTCGGCCTGTCGCCCATCCTCGGTGCGCTGATTGCCGGCCTCGTCATCGCCGAAACCGACTATCGAAACGAGGTCGAACTGGTGGTCGAGCCCTTCAAGGGACTGGCGCTGGGCATCTTCCTGATCACCGTGGGCATGCGGATCGACATCGGTGCCCTCGTCGACGACTGGCTCGCCCTGATCGGCGCGCTGGCCGGCGTCCTGGTGGTGAAGTCGATCGTCACCGCGGCGCTGCTGCGTTTGGCAGGCGCACGACCCGGGGTAGCGGCGGAGACCGGCGTCCTGATGTCCAGCCCGTCCGAAACCACCCTGATCGTACTTGGTGCCGCGGGGGCGGCCAGCATCCTGCGGCAGGACACCGTGGCCTTCTGGTCGGCGGCCACGGCCATCGGCCTCACGTTGACCCCAGTGCTCGCGGGCCTAGGCCGATTGGCCGGCCGCGGGGTCGACCGGCGCCATCTCGAAACGATGGAAGCGGAAGCCGTGCCCGACCGCACAATCATCTTCGGCTTCGGCCGCGTCGGCCGTGTCGTCGCCGACATGCTGCAGGAGCATGGGCGGCCATACCTTGCGATCGACAGTGACATCGATGGCTTCACCGATGCTCGCAGTCGTGGCTATTCGGTCATGTTCGGGGACGTGTCGCGACGCGAACTGCTCGATCGCCTCGATCTCGGCAAGGCCAAGGCCGTAGTGCTGACCATGGACGATCCGGTGCTAACCGCACGGCTGGCGCGGCGCCTGCGCGAAACTCATCCGGCTTTGCCGATCATCGCCCGCGCCCGCGATACTCACCATGCAGCAAGGCTTTACAAGGCCGGCGTGACCGATGCCGTGCCGGAAGCGATGGAAGCGTCGCTGCAGCTGTCGGAAGCGGTGCTCGTCGACATTGGCGTGGCGATGGGACCCGTCATCGCTTCGATCCATGAGAAGCGCAGCGAATTGCGCGCGGAGATCATGAAGGATGGCGATCTCGACGTCGAACCCAGCTTGGGCCGGCGCCGGCTGAGGGACGTGCGCTCCGGCTAGTGACTGCCGCGTATGAAGCGGAGCGTGCCGAGCCGCAGGGTGCGGCCATCTTCGCGGTCGTTCGGGTGATTCTGACCGTCGAGAACGGGGACTTCGGCAAAGTCGAAAGGTGACAGTCCGTCGAGGCAGGCGACGTTCACGCCCAGCTCGTCCGGGTTGGATCGGCGTTGGTGGTGGGTGTAAATTCCGCAATTCCGGCAAAAATGATGCTGGGCGATGCCGGTGTTGAAACTGTAGGTCGCGAGCGCGTCGGCGCCGTCGATGATCTCAAGGCCATCGATCCGCGCCGATACCGCGACCGCACCGCGCATGGCGCAATAGCTGCAGGTGCAGCGACGGGCCGAGGCCAGGCCATGATGCAGCCTGACCTTGAATTTCACCGAGCCGCAGTGGCAGGCGCCGTGGAGCGTGACCGGCTCTACGGCGCCCTGATGCATCAGGCGACGACCTTCGCCAGCGTTTCCTTGACGGCGGCGAGGGCCGAGTCCGCCTTGTCGCCATCGGGCCCGCCGCCCTGCGCCATGTCAGGCCGGCCACCGCCGCCCTGCCCGCCCAGCGCCGCGACCGCCGCTTTGACGAGCTCGACCGCGCTGACCTGGCCGACGAGGTCGTCGGTGACTCCAGCAGCGACGCTGGCTCGGCCTTCGTTGACCGCGATGAGGACCGCAACGCCGCTACCGACGCGTTGCTTCATGGTGTCGACTTCGCTGCGTAAGCCTTTGGGATCGAGGCCTTCCACGACTTGGCCGAGGAAGGCGACGCCAGCGACTTGCTCGGGGCCGGCGGCCTCGGACTTGCCCCCGCCGCCCATGGCGAGCGCCTTCTTGGCGTCCGCCAGTTCGCGTTCCAGCTTGCGGGCGTTTTCGACCAACGTGGCAATGCGGGCGGGCACTTCGTCCGGCGACGCCTTGAGGCTGGCCGCCGCTTCTTTCAGGCGCTGGTCGCGCCCGTTGAGCCAGGCGAGCGCGCCTTCGCCGGTCAGCGCCTCGATACGCCGCACGCCAGAGCTTACCGCGCTTTCGCCGATGATCTTGAACAGGGCGATATCGCCGGTGGCGTTCACATGGGTGCCGCCGCACAGTTCGACCGAATAGCGGCTGGCCTCGCCCTCGCGGCCCATGCTGAGCACGCGCACCTCGTCGCCATATTTCTCGCCGAATAGCGCGAGCGCGCCGGCGGCGACTGCATCGTCCGGGGTCATCAGCCGGGTCGAGACCGGCTCGTTGGCGCGGATTTCGGCGTTCACCTGCGCTTCGATCGCGACAATTTCGTCGGGGCTCAGCGCCATCGGGTGCGAGAAATCGAAGCGCAGGCGGTCGGGCGCGACAAGGCTGCCCTTCTGCGTGACATGGCCGCCCAGAATGTTGCGAAGCGCAGCGTGAAGCAGATGGGTCGCGCTGTGGTTGGCGCGGGTCGCGCTGCGTCGGGCGACATCGACGGATTGGGCGAGCGTTTCGCCTACGTTGACGCTGCCCTTGACGATGCGGGTGCGGAGCGCATGAAGCTTGCCGAGGGGTTTCGACGTATCCTCAACATGGCCTTCGAAGCCCTTGAGCGAAGACAGTTTTCCGGCATCGCCGACCTGTCCGCCACTTTCACCGTAGAACGGCGTCTGGTTGAGCACGAGCGTGACGGTTTCGCCTTCAACCGCGCTGTCTACGCGGGCGCCATCCCTGACGATCGCCTGCACGACGCCTTCGCCGTCATGGCCCGAATAGCCGGTGAATTCGGTCGATCCGACTTCCTCGGCCAAGTCGAACCACAGCTCGTCGCTCGCTTTCTCACCCGAACCCTTCCACGCGGCGCGCGCGGCGGCCTTCTGTTCGGCCATCGCCGCGTCGAAGCCTTCGCGGTCGACGCCAAGGCCGCGCGCGCGCAGCGCGTCTTCGGTGAGGTCGTACGGGAATCCATAAGTGTCGTAGAGCTTGAACGCGGTCGCGCCGGGCAGCGTGCCGCCCTCGCCCATCGTCGCGGTCGCTTCGTCGAGCAGCTTGAGGCCGTTGGCCAGCGTCTGGCGGAAGCGGGTTTCCTCTTGCAGCAGCGTCGCCTCGATCAGCGGCTGGGCGCGGACCAGTTCGGGATAGGCCTGGCCCATCTCGCGGACCAGCTGCGGCACCAGGCGGTGCATCAGCGGATCCTTGGCGCCCAGAAGGTGGGCGTGGCGCATCGCGCGGCGCATGATACGGCGCAGCACATAACCGCGCCCTTCATTGGCCGGCAGCACGCCGTCGGCGACAAGGAAACCCGACGCGCGCAAGTGATCGGCGATCACGCGGTGGCTCGCCATCTGATCACCCAGCGCCTTGGTGTGCGTGAATTCCTCCGACGCGGCGATCAGCGCCTTGAAGGTGTCGGTATCGTAATTGTCGTGGACGCCCTGCATGACGGCGGCGATGCGCTCCAGGCCCATTCCGGTGTCGATGCTCTTTTTCGGCAGCTCGCTGACGATTTCGTCATTGGCCTGCTCGAACTGCATGAAGACGAGGTTCCAGATCTCCACGAAGCGATCGCCATCCTCGTCCGGGCTGCCCGGCGGGCCGCCGTAGATATGGTCGCCATGATCGTAGAAGATTTCCGAACAGGGGCCGCACGGGCCATCGCTGCCCATCGCCCAGAAATTATCCTTGGTCGGGATGCGAATGATCTTGTGGTCGGCGAAGCCCGTCAGCTTCTTCCAGATACCGAACGCTTCGTCGTCGGTGTGATAGACGGTGACAGTCAGCCGGTCCGGCGACAGGCCCCACTCCTTGGTCAGCAGGGTCCAGGCATGGGTAATCGCCTGTTCCTTGAAATAGTCGCCGAAGCTGAAATTCCCGAGCATTTCGAAGAAAGTGTGGTGGCGCGCGGTGTAGCCGACATTGTCGAGGTCATTGTGCTTGCCGCCCGCCCGCACGCATTTCTGGCTGCTGGTCGCGGTGGAATAGGGCCGGCTTTCCAGGCCGGTGAAGACATTCTTGAACGGCACCATGCCGGCGTTGACGAACATCAGCGTCGGGTCGTTGTGGGGCACAAGCGGGGCCGATGCGACGCGCGCATGGCCATTCTGTTCGAAATAATCGAGGAATCCGCGGCGAATGTCGTTGGTCGAGGTCATGAAGGTGCAGATATGAGACTTGCTGCAATGCGGCAAGCGGGGAGAGTTCAACGAAAAATGAAGCGGCCGTAAAAAATTTTGATCCGGCACGGAACCTATGCCCGCATCGTCCGTTTTGGTTGCGTGATTCAAATCTTCGGAAGCGAACCATGGAGCCCCGGGAACTTCGGTTTCCGGGGCTTACTTTTTGCACCGCGCCCGCTTAGCGTCCGCTCATGGCCAAGCGCAGTACTCTCCCAAAATATCGCCGACCGTCGCAGAAAAAGGGCGGAATCCTCGGCTTCCTGCTGCGACTGATCATTTGGTTGTTCGTCCTGTCGATCGGCTATGTCGTCGTCCTGCGGTTTGTGCCGCCACCAATCACCGCGACGATGGTCGGCGACCTGATCGCCGGCCGCGGAGTCGACAAGGACTGGATGGGCCTCAATGAAATGGACCGCGACATGGTCCGCGCTGCGATTGCCGCTGAAGACACCAAATTCTGCCAGCATAGTGGTTTCGACTGGGACGCGATCCAGGATGCTGCCAAGCGCAACGCCTCGGGCGGCCGTATCCGCGGCGGATCCACCATCAGCCAGCAAACCGCGAAGAACGTCTTCCTCTGGCAAGGCGGCGGCTATGCCCGCAAAGGCATGGAGGCCTATTTTACCTTCCTCATCGAGCATATCTGGGGGAAGCGGCGGATCATGGAGGTCTACCTCAACGTGGCCGAAACCGGGATCGGCACCTATGGCGCCAACGCCGGGTCGCTGCGTTATTTCGACCATGACGCCAGCGCGATGAGCGCGACCGAGGCCGCGCGCATTGCCGCGGTGCTCCCGCTGCCCAAGAAGCGCGGCGCAGTAGCGCCCAAGGGGTTCACCCGTCGCTACGGCAACAGCATCGCTGCGCGGATCGGTATCGTCGGCCGCGACGGTCTCGACTCCTGCGTCTACAAGGGTAACGCAGCGCCACCGCAGAAGACGCCGCCGAAAACCGGCCGGCCGGTCGTCGAGCCTGGCGCGGACTATGAAACCGCTACGCCGCCACCGCCCGAACCCAGCGTCGACGAGACGCCGGTTAGCGCACCGCCGGCTCCTGCGGACAACGGCAGCGGGGATGTGACGCAATCGCCGACGGACATCGAACAGCCGTCAGGTACGCCCGAACCACCGCCGACACCGGCCGAACCGGCGAACGGGCTGTAGCTAGCCGACCAGCGCCAGTTTTGGCGGGGCGCTAAGATCTACCTGCTCCTCCCCCAGGATGCGGCCAAGCCGCATCGCCAGATCGGCGTCGAGCGAAAATGCCTGTCCCAACAGGACCGTCGCGGTCCGGCCTCCGCCGACCGGCAACGTTGCGCGCACGATCCCGTTGCCCCCGCGCGCTGCCTGGAGTTCGCGCGCCACTGTCTTTACCAGCGACCCGTCGGCGATCGTCAAATGCATCTGCAGCCGGGTACGCTTGGCGAGCTGGTCGAGCGGCTGGAACTTCTTGACCGTTACGCGTGGCTGGTCCTCACCGGGGCGGCGGTCGAGCTCAACGGTCATCAGGCCGCAGGTGCCGCCCTTGGCGGCCGCTTCAAGGTCGGCACAAGGCTCGTCGTCGAACGCCGTCGCCTCATACTGGCCGCTGGGGTCGGAGATCGTCGCCATCATGTAGCGCCGCCCCTTGGCCGAGGTGCGCCAACGCGCGCCTTCGACCAGGCCAGCCATCATGGTCTGGCTCCGCCCCTCGACGAAACCAGTCATCTCCGACAATTGCGCGTAGGTGCGCACCTTGTGCGCTGCAAGCAGGTGCTTCTGCGCGTCGACGGGATGGGCGGAGAAGTAGAAGCCGAAACTGTCGCGCTCCGCCGCCATCCGCTCCGCCAGCGACCATTGGACATTGGTTGGAAGGCGGATGGCCGCGACATCGACCGCGGCCGGCCCGCCGAACAGGCCGTGCTGGCCGCTGGTGCGCTGCTCATGAGCGGACGAAGCGTGCGCGAGAATGGTCTCAGCCGCAGTGTAGACGCTGGCGCGGTCGGCGTTGAGCTTATCGAAGGCGCCTGCGGCGGCGAGGCTTTCCAACTGGCGACGGTTAAGCAGCTTGGGATCGATCCGCGCGGCGAAGTCGTCGAGATTCTTGAAAGGGCCATTCGCCTGTCGTTCCTCGACCAGTGACTCCATCGCCTTTTCGCCGACGCCCTTCAGCGCGCCCAGCGCATATCGCACCGCATCGCCCTCGACACTGAAGGCCGCTTCGGACGCATTGACGTCGGCGGGCAGGCACTCGATCCCGCTGCGGCGCATGTCCTCGACGAACAGGGCCAGCTTGTCCGTCTGGTGAATATCGTAGCTCATCGACGCGGCGAAGAATTCGGCCGGATGATGTGCCTTCAGCCAGGCGGTATGGTAGGCGACCAAGGCGTAGGCCGCGGCGTGCGACTTGTTGAAGCCATAGCCCGCGAACTTGTCGATCAAGTCGAACAGTTCGTTGGCCTTGGTCGCACTGATGTCGTTCTTCGCCGCGCCCTCGACGAAGCGCTGGCGCTGCGCGTCCATTTCGCTCTGGATCTTCTTGCCCATCGCGCGGCGCAGCAGGTCGGCGTCGCCGAGGCTGTAGCCGGCAAGCACCTGCGCGGCCTGCATCACCTGTTCCTGGTAGACGAAGATGCCATAGGTTTCGGCGAGCACATCCTTGAGCATCGGATGCGGGAATTCAATGGCTTGCCGCCCGTTCTTGCGATCGCCGAACAAGGGAATATTGTCCATAGGGCCGGGGCGGTAGAGCGAAACAAGCGCGATGATGTCCCCGAAATTGGTCGGTCGGACCGCGGCCAGCGTTCGCCGCATGCCTTCCGATTCCAGCTGGAACACGCCGACCGTGTCGCCCTTTTGAAGCAGGTCGAACACCGCCGGATCGTCCCAGGCGAGCGTTGAATAGTCGACGTCGATGCCCTTGAGCTTGAGCAGGCGCTGACCTTCCTTGAGCACCGACAGGGTCTTGAGGCCGAGGAAGTCGAACTTCACCAGCCCCGCTCCTTCGACATATTTCATGTCGAACTGCGTCACCGGCATGTCCGAGCGCGGATCGCGATAGAGCGGGACGAGCTGGTCGAGCGGACGGTCGCCGATCACGACGCCGGCGGCATGGGTCGAGCTGTGGCGCGGCAGGCCTTCGAGCCGCGTGGCGAGATCGAACAGGCGCTGGACGTCTTTGTCGGCCTTGACCTCCTTTTCGAGCTCCATAACGCCGTTGAGGGCGCGCCTGAGATCCCACGGGTCGGTCGGATGGCTGGGGATGAGCTTGGCGAGCCGGTCGACCTGGCCATAGCTCATCTGTAGCACGCGGCCGGTGTCCTTCAGCACCGCGCGCGCCTTCAGGCGCCCGAAGGTGATGATCTGCGCCACCTTGTCGCGGCCGTATTTCTGCTGGACGTAGCTGATGACCTTGTCGCGGTGGGTTTCGCAGAAATCGATGTCGAAGTCGGGCATCGACACGCGTTCCGGGTTGAGGAAACGTTCGAACAGTAGCTTCAATTCGATCGGGTCGAGGTCGGTGATGGTCAGCGCCCATGCGACCGCGCTGCCCGCACCCGAACCGCGGCCCGGGCCGACCGGGATGTCGTTGGCCTTGGCCCACTGGATGAAGTCGGCGACGATCAGGAAGTAGCCCGAAAATCCCATGCGGGTGATGACGTCGATCTCGAAATCGAGCCGTTCACGGTAGCGCGCCTTGTCCTCCTCGCTCTTGCCGTCGATGCGCCGTTCCAGCCCCGCATGCGCTTCCCGGCGGAGCGTTTCGTCTTCGTCGTCGCTAAGGCGCGGCAGGATCGGTCGGCGCTTGGGCGCAGTGACGGCACAGCGCTGGGCGATGACAGCGGTGTTAGCGATCGCTTCAGGCAGGTCGTCGAACAATGACGTCATGACGTCGGCCGGTTTCAGCCATGCCTCAGGCGAGCTGGTCGGGCGGTCGCCGTTTTCCACATAAGTCGAATTGGCGATGCAGAGCATGGCGTCGTGCGCGGCGTGGAAATCCGGCTCCGCATATTGGGCAGGGTTAGTCGCGACCAGCGGCAAGTCGAGCGCATAGGCCAGGTCGATCAGCGCGCCTTCAGCGGACTCCTCGATCGGGTTGTTGCGCCGGCTGATCTCCACGTACAGGCGGTCGGGGAACAATGCCTTCAGCCGCCCCGCATAGGACCCGGCCTTGTCGGCCTGCCCGTCAGCAAAAAGCCGTGCGATCGCCCCTTCCCCTCCACCGGTCAGACAAATCAGGCCGTCCGTAAGACCGTCCAGTCCTTCGAAAGACACGTGCGGGTCTTCGGTGATCGGCCGGTCGATGTGCGACACGCTGACCAGCTTGCACAAATTATCGTAGCCGGTCTGATCCTGCGCGAGCAGAACCAGCCAGTCGATCGCACCCGCCGGACCGATGTCTCCCGGACGGGCAACGGCCAGAAGCGCGCCGACGATCGGCTGAACACCTTCGGCAAGGCAGGCATCGCCGAACGCCATGGCAGCGTATAGCCCATTGCGATCGTTTAGCGCGATGGCGGGAAAGCCGAGCTTCTTCGCCTGCTTGGCGATGGCCTTTGGCTCGATCGCGCCTTCCAGCATCGTGAAGGACGAGAAAACGCGGAGCGGGACGTAGGGGAGCGCGGACATCGTCTCCCACTATGGGCATGGCGGGCGTGAGTCGCCACCCCGCCGGCCACACTTATCCCCAGCAAATTGGGCTTAGCCCAACACCCCGTTGTGAAGCCGTACGACCCTGTCCATCTTCGCCGCAAGACGTTCGTTGTGGGTCGCGACCAGCGCAGCACTTCCTTCGCCCCGAACGAGGTTGAGGAATTCGCCAAGGACGCGATCGCTGGTGCGTTCGTCGAGGTTGCCGGTAGGCTCATCCGCCAGCACGAGCGGCGGACGGTTGGCCAAGGCACGCGCGACGGCAACGCGCTGCTGCTCGCCGCCCGACAATTTGGACGGCCGATGGTCGAGCCGTTCGCCCAGCCCCAACTGGGTCAGAAGCTGGGTTGCGCGTTCGCGTGCCGCATCGGGCGCGGTGCCGTGAATGACCTGGGGCAGGACGACATTTTCCACCGCGTCGAAATCGGGCAGCAGGTGGTGGAATTGATAGACGAAGCCGAGCGCATCGCGGCGAAGCGCGGTTCGCCCGTCGTCGTCCAGTTGCGCCGCTTCCTGGCCGATGATCCGGATCGAGCCTGAAAAACCGCCCTCGAGCAATCCGACCGCCTGGAGCAGCGTCGACTTCCCCGATCCCGAAGGGCCGAGCAGCGCAACGATCTCGCCCGGCGCGACCGACAGGTTGACCCCGCGCAGCACATCGATGGTGACCCCGCCCTGGGTGAAGCTGCGCCGAAGGTCGCTCGTCTGGAGAACCTGCTCACTCATAACGCAGCACCTGCACGGGATCGGTAGCGGCCGCGCGGCGGGCCGGGAACAGGGTCGCAAGGTAGGTCAGGACGAGCGTGACCGCGATGATCGCAATCACCTCCACCGGATCGGTCCGCGACGGCAGTTCTGATAGAAAACGCACCGACGGATCCCAAAGGTTCTGGCCACTCACCAGCTGGATGAGGTCGACGATACCCTGGCGGAAGAAGAGGAACAGGGCGCCGAGGATCGCGCCAGCGGCGATGCCGATGAAGCCGATCGTGAGGCCAACGGTCATGAAAACCTTGGTCATCGCCTTCCGGCTGGCGCCCATGGTCCGCAGGATGGCGATGTCCCGGGTCTTGGATCGCACCATCATGATCAGCGAGGACGCAATGTTGAAGGCGGCAACGAGGATGATGATGCACAACACCACGAACATGGCGATGCGTTCGACCTGCAAGGCTTCGAACAGCGCGCTGTTCATCTGGCGCCAGTCGGCGATCACGCCCTTGCCCTGTACCAGCGGCTGAAGGGGTGCGACGATACTGGCGACCTTGTCAGGGTTGTTGGTCTGGATTTCGACCATGCCGACCTGGTCGCCCAGCATCAGAAGCGTCTGCGCATCCTGCATCGGCATGATCACGAACGCCTTGTCATAGTCGTAGATGCCGGTCTCAAACACCGCGCCGACGCGATAGGTCACCATGCGGGGCACCGTTCCGACCGGAGTCGACCGGCCTTCCGGACTGATCAGCGTAATCTCGCTTCCCGGAAATGCGCCGATGTTCTGGGCAAGACCGGAGCCGATCGCGACCGTGCCATTGTCGGGCGCCAGTGACTTCAGATCGCCGGACAGGACGTTCCCCGAGAGCACTGGGTTCAAACGAATATCTTCGATCCGGCTACCCCGAACCAAGACCCCTTCGACGCGGCCGTTGGCGGACGCCATCAGTGGCTGTTCGATCAGCGGGGTGGCGGATACCACGCCGGGCGTCTTGCGCGCCGCGTCGGCGATCTGCTGCCAATCCGACAGGCGTCCGTCATAGCCCTGAATGATGGCGTGACCGTTCAACCCGCTGATCTTGTCGAACAGTTCGGCCCGAAAGCCGTTCATCACGCTCATGACGATGATGAGGGCAGCAACGCCGAGCGCAACGGCGCCGACCGAGAAACCGACGACGACAAAAATGAAGCCCTCGCCCTTGCCCGGAAGCAAGTAGCGTTTGGCGATCATTTTTTCATAAGCGTTGAGGATCATGCGGTGAGGCGCTCAATGGCTGCGTCGATCGAAAGTTCCTCTTTTTCGCCGGTGCGACGGTTCTTTAGCTCGACCAAGCCGCTCGCCAGCCCGCGCGGGCCGATGATCACCTGCCAGGGCAGGCCCATCAGGTCCATGCCGCCCAGCTTGACCCCGCCCCGCTCGTCGCGGTCGTCGTAAAGCACCTCGACATTGGCGGCGGTCAGGCGCGCATAGATATCCTCGGCGGCCGCGATGGAGGCTTCGTCATCGCCGCGCATGGTTACGAGGCCGACTTTCCACGGTGCCACCGCTTCGGGCCAGACGATGCCCTTGTCGTCGTGGCTGGCCTCGATGATGGCGCCGACGAGGCGCGAAACGCCGATGCCGTAGCTGCCCATTTCGGGCGTCACCATCGACCCGTCCTGGCCGGAAACCTTCAGCCCCATGGCGGCGGAATATTTGGTACCGAAATAAAAGATGTGGCCGACCTCGATCCCGCGACCGGTGCGCTGGCGGTCGGCCGGCACTTCGGCCCAGCGGCCTTCATCATGCGTCTCGTCGGTCGCCGAATAGGTGCCGCTCACTTTGTCGAAGAGGCCCTTGAGACCATCCGCGTCGTCATAGCGCAGTTCGGCCTGGCCCCAGTCGAATTCCTCGAAGGCCGCGTCGTAAAACACCTCACTTTCGCCCGTGGGTGCCAAGACGATGAATTCATGGCTGAGGTCGCCGCCGATCGGCCCCGACGCCGCCTTCATCGGGACCGCCTTGATGCCCATCCGCTGGAAGGTGCGCAGGTAAGCGAGCAGCTGGGTGTAATAGCTGTTGCGGGCGCCGGCCTCGTCAAGGTCGAACGAGTAGGCATCCTTCATCAAGAACTCGCGGCCGCGCATCACGCCGAAGCGCGGGCGGACCTCGTCACGGAACTTCCACTGGATGTGGTAAAGCGTGCGCGGGAGGTCGCGATAGCTCTTCACGTCGTCGCGGAAGATCGCGGTGATCATTTCCTCGTTGGTCGGACCATAGAGCATTTCGCGCTCATGCCGGTCCTTGATCCGCAGCATTTCGGGACCGTATGCGTCATAGCGGCCCGATTGGCGCCACAGGTCGGCCGACTGCAGCGTCGGCATCAGCAGCTCGATTGCGCCGGCCCTGTCCTGCTCCTCGCGAACGATCTGCGCGATCTTCTGGAGGACGCGCCAGCCCGTCGGCAGCCAGGCGTAGATCCCGGCGGCGGTCTGGCGGACCAGCCCCGCCTGCAGCATCAGCTTGTGGCTGACGATCTGCGCATCGGACGGGCTTTCCTTTAGAACGGGGAGAAACGAGCGGGAAAGGCGCAAGGGAGATACTTTCGCAAACGAGGAGAATTGGCTGCAAGCCGTCTAAAGGGCGCCATGCTGCAACGCAACGCCCCGCGCACCATGTTGCACGCCGGACACAGCCGTCACCATAATGTTTCAATGCTGCTGTTTGAGGCGTGACATCAGGCACTTGGCGGGATTAAGCCTCAGCCATCGGATCAAGCTGGCGATGGCCGGAGGGTCCAGGGAGGATGCTGCTACCTGTCAGGGGGTGGTGGCCGTCTATTCCAAGGGGGCTGACGAGCAATCGTCACGCAAGGACGCCCGGGACTAGTGCCCGGGCGTTTTTGCGTTCCTTGCACTTACCGATTGATGATCGCCGGATCGATCGGCTGCGATATGCCTTGGCCATAATCGGCGTAGATGTTCAGTGCGTAGTCGTGATGCTTCGCGTCCTTGTCGAGATCGTTCACGATCAGGATGCACACATTGCCGCCGAACTGCGCGCTGAAGCCGCTGTCGTTACCGCCGTTGGAGATGGTTATCGCCGAGCTGGCGGGTTCAGGATAGGAAAAGGCGACATTGTTGCCGTTGCTGTCCGTGATCGTGCCGGACAGGTTGAACGTGATGGTTGTGTCATCCGAATAGCCGTGCGTCTTCTTCATTTGCGTAAGGTCTATGTCGCCGTTCGCATCGACGACGCTGGTCGACGCCGGGATCGTCGTGCCTTGCGTATAGTTCACATTGCTGAAGGTCAGCGTGCCGTTCGAATCGATCGAACCGGTCAGTGCCACGTTGACGGCCAGGGTCATGTCGGGCTTCGTTTCGGTAAGGGTCATGTCATTGCTCCGTTCCCATCAGGCTGGCGAGCGGATAGCTGCTCGGCGCCTGAGACGAGGGCGAAAGATAATTGGCGGCCGCCCTCAACCGCGCGTCCTTTGGGATTTGCATGGATGCGAGCACCACGCCCGCCTGGGCGGCACCGGACCCGCCCGTGCCTTTGGCAGCGATCAGCCTGGCCATCACTTGGCCGAACAACAGTTCCTGGCTGGGGACCGATGGCGGCTTGGCAAACGCATGCTGGAAGTCTTGGGCCAAGCGGATACCGCCGCTTGCATCCCCGGTTCGGACGTCGATCAGCGCGGCCATCCACCGCGCCGGAGCAAGGCAATCGCTCCTCCATTTTTCGACCGTTTTGCCGGTGTCGACCAATTCCTGGCAGAGGGCTGCAGCGGAATGGTTCGCGGACCGTGCTGTTGGAAGGTCGCCGTTGACGATGGCGATCTCCGCCAGGATGTTTCGCGACTTGGCCGCCATCTCTTTCCAGAGGGCATTTTTCGAATCGCGCTGGAGCAATGCCTCCGCATCGCGATTGGCGGAACGGGCAAGGTCGAAGGCGGCGCGCGACATGCCGACGTCGAGCATCAGTTGGGCAAGCCGGCTCTGCGAAACGGTCAGCCCTTCGCGCATCTCATAGTCGTCGGGCGCCTTGGCCAGCACGAGGCGGTAAATCCCGCTTTCCGCCCGGCGGACCGCCAGCGCCTTCGGGCTGTCGCCTGCGCTACGGTATGCGTCGGCCTGCCACGCGAGCGATTGGGCAAGCTGGTAGCTCATGTCGCGATTGCCCGGCTTGTCTCCGCCCAACGCCCGCCAAACCCGCTCGGCGGCCTTGAAGTGGCCGACCGCCCCTGCCCCGTCGCCCGCCTCCATGCGCAGCACGCCAAGGTTCGTTTCCGCATAGGCGACTTCGGCCTGCCATTCGGGCTTCTTGGGATCGATCGCCACCAGCTTCCCGGCCAAGGCGCGATATTGTTCGAAGTCGCGCCGGGCCTGCGCGCGATCACCGGTCTGCCAGGCATAATATCCAACCCAGAACATGCTCTGCGCATGATCGAAATTTCGCTGCGGATCGTCGGGATCGCGGCGCAGCTGCTCCCCCGTCGTCCGCGCGGCTTCGGCAAAGGCGCGCATCGAACCGGCCATGTCGCCGCGCAGATTTCGCACTTCGCCAACGAGATTGAGCGCCTTCGAACGATGCCCCAGCTCATCGGCGCTGAGATCGGCAACGTCCTGCCGCCCGTAATAGTGAAGCGCCCGTTCCCCCACTGCGTCGAGCGCATCGAGACGTCCCACCGGTTCCAGCTTCGCCCGCAAGTCCGTCAGCATGAATTCGACGAGACTGTCGGATTGGCCGCGCTGATATTCCGCCTCGTGCCGGGCCCGAACCGCGGCGACTGCCAGTCCGCTGGTGACGGCCATGCCGGCAACCGACGCCGCCGCCAGCCATGCCAGGCGCCGCTGCCGCCGCTGCTGGTCACGCTGGACCAGTTCGTCCAGGCCCACCCCAAGCATGCCGGCAACCAGCTTGAGCTTGGCCATCCGCTTCCCGTCGCCGCTCTCGCGAAAATCGGCCGCGATCGGCTCCGATCGTTCGTCGGTCAGCTTGCCGTCGGCGTCGATCTTGAACCGAAGTGCCGGGGGGAAACATTCCTCGGCTTCTCGGCCGGGCATCGCGCTGGCGAAGGGTTCCCCATCGACGATGGCGGCGAGGATACGCTGGTCACCGTGCGCGCGCTTGAACTCGACGATTTCCTGATTTGTCCACTGCGACGACGCAGCCGACGGCGAGCAGAGCACGACAAGGAATTTCGAATTTCTGAGCGCGTCGCCAAGCCGTTCGCCAAGGTCGGACGACGCGGCCAATTCTTCCCGGTCCCTGAAAATGGGCGACAGCCGTGCGGGAATGGGACCGGCAGGCCCATCTCGTCCGACCAGTCTTGCCGGAACCCGATAGGTTTCAAGGGCATGATGGAGCCAATTGGCCCAACGCCGGTCGCGGTGGCTGTAACTTAGAAACGCCCAGAATTGCGCGACGCCACCCATGTGACCTCCCCCAAGGTACGACCAAGGTTACGCAATCTCCGCGGTTAACTTCCGTAAACCATAACGGAGCTAATAGCCAGCGGAGGCCAACGTTAGGGGGAAATGGTAGCGGAGGAGGGACTCGAACCCCCGACACGCGGATTATGATTCCGCTGCTCTAACCAGCTGAGCTACTCCGCCCCGAAAGGCTGCCCCGTCGTGGGGCGCGGAGGGGCCTATAGGGTCGTCCCCTGCCCCCGTCAACAAGCTGTAGCGACAGCGGAACAAGGGCGGCCAACCCTCGTTCAAGCGGAAACACTGGAGTGACGATCATGGAACCGCTGACCCCGCTAGAAACGCTGAGCCGCATCATCCTTCGTGCGAAGGAATATGAGGCACAGGTTCCCACCGACTATGACGGCGGCGAGGTCGCGGAAAATGTCGATGGCGAAGACGGTGAAGCGCTGTCGGTGCTCGACGACAGCATCAACACCAGCGTCGAAGAGGAGCTGATCGGCGCGCTCCAGGATCTCGCAGACGACCAGCAGGCCGAAGTGCTGGCATTCGCCTGGGTCGGCCAAGGAGTCTATGACGCATCCGACTGGGACGAGGCGATCGAAGCGGCGAGCGACGAGAGCAATATCGTCGACGAACTGATGGACATGCCGATGCTCGCATCGGTGCTCGAAGCCGGCCTCGCCGCGTTCGACCTCAGCGTCGACGGGATCGGCGACCTCAGCTAACCCCGGAATGGGAAGCGGCGGACCAAGCCCCAGGATCCGCCGAGATAGCGATAAAGCCCGATGCCCGCGATCTGCAGCGGTCGTGGCTTGAATTCGGCTTCGACCTTGCGAAGCGTGTCGCGTGCAAGGTCCGGGGTTACCTTGTTCTGGATGGTGATATGCGGTCGCCATCCCTGACGATCCTGGGCGGTAAGCATGCCGTGAAACCGATACGCGATATGCTCGCGGATGGTCGCAAGGTCCGGCGAACGGACTTTCAACGCCACACCCCTGCCGATCGAATAGGGCTGCTCAAGCAAAGCCATTGGCGCCGGACCAGCGGCGATTTCCGACAAAAGGGTTTTCAGCTCCCCTTCCGCCGACGGCGGCAGTGCATGAAACATCGTCAGATGGGCCTGCAGCACATTCCGCTCCGGCGGGAAATGCTGGCGTCGCAGTCCATCGACCATCGCGAGGTCGTCGGCTCCCAACTCTGCCGTCACGATGAGGGGAGCCGCACCTTCGTCCATGGTCAGATTTCGACCTGGCTACCGAGTTCGACGACGCGATTGGTCGGCAGCTTGAAGAATTCCATCGCGCTTTCCGCGTTGCGCAGCATCCAGGCAAAGAGCTTTTCGCGCCAGATCGCCATTCCCGGCCGCGACGAGACGAGCAAGGTCTGGCGCGACAGGAAGAAACTGGTCTTCATCGGCTGGTAGAACTTCTCCGGTTGCTGCACCGATGCCAGCGCCGCGGGAACGTCCGCCTCCTCCATGAAGCCATAATGCAGGATCACCCGGTAGAAGCCGCTGCCCATGTCGTGCAGCTCGACCCGCTTTTCCTCAGGCACGCGCGGCACATCGCCGATCTTGACCGTCAGGAGCACGTTCCGTTCGTGCAGGACCATGTTGTGCTTGAGGTTATGCAGCAGCGCCGGCGGCACTCCGTCGCGGGCACTCGTCATGTAAACCGCGGTCAGCGGCACGCGGTGCGCGCTCGTGCAGGCGGACTTGATGAAGACGTTGATCGGCATGCTGCCTTCATTGAGGCGATTGATGACCAGCTTGCGACCCGTCGCCCAGGTCGTGAGCAGGGTGAACGCGATCGCCCCGATCAGCAGCGGGAACCAGCCGCCATCGAACAGCTTCGTCAGGTTCGAGGCGAAGAACAGGCCGTCGATCAATACGAACAGTCCGATCTCGATCGCCACTGCCCACAGCGGCCACTTCCACACGCGGCGCTGCAGCACGGCCAGCATGATGGCGGTGATGAACATCGTTCCCGTGACGGCGATGCCGTACGCAGCGGCCAGGTTGGTCGATTCCCGGAAGCCGAGGACCAGCAGGATGACCAGCATCATCAGCACCCAGTTGACCGCCGGGATGTAGATTTGTCCCGCTGCCTTCTCACTGGTGTGATCGATGTGGATGCGCGGCATCAGGCCGAGCTGAACCGCTTGCCGCACGACGGAAAAGGCACCGGTGATAACGGCCTGGCTGGCAATGATGGTGGCAAGGGTGGCGAGGATCACCATTGGCAGGCGCCAACTTTCCCCGGCCATCAGATAGAAGGGATTGGCTGCCGTCTCCGGGAGCCGGAGCATGAGTGCTGCCTGCCCGAGATAATTGAGCAGCAGCGCTGGAAAGACGAGGAACAACCACGCGATGCGAATGGGATTCTTCCCGAAGTGCCCCATGTCCGCATAAAGGGCCTCGGCACCCGTCACCGCCAGCACCACCGACCCCATAGCGAGGAAGGCCGACATCGGATTGTCGGCGAAAAAGCGATAGGCCCAGATTGGGTTCAACCCCTGCAGGACGGCCGGGTTCTGCGCGATTTGGACGACGCCCAGCGTCGCAATCACCGCGAAATAGAGGAGCATGACCGGGCCAAAAAGCTTGCCGACGGTATCGGTGCCGTGACGTTGGATGGCGAACAGGCCAACCAGGATCGCGATCGCTGCCGGGATGACATAAGGGGTGAAGCTGTCGCTCACTGTGCTCAACCCTTCGACCGCAGAAAGCACCGACACGGCAGGCGTGATCATCGCGTCGCCGAAAAAGAGCGCGGTTGCCGCGATGCCGAGCAGGACCAGGCCCTTCGACCATTTGCCGCCGCCCGTCGACCGCTGGATCAACGCAAGCAGCGCCAAGCTGCCGCCCTCCCCCTTGTTGTCAGCCCGCAGGATGACGGTGACATATTTGAACGTCACGATGATCATCAGCGACCAGAACATCAGGCTGATGACGCCGAACAGGTGCAACGGATCGACCGCCAGCGGATGATGGCCGACGAACACTTCCTTCATGGCGTAGAGCGGGCTGGTGCCGATGTCGCCGAACACGACACCAGCGGCGCCGATGGTCAGCGCGGCGACGCTTCCTTGCGCATGATGGCCATCACCATGCGCTTCCGCGACCTCGTTGGCCGCCTGATTGTCGGGCATTGTGGACTACACTCCAGTTGAACGGAGGGCGCGCGTCGCGAAGGGCGAGCGTCCAGCAGTTTTGCTTAAATCTCTACTTGGCTGCCGAGTTCCACGACCCGGTTCGTCGGCAGCTTGAAAAATTCCATCGCGCTTTCGGCGTTTCGCAGCATCCAGGAAAAGAGCCGCTCGCGCCAGATGGCCATCCCCGGTCTCGACGATGCGATGAGGGTCTGGCGCGCAAGGAAGAAGCTGGTGTCCATCATCTTGCAAGCGCTGCCGACGCCTTCCATCCCCGCCAGCGCTGCAGGGACGTCGATCTCTTCCATAAACCCGTAGCGCAGGACGATGCGGTAGAAACCGTTCCCATATTCCTTGGATTCCGACCGCTTTCCGGCGCTGACATAAGGCACGTCTTCGATCTTGACCGTCAGTAGCAGAATGCGCTCGTGAAGCACCTTGTTGTGCTTCAAATTGTGGAGCAGCGCGTGGGGCACGCCGGTTACCGAACTGGTCATGAAAACCGCCGTGCCTGGAACGCGCGTTGCACTCGACGAGGCCGATTTGATGAACACTTCGATTGGCAAGGACTGTTCGTTCATGCGCGCGATCATCAGCGCACGGCCGCGGGCCCAGGTCGTCAACATCGTGAAGGCGATGAAGCCGATCAGCAGCGGGAACCAGCCGCCCACCGGAACCTTGAGCAGGTTGGCACCGAAGTAGAGCAGGTCGACGGTGAGGAAGATCGCCAGCAGCGCCGTCGCAAGAATCTTGTTCCAGTTCCACATATTGTAGAGCACGACCGCGATCAGCAGCGTATCGATGAACATCGCGCCGGTGACCGCAATTCCATAGGCGGCGGCAAGGTTCGACGACGTCTGGAAGTTCAACACCAACAGCAGAACCATCGTCAGGAGCGCCCAGTTGATCACCGGAATATAGATCTGGCCGGCGGCATGTTCGCTGGTGTGGGTGATGTGAAGGCGCGGAATGAAGCCCAGCTGGATCGCCTGCTGCGTCACCGAAAAAGCGCCCGAAATGACCGCCTGGCTGGCGATGATCGTCGCCATGGTTGCGAGGATGACCAGCGGTAGCCGCAATGCTTCGGGTGCGAGCAGGAAGAAGGGGTTCTTGACCATTTCCAGCGCGTCGGCCGGGGTCTGGGCGAGGATCATCGCCCCCTGCCCCATATAGTTGAGCAGCAGCGCGGGCAGGACGAAGAATAGCCAGCTGAACTTGATCGGCTTGCGGCCGAAGTGGCCCATGTCGGCATAAAGCGCTTCGGCACCGGTCACGGCCAGCACGACCGAGCCCATGGCGATGAAGGCCGGGATCGGGTCGTCGATGTAAAAGGCGATGGCATTCCAGGGATTGAGCATCGCGACGATCACGGCCGGATATTTGGCGATGTGAATAAGCCCAAGGACCGCAAGCGTAACAAAGTAGACCAGCATGATGGGGCCGAACATCGCCCCCACCTTGGCCGTGCCGCGCGACTGGATGCCGAACAGGCCGATGATGATCACGACGGCGAGCGGGATGACCCACGGCTCGAACGCGGTGTTCACCGTGGTCAGGCCTTCGACCGCCGAAAGCACCGAGATGGCCGGCGTGATCATGCTGTCGCCGTAAAATAGCGATGTCGCGAACACCCCGAGCAGGACGATGCCGGTGGTCCATTTGCGTTTGTCATTGCCGGTCGATCGGTTGATCAGCGCGAGCAGGGCAAGGCTGCCCCCTTCGCCCTTGTTGTCGGCCCGCATGATGATCAGCACATATTTCAGCGTCACGATGATCATCATCGACCAGAAAATGAGGCTTAGAACACCGAAGATGTGAAGGCTGTCGGGGACGAGCCGGTGGTGCCCGGCAAAGGTTTCGCGGAAAGCGTAGATCGGGGAGGTGCCGATATCGCCGAAGACGATACCGATGGCCCCCACCATCATCTTCCCCAGCGGGCCATGATGATGGCCGTGCGTCCCGGCGGCGTGGCCGTCGGTCACGTCATTCCCCTCGATGGCCTTCGCTGCAGTGGAATCCATGGTCGCCTGACTGCCAGAAACTTAAAACCGTAACGCGTCTGGACTCAAAAAGGGCCCGAGTCCGGGGCGCGCCGCCCTAGCACCCCCGCATTGGCGCTGCAATCGAGCCTGAATTGGCTGTCTACTCACCGAACAAGGCGTCGGCCTCGCCCCTTGTTGGCACGTTGCGAAGAACGAAACTGCTGTTGATGGTCACGACGCCCGGCAGGCGACCAAGCCGTTCCCGGTGCAGACGCTCATAATCGTCGAGGTCCCGGCAGAGAATTTTCAATCGGTAATCCTGGCCACCGGAGACGAGTGCACATTCGACGATGCCGGCGATCGACGCGACTTCCGCCTCGAACGCCGCCAGATCTTCCTCAACCTGCGTTCCGAGTGTGATGTCGACCAGCGCCGTGATCTTGAAGCCCAGTTTTCGCCGCGCGAGTCGAGCGGAATAGCCGTGGACAAAGCCCTTGGCCTCCAGAGCCTGGATGCGTCGCGTGCAGGCCGATTGGGATAACCCGACGGCCTCGGCAATGGCGCTTACGGGCAGCCTGGCGTTTGATGTCAGGGACTTTAAGATTCCCGCGTCAAACTTATCCATCTCGACAAAATTCCTCAATTTGGCTTCCAAAACCGTAAATTCATGCGAATGATAGCGCAGTAGCGCACAACTTTGCAAAGATTTCGCCTGATCCAATCGGGTATCAACGACGCAGAGGATTTAAGGAGAAATTAGATGCGCGTCGGTGTCCTCAAGGAAATCAAGAACCACGAATACCGGGTCGGCCTGACCCCCGCCTCGGTCGCTGAATTGGTAGCGGCCGGTCATGAGGTGTTTGTCGAGACCAATGCCGGCATGGGCATCGATTTTTCGGACAAGGCCTATCAGCAGGCGGGCGCGACGATCCTGCCGACGGCTGACGACGTGTTCGAAACGGCCGAAATGATCGTCAAGGTCAAGGAGCCGCAGCCGGTCGAAATCGCGCGCCTCCGCCCGCACCACCTGCTGTTCACCTACCTCCACCTGGCCCCCGACCCCGAACAGGCGAAAGGCCTGATTGCGTCGGGCGCGACCTGTATCGCCTATGAAACGGTCACGTCGCGGTCGGGTGCACTGCCGCTGCTGAAGCCGATGAGCGAAGTCGCCGGCCGCATGTCGGTCCAGGTCGGCGCGCACTACCTCGAAAAGGAACAAGGCGGCCGCGGCGTCCTTCTCGGCGGCGTTCCGGGCGTGGCCCCGGCCAAGGTTGCCATCCTCGGCGGCGGTGTCGCCGGCATCAACGCCGCCCAGATTGCGACCGGCCAGCGCGCCGACGTCACCATCTACGACATCAACAACGACCGCCTTGCCGAACTCGACATGCATTTCGGCAGCCAGATCAAGACCGCCTTCGCCTCTAAGGCCGCGATCGCGCAGGCGATCCAGGAAGCCGAGCTGGTCATCGGTGCGGTGCTGGTTCCCGGCGCAGCGGCACCCAAGCTCGTCACTCGCGATCAGCTCAAGACCATGAAGCGCGGTTCGGTGCTGGTCGACATCGCGATCGATCAGGGCGGCTGCTTCGAAACGTCGAAGGCGACCACCCACGACAACCCGGTCTACGAGATCGACGGCGTCATTCACTACTGCGTCGCCAATATGCCGGGTGCGGTTGCGCGGACCTCGACCTTCGCGCTTAACAACGCGACGCTGCCGTTCGCGCTGAAGCTCGCCAACCTCGGCGCCAAGAAGGCGATGGCGGAAGATCCGCACCTCGCCAACGGCCTAAACGTATCGGACGGAAAGGTCCGCCACGAAGCCGTCGCCGAGGCGCTCGGCCTCGCTTACGAGCCGGCCTGACCCTTTGTTGCTGGCGGGGGCGTAACGCTCCCGCCGGTGGCGATGACGCCCTGCTCGATGAGGGGACGCCAACTGGCGTCGGCAGGCGCGGTTCGCAGGATATCCGACCAGATTTGTCGCGCCGCCTCGGGATTGCCGGAGCGTGCCTCGGCCAGTCCGAGGAAAAAACCGGGCGCCGGGTGCCCCGGTGCCAGCTCCGCCGCGCGACGATAGGCCAGGCGGGCCGCCGGCGTGAGCGTTTGAGCATGGTCTGCCAACGCATTGCCCAGACCGATCCACAATTTGAAGTCGCCCGGATGCCGCTCGACCTGCTTGGCAAGCAACGCGGCAGCCTCACTGGGCTTTCCGCGTGCAGAGAGGGCATCGGCCATGTTGAGCCAATTGTCGCTGGGGTCGAACTGGCCGAGCAATGCCTGGCGCGCGCCGGTCAGCGGCAGCGGCGCGGGCCGTTCGGCAAATTCACGCGGGCTGCCTTCCAAGGTCGGCCGGCCTTGCAGCGCATAGCCCGCACAGCCAAACATCAGGGCTGCCGCGATCATCGTCATGATCGGGCCGCGAATGCGCGCCAGCCATAGGCCGCCCAGAATGACGAACACGAAAATCGCCAACGTCGCATAGGCCATCATGGGGACCGCCTCCGGACCAGTCGTTTGCGAAGCAACAGCGCACCCGCTGCCAGCATGACCAGCGGCGCCAGCCACAAAGGCCAGGTCTTGGGCTCGACCGGCGGATTGTAGCTAATCCAGTCGCCATAGCGCTCGATCAGGTAGGTGCGGACCTGTTCCTGCGATTGGCCGGACGCAATCCGCGTCCGCACCAGCGCGCGCATGTCGCCGGCCATTTCGGCGTTGCTATCGGAAATCGCCTGCCCCTGGCAGACCAGGCAGCGCAGTTCAGCCATGAGCTTCGACGCTTCGGCCTCCTGCGCAGGGTCGGGCAGTTGCTCATTGGCCCAGCGCGCCGCCGGCAAATCGCTGTCGGCCATGACGGGCGTCGCTGCCAGCAAGGCAAGGACAAGGACCGTAAGCCTCATTGCGCACGCTCCATTTCCTGGATCAGGCGCGGCACGTCGTCCGGTTCGATCGGTCCGATATGTTGGTATCGGATGACGCCCCGACCATCGACGACGAAGCTTTCGGGCACGCCCGCCGACCCCAAAGCCAGCTGAACGCGGCTTTCCGGGTCGCTGCCGATCCGGTCGAACGGGTCGCCGTAGCGGGTCAGGAACGCCTGAATATCGACCGAGCGGTCGCGAATGGCGATGGCGTCAATCGGGACGCCGGCTTGCTTCAAGGCTTGCAATTGCGGCGCTTCGCCGGCGCAGGGCACGCACCAACTTGCGAACAGGTTGACGATGCGCGGTTGGCCCAGAGCCAGATCGGTGGATTTCAGGCCCGGCTTGCCGGGAACGCCCGCAACCAGCGCGAAGGCGGGAAGCGGCTTGCCGATGAGCCGCGACGGCACCTTTTGATCCACTGGAACAGCAAGGCGCCATACAACTGCCGCCACGAAGAGCAGCAGGACGATCAGCGGGGCGAAGCGCAAGGCACGGCTCATCGATAGCCCTTCCTGCGCTTCGGCGTCTTGTCTGTCCGGTTCGATCGGCCTTTCCACCAGCGGCCGAGCAACGCCAGCAGGCCGCCCAGCGCGATGAACGCGCCGCCCAGCCAGATCAGGGTCACAAACGGCTTCCACCACAGCCGCAGCTGCCATTTGCCGCCCTCGCCCTCTTCACCCAGCACCAGGTAAAGCTGTCCGTTCCAGAAGGTCTCGATCCCGGCCTCATTGGTGGTGGTCGGCGGCGAGGTAAAATAGCGGCTTTGCGGATGGAGTACCGATACCCCGTTGCCGCGCGTCGCCCGCAATTCGCCTTCGATCGCGGTGTAGTTCGGGCCGACGGCCGGTCTCACGCCGCGGAATTCGATCAGCCAAGGGCCGACCTGCACCTGCTCGCCGGGCTTTGCCGCGTGGAGCACTTCGACCGTGAACGCACTGTTGCTGGCGGCGCCGATGATCGACAGCGCAACACCCAAATGCGCGATGACCATGCCCCAAGTGGCAAGTGGCGTACGCCTTAGGGATCGACCGATCAGCGGCAGGAGGCTGGCTGGAACGAGACCAAGGCCGATGGCGAGCGCCGACCGCTCGATCAGGCCGATCTGCGGCGCGAGCCAAAGGCTGATCACAAGTGCCGCAAGCGCCACCAGCAAGCCCGGCAACAGGCGGGGCAGGATCGCTGCCGAGTCCCGTCGCCAGCGCAGCTGCGGCGCGATCATCATCAGCGCGGCCATGGTCAACGCCATCGGCGTCGCGACCGCGTTGAAATAGGGCGGACCGACTGACAATTTGTCGCCGGTCAGCGCCTCTGCGATCAACGGGTAGAGCGTTCCGACGAAGACCACGCCGAGAATGACCGACAGCAGGAGATTGTTAGCGACCAAGCCGCCTTCACGGCTGACGATCTCGAACGGCGCGCCTTCCTTCACATGGGCGACGCGCAGCGCGAACAGGGTCAGCGCCGCGCCGATGTAAATCGCCAGCAGCGCCAGGATGAAGGCGCCGCGTTCCGGATCGACGGCGAAAGCATGAACCGACGTCAGGATGCCCGAGCGAACCAGGAAAGTGCCGACCATCGACATCGAAAAGGCGACCAGCGCCAGCATCATGGTCCATGCGCGAAGGCCGCCCCTCGCCGCCAGCACGTTGACGCTATGGAGAAGTGCAGTCGCCGCCAGCCAAGGCATCAGCGAGGCGTTTTCGACCGGGTCCCAGAACCACCATCCGCCCCAACCCAGTTCGTAATAGGCCCAATAGCTGCCGGCGGTGATGCCGATGGTCAGCAGGACCCACGCGCCGAGCACCCACGGCCGCATCGCACGGGCGATGTCGGGCCCGACATCGCGGCGAAGCAGTCCGGCAACTGCCAGGCTGAACGCCACCGACAGGCCGACATAGCCTAGGTAAAGGGTCGGCGGGTGGAAGGCTAAACCCGGGTCCTGCAGCAGCGGGTTCAGGCCGCGGCCATCGACCGGTGCAGAGTCCAGCCGCTCGAAAGGGTTGGACGCGAACAGCAGGAAGGCGAAGAAGCCCAGGCCCAGCGCGGCCTGCGCGCCGATGCTGGCACTCAACGTCTGGTCCGAAAGCCTGCGCTCCAACAGGGCGAGTGCCGCGCCGCTGACCGACAGGACGCTGACCCACAGCAGCATGGAGCCTTCATGATTGCCCCAGGTTCCGGCGAACTTGTACAGCCATGGCTTCTGGCTGTGGCTGTTCTCCGCCACCAGCAGCACGCTCATGTCCGAACGCAGGAACAGCAGGATCAACAGGCCGAACGCCGTCAGGGTCATGACCGCCTGCGCGATCGACACGCCGCGGATCGTCCGAACTTCACGGCCCACCGGCCCGGCGATGCCGAGCGACAGGGCCAATTGCAGCGCGGTAAGCGCCGCCGCCAGCCACAGGGCAGCAAGTCCGGCCTCCGCAATCACTTGGCGGATGCCTCCTTGGCCATTTGCGGCGGCATGTACCGCTCGTCATGCTTCGCCAGGATGGTGTCCGCGACGAATACGCCGTCGGGTCCCAGTCGCCCTTCCGCCACTGCCCCATTGCCTTCTTTGAACAGGTCGGGAGTGATGCCGCGAAACAGCACCGGCGTTTCCTTCTTGGTGTCGCTGACTTTGAAACGGATGGTCAGGCCGTCGGGATCGCGCGCCAGTGAACCTTTGACGACCATTCCGCCCAGTCGGAGCGCAGCACCGTCACGCCCCTTGCCCGCCGCAATGTCGCTGGGGGTGACGAAATAGGCTGCGCGGTCCTGCAATCCCCACATCGCCAGGAGCACGGCCCCGATCAGCGCGACCAGGGCAAGGCTGACGAGGATCAACCGCTGATGCTTTGCCTTGACCATCAGCGGCGCTTCACCGCGTCGGACGCGGCTTCCGCCCTGCGCATCGACAGCCAACTCCATATCGTCAGCCCGCCGGTGGCCAGCAATGTGACGGCATAAGCGGCCGTGACAAACGCCCAATGGTTCATTCGACGGCACTCCTGCGCAGTCTGGCTTCAAGCCGTGTCCGCGCAAGCTCGCCGCGCATCCGCATCAGGACGAGCGCGGCGAACAGCGCCGTAAACCCGATCATGGTGAACGGCAGCGGCCAAAGTAGTTCGGGCGCGATCTTCGATCCGGTGAGGCTGATGGATTGGGCCTGATGGAGGGTATTCCACCACAGCACCGAATAATGGATGATCGGCAGGTTGACCGCGCCGACCAATCCGAAAATGGCGGTCATGCGTCCCTCCCCACCCCGCTCTCGTTCGGCCGATGCCAGCGCGATGTAGCCCAGGTAGAGAAAGAACAGGACGAGCATAGAGGTCAGCCGCCCGTCCCATTCCCACCAGGTTCCCCATGCCGGGCGGCCCCAGATCGAGCCCGTTGCGAGACAAATGGCGGCAAAGGTCGCGCCCGCCGGTGCAACGGCACGTCCGGCGACCGCCGCCAGCGGGTGCCGCCAGACCAGTTGGCTGATCGACGCTGCGGCGATCGATCCCCAGCCCGCCATGCCAAGCCAGGCGGCCGGCACATGGATGTAGAGGATACGGGCCGTGTCACCCTGCAGATAATCCGGGGGCGTGACGAACAGGCCGCTGTAACAGCCCACCGCGATCAACAGCGCACCAATGCTTAGCAGCCAGCCGGTTGCCGGGCGGGCGAACTTCAGGAAACGGGCGGGATTGGCGTAACCGTGCATACTGATGCAACAGCCCTAGCCGAGGCCTGCGCCCGCTTCAATCGACCTTCATCGATATTGGCTAAACCGGCTTAGCCGCGGCCGATCAGCTGCTGCGCCATGGCGTCGGCCACCGCCGCCGGGTCGCGCCCGCTGGCGGCGCTTTCCGCCCAGATATTTTCCAGCCGTGCGGGGATCGCTTCGATCCGCTGACGCACCAGTTCCGGTCCACCGTCCCGGACATATTCGGTCGACACATTAATGATGCCGCCGGCATTGATGACATAGTCCGGCGCATAAAGAATGCCGCGCGCCTGCAGGCGACGGCCGTCTTCTTGCGTCTTCAGCTGGTTGTTGGCGCCGCCGGCGACGATCGGCGCCTTGAGGGCCGCAATCGTCTCCTCGGTCAGAATGGCGCCGAGCGCACAGGGGCTGACCACGTCGGCCTCAAGGCCGAGAATGTCGGTCGGGTCGACGACCGTGCCGCCCGTTTCCGCGGCGAGGGCCGCAGCCCGCGTCGCATCCACGTCTGCGATCGACAGCCTGGCGCCTTCCGCAGCGGCATGGCGCGCTACGCCGCCTGCAACGCTGCCGGCGCCCTGAAGGGCGAGATGAAGCCCCGACAGGCTGTCCTTGCCCAGCGCCCGCTTGACCGCCGCCTTGATGCCGAGGAACACCCCAAGCGAGGTATGCGGCCCGGGATCGCCACCCACAGCACCCCCTTCGACCGGGAGGCCCGCGACATATTTCGTTTGGCCGGCGATCGTCATCATGTCCTTGACGCTCATTCCGACGTCTTCGGCGGTGACATAGTTGCCGCCGAGGCGATCGATCGCCTTGCCGAACGCCGCGACCATGGCGTCGGTCTTCGTCCGGTTTCCATCGGCGAGGATGACCGCCTTGCCGCCGCCGAGCGGCAGTCCCGCCATGGCATTCTTATAACTCATCCCCCGGGACAGGCGCAGCGCGTCCGTCAGTGCATCGGCATCGTCGGCATAATGCCAGAACCGCGTTCCGCCAGCCGCCGGACCAAGGTGGGTCGAATGCATCGCGATGATCGCGCGAAGGCCGGTGGCTTCGTCGGTGACAAAGTGAAGCGCTTCGTGCGCGTCGAAGTCGGGGTAGCCCCAGGGAGTGTTCATGGATCGCCTAACTGCCTGCCCGGCCTGGACAAAAACCCGTCCGGCCAAGGGAAAATGGGGCGATCGACGGGACTTGAACCCGCGACCCTCGGTACCACAAACCGATGCTCTAACCAACTGAGCTACGATCGCCGTGAAATGCCTTGGATGGCTTGGCCGCGCTCCTTAAGGTCGACTTTTCCAATATGCAAGCGATGGTGGACGAATGGACCAGGTCAACGCCACGATCATGAAATTCGGCTACCCGGAAACGAGGCTAAGGGATTATCGCCATTGGTTGTTGATGCTCCGGCCCACCCAAGTCACCGCCGGATCGCTGGTGCTCGCCGCCAAGTCCGATGCGCGGGCGTTCGGCGACCTGCCTGCGGGCGCCCATGCTGAGCTCGGCATCATCACCCACGACCTCGAACAAATGTTGCGACGCGCGGTGGCATACCAGCGGATCAATTACCTAATGCTGATGATGGTCGATCCGCACGTCCACTTCCACATCTTTCCGCGCTACGAAGGTGAGCGCACGGTAGCGGGTGTCAGCATGGCGGATACCGCATGGCCAGGACCGCCGGACCTCAAGTCGGGCCAGGCTCTCACGCAAGACCAAATCATCTCGATGGTCGCGGCGCTGAAGGAGCCATCATTGTGGTCGCCAGGAAATTAACCTTTTTAATATAGGTTGCGCAAAATTTCAGGCCGCCGCATCTCTCGATCGGGGAGATGACAATGACGACTCGACACGTCCGTTCTTTGGGCGAAAACGGGGTCGCGCTTCGGGAGCGGCTAATTGAAGCCGGGCTGGAGCCGCGGCTCGCCGACATTCTGGATTCGATGCCGCACAGGCTCGTTCACGTGGAACCGCGAAGGCCGTTTCGCGAAGCCGGTGTTGCGCGCGACGAGGTGATGTTCGTCCGCAGCGGCCTGCTCGCCAAGTTCAAAGCCGACAGTAGCGGAAAGCGGCAGATCGTCGCGCTCCGTTTCCCGGGCGACGGCATCCTGCCGCGGGAAGGGACCACCGATTATGGCGTGCAGGCGATCGTGCGCAGCGAGGTCATGGTCGGCAAGGCCAGCGACTTCGATCCGCTGGTCGATGCAAATCCGGAACTGGCCCGCTTTTTCTGGAAACTGGTCCAGCGCCACAACAGCATCGGGTACGAATGGTTGGTGAATACCGGGCGTCGCGACTCTACCGCGAGGGTTGCCCACCTGCTGTGCGAGACGGCAACCCGGATGAACCTCGACATCGACCATGAATCGATGGTCAACCCGTTCACGCAGCAGCATATCGCAGACATCACTGGCCAGACATCGGTCAACGTCAATCGCGTGATGGCTGAACTCGAACGGCTTGGAATGATTGTACGCAACGGTCGCGAGATCGCGTTCACGGACTGGAACGAACTCCGCCGGCTCGCCCAATTCCAACCCGACTATCTTGGATAGCAAACGGGCCGCACGTCAGCGATCGACATGCGGCCCGTTGGAAAATGGTGGGCGCGACAGGGATTGAACCTGTGACCCCACCCGTGTGAAGGGTGTGCTCTACCGCTGAGCTACGCGCCCGGAAAACCGGTCCGGGGCCATTAGGCGAGCGTTATGGCGGTGTCCAGCCCCACCGCATCCTCGTGCCGGACTTTTATTGGACGGCGTCTTTCAGGACCTTGCCGGGCCGGAACTTGGGCTGCGAAGTCGCCTTGATCTGCATCGGCTCGCCCGTACGCGGGTTGCGCCCCGTCGAAGCCTTGCGCCGCGTTACCGAGAAATTGCCGAAGCCGACCAGGCGAACCTCATCCCCGCGCTTCAGCGCCGACGTGACGACCTCGAGCATCGTCTCGATCGCCCGGCTGGCATCGTTGCGCGACAGCCCGGCGCGATCCGCGACGTGGCCGATGAGTTCCTGCTTGTTCATCGCTTATGGGCTCCCGCATCAGCATCGCGAGACTCGGCTCGCATGGAAAGGAAAGGCGCTTTTAACCCAATTCCAGCGCCATGAGTCAAAGTGATCGACGAAAGGTTAGTGGCGGACGGTGGGCGATCCCGGTGCGACCTGCGGAGCGATAGCCGGTTCGGTCGCCTGTTCGTCCGCATCGGTCCATTCGATCGGTTCGATCGCCTGCGCCAATGCTCGCACCAGCACTTCGTCGACATGCTTGACCGGCACGATCTCCAGCCCTTCGCGGATCGACGCCGGGATGTCGGCCAGATCCTTCTCGTTTTCAGCCGGAATGAGCACGGTCTTAATCCCGCCGCGAAGCGCCGCGAGCAGCTTTTCTTTCAGCCCGCCGATCGGGAGCACCCTCCCCCTCAGCGTGACTTCGCCGGTCATAGCGACATCGCGGCGCACCGGGATGCCGGTCAGCGTCGAAATCATCGCCGTGACCATGCCGATGCCGGCGGACGGCCCGTCCTTGGGCACTGCACCTTCGGGCAAATGGACGTGAATGTCCTTGCGCGCGAACAGCGACGGCTTGACGCCGTATGACGGCGAGCGCGCCTTTACCAGGCTCATCGCGGTCTGGATCGACTCCTGCATCACTTCGCCGAGCTTGCCGGTCGTCTTGATCTGGCCCTTGCCCGGGACAGTCACGGCTTCGATGGTCAGTAGTTCGCCGCCGACTTCGGTCCAGGCGAGGCCGGTGACCGCGCCGACCTGGTCCTCTTCCTCGCCCATGCCGTGGCGGAACCGCCGCACGCCGAGGAATTCGGCGACATTGTCCGCCGTCAGTTCGACCTTGTCGACCTTATGCTCGAGGATCCGGCGAAGCGACTTGCGCGCGACCTTTGCCAGTTCGCGCTCCAGCGTACGCACGCCAGCCTCGCGGGTGTAGTGGCGGATGACGGTGCGCAACCCCTCGTCGGTGAAGGTAAGCTCGTCATCCTTCAGGCCGTGCGCCTCCATCTGCTTCGGGATGAGGTGGCGCTTCGAAATCTCGACCTTCTCATCCTCGGTGTAGCCTTCGAGCCGGATGATCTCCATGCGGTCGAGCAGCGGTTGCGGCATGTCGAGCGAATTGGCGGTCGTTACGAACATGACGTCGCTCAGGTCATAGTCGAGTTCGAGGTAATGATCCTGGAACTTGCTGTTTTGTTCGGGGTCCAGCACCTCGAGCAGCGCCGATGCCGGATCGCCGCGGAAGTCCTGGCCGAGCTTGTCGATTTCGTCGAGCAGGAACAGCGGATTGCTCGTTCCCGCTTTCTTCAGGTTCGACATGATCTTGCCCGGCAGCGAGCCAATGTAGGTCCGCCGATGGCCTCGGATCTCCGCCTCATCGCGCACGCCGCCCAGTGACTGGCGCACGAATTCGCGACCCGTCGCTCGCGCGATCGAGCGGCCGAGAGAGGTCTTGCCGACACCCGGCGGGCCGACGAGGCACAGGATGGGCCCCTTCAGCCGGTTGGTGCGCGCCTGAACGGCGAGATATTCGATGATTCGATCCTTGACTTTCTCAAGGCCGTAATGGTCCTCGTCGAGCACCGCCTGCGCCTCTTCGATATCGCGCTTCAGGCGGCTCTTCTTGCCCCACGGCAGGCCGAGGAGCACGTCGAGGTAATTGCGGGCCACGGTCGCTTCGGCCGACATCGGAGCCATCGCGCGCAGCTTCTTGAGCTCGGCATTGGCCTTGGCCTTGGCTTCCTTGCTGAGCCGCGTTTTGCGGATCTTGGCGGCCAGCTCGTTGAGCTCGTCGCCGCCATCCTCGCCTTCATTGCCGAGTTCGCGCTGGATCGCCTTCAACTGTTCGTTGAGGTAATATTCGCGCTGCGTCTTCTCCATCTGCCGCTTCACGCGGCTGCGGATCTTCTTTTCGACCTGCAGGACGCCTAGCTCGCCCTCCATGAAGGCGAACACCATTTCCAGGCGGCGTGCGGGATTGAGTTCGCCGAGCAGCGCCTGCTTGTCGCTGACCTTGACCGACAGGTTGGATGCGACCGCGTCCGCCAGGATCGACGCGTCCTCGATCTCGCCAAGTTGCATGGCGGTTTCGGCCGGCAGGCGCTTGTTGAGCTTGGCGTAATTTTCGAACTGGTCGATGACCGAGCGCATCAGTGCGGTCGCCTCGACATCGTCCGACGCCTCTTCGTCGACCATTTCGACTTCAGCGGCCTGGTATCCGTCCGCATCGACGAGATTGACCAGTCGCGCGCGCTGTGCACCTTCCACCAGCACGCGAACGGTGCCGTCGGGCAGTTTGAGCAGCTGCATGGCCGTCGCGACGACGCCAAGGTCGTACATCGCGTCCCGATCGGGCTCGTCCTCGGACGGATCGAGTTGCGCGACGAGGAACAGCTGCTTGTCGGCCTTCATCGCCGCTTCGAGCGCCGCCACCGACTTTTCGCGCCCTACGAACAACGGAACGATGCGATGCGGGAAAACGACAATGTCGCGCAGGGGAAGGATCGGGAGGGTCAGTGTCATGAGGTCCATATGGGACCGTCGCAACCGCGTTGCAACACGCGCCGCCCGGGCAAAGCGGGTCTAAAGCCCGGGTAGCAGACCGGGATAGGCGACAGTAAGCGCGGGGACCAGGTTCTGCAGCCCATGCGTCGCGGCGACGACGACGATCGCGGTGCCGAAACTGCGCTGGCGCCATACGACGTAGAGCGTCGAGAAGATGAGGAAAGGCCACCAGATGGTGAGGCCCCAGGCAGCAGCTTCGAGCGAATGGGCGACGCCCCAGCCGATGGCACTCGCCAGGACCGCCAGGTCGTCGCGCATGACCATCCGGAACAAGGTGATGAACCCGGCCATGATGAAGGTCTCGACAACCGGCGCGAACACGACCAACGCGAACAGCGCGGTCCCGCCCTGCATGGGGAATTTGGGCGTTTCCAACGCCGGGCCGATATTCTGAACCAGCGAGGCAAGCAACAGGCTGCCACCGATGCTAAGCACATAGGCCAGCGGGATCGCCAGCCACGCCCGCCGCGGTTCGCGGATCGGCTTCGGGAATATCCGCAGCAAGCTGTCGTCAAAGAGCCGGTGCGGCTCGCTCGGAGCAGACTCCATTTAGGCGGCGTCGCCGCCCGAGGAGGCCGTCTTTTCCTTCTTGGAATAGACGCGGACCGGTTCCTTCGATCCGCCGACCACATCCTTGTCGACATGGACTTCGTCGACGCCCTCCATCGAAGGCAGGTCGAACATGGTGTCGAGCAGGATGCCTTCCAGGATCGAGCGAAGGCCGCGCGCGCCGGTTTTGCGTTCGATCGCCTTCTTGGCCACCGCCGCCAGCGCGTCGTCGCTGAACTTCAGCTCGACATCCTCCATGTCGAACAGTTTCTGATACTGCTTGACCAGGGCGTTCTTCGGCTCGACCAGAATCTTGACCAGCGCGGTTTCATCGAGGTCTTCCAAGGTTGCGATGACCGGCATACGGCCGATGAATTCGGGGATGAGGCCGAACTTCATCAGATCTTCCGGCTCGGTCGATTTCAGCACGGCACCGGTGCGACGTTCTTCAGGCGCCGCGACATGCGCGCCGAAGCCGATCGACTTGCCCTGCAGGCGATCGCCGATGATCTTCTCGAGGCCTGCAAAGGCGCCGCCGCAAATGAACAGGATATTGGTGGTGTCGACCTGAAGGAATTCCTGCTGCGGATGCTTGCGGCCGCCTTGCGGCGGGACGGAAGCCGTAGTGCCTTCCATCAGTTTCAGCAGGGCCTGCTGCACGCCTTCGCCCGATACGTCGCGGGTGATCGACGGATTGTCGCTCTTGCGAGAGATCTTGTCGATTTCGTCGATGTAGACGATGCCGCGCTGGGCCTTTTCGACATTATAGTCGCTGGCCTGCAGCAGCTTCAGGATGATGTTTTCGACATCCTCGCCGACGTAACCGGCTTCGGTCAGCGTCGTGGCGTCGGCCATGGTGAACGGCACGTCGAGGATGCGCGCCAGCGTCTGCGCCAGCAACGTCTTGCCGCAACCGGTCGGGCCGATCAGCAGGATGTTCGACTTGGCCAACTCGACGTCACCGGCGCCCTTCTGGCCGTGCGACAGGCGCTTGTAATGGTTGTGGACGGCCACCGACAGGACGCGCTTGGCGCGCTGCTGGCCGATCACATAATCGTCGAGGACGCTGTAGATCTCGCTCGGCGTCGGCACGCCGTCGCGGCTCTTAACCAGCGACGACTTGGTTTCCTCGCGGATGATGTCGTTGCACAGTTCGACGCATTCGTCGCAGATGAAGACGGTCGGGCCGGCGATGAGCTTGCGCACCTCATGCTGCGACTTGCCACAGAAGCTGCAGTAAAGCGTGCTCTTGCTGTCGCCGCCACCTTGGAGCTTGGTCATATATGTCCTTGTCTTCACCTTCACAGGCCGCAGGGCGACCGGCGGGCCATGCTAACCCGCTTTTCCATACAATCAAACTACCAAAGGCAGTTAACGACCGCTCCGTTGCGAACCGGTCACTTGGCGCAATATGGCGGTCACGTCTGGCTCCCACAAGGGTCGCATCAGCCGAATAGCGTCGTGAGCCAATAAAAGGCGGCAGCGACGACCGCCGAGCATGGAATGGTGATGATCCACGCCATCACCACGCTTTGCGCCACTCCCCACCGCACGGCCGAAGCGCGCCGCGCCACGCCTGCGCCGATCACCGCGCCCGTTATGGTGTGGGTGGTCGAGACGGGGATGCCGGCGGCGCTGGCCCCGAACAACATGATCGATCCGCCGGTCGACGCCGCGAAACCCTGGTGCTGCGAAAGCTTGGTGATGCGGCTGCCCATCGTTTCGATGATCTTCCAGCCGCCGGTCAGCGTGCCCAGACCTATGGCGACGTAGCAACTGAGCGCTACCCAGTGCGGAACAGCGAATTCGCCGTGCAGGTAGCCGGTCGAATAAAGCAGGACCGTGATGATCCCCATGGTCTTTTGCGCATCGTTGAGGCCGTGACCGGTCGAATAGGCCGCAGCCGACACGAGGTGAAGGGCCTTAAAGGTGCGTTCTGCGCCGCGCGCCGATTCTCTGATCGCGAACCAACTGCTCACCAACATAACCAGCATCGCGACCGTCATGCCGATCAGGGGCGCAAGCGGGATGAACAACAGCGTCTTGCTCAAGCCGCTCCACTGGATGCCATCGAGACCTGCCTTTGCCAGCCCGGCGCCGACGATGCCGCCGACCAGCGCATGGCTGGACGATGAGGGTATGCCCTTCAGCCACGTCACCACATTCCAGAACATCGCCCCGACCAGCGCGCCGAACACGACCGCCGGCGTGACAAGGTCCTTGTCGATCAGGCCTTTGCCGATCGTATCCGCAACCTTGTGCAGGGTCGGGAACCACAGCATCAGGAAATAGGCCGCGAAGTTGAAGAATGCAGCGAAGGCGACGGCCTGCACGGGGCCCAACAGCTTCGTCGCGACCACCGTGGCAATCGAATTGGCGGCGTCGTGGAGGCCGTTCAGGAAGTCGAACGCCAGCGCCAGAACGACTAGTCCGACCAATAGCGGAAAGGCGAGTTCATGCATGGGTAGCGCCCCTGCCCTTAGCTATGGTCGATGACGATGCCGTCGATGACGTTGGCGACGTCCTCAAAGGCGTCGACGATGCGTTCCAGATGCTTGAAGATTTCGCGCTGGACGACGAACTGGATCGCGTCCCCTTTGCGATGGGCTTGGAAGGCGGCCTTCAGGCCCGCCGAATGGATGACGTCGGCATGACCTTCCATACGCACCAGTCGCTCGGTCAATTCATGCAGGCGGCCGCCATTCTTCCCGACGTCGCGCAGCAGGGGCATCGCTTCGGATACGACGCGGGCGCTATCGACGATGATCGCCGCCATGTCCTTCATTTCCTGGCTGAAGTCCTTGACCTCGTACAATTCGATGGCCGAGGCGGCGGCCTGCATCTCGTCGATGGCATTGTCCATCGCGCCGACGAGCGCGGTAATCGCGCTGCGGTCGAACGGCGTCAGGAATGTTTCGCGGACCGTTTTCAACACTTCCCGGATGATCTGGTCGGCGTCATTTTCTCGTTCGAAAATCTCGCGAGCATTTTCGTGCAAGGTGGGACCACCTTGGACAAGGCGTCCCATCGCATCGCCGGCGGCAACGGTTGCCACCGCATGGGCTTCGAAAAGTTCAAAGAAGTTGCCGGTCTTGGGAAGCAGTCGCTGGAACCATGCAAACATGGGGCCTACCTTCGATTTTTCGGCGACGAACGACAGCATTCCTGGCCGTCGGGCCGCCTGGTTGAATTCGGTTGCGTTGAACGATCGGATGAGGTCGCGCAGGTCCGGCTCGTCAACCGCCTTCGCTGCGTCCGCCAGCGTAAACCAGCGCCGCTCGCGCTCGCCCTTTTCCTTCCAGTCGTCCAGTTCGCGACTGACCGACAAGGGAAAGACCTCGACGTCCGCCATCAGGGACGCACCACTGCCCTTGCGTTTGCGGTAGCGGAACGAGCCGATCGGAGTCGGGCAAACCGATCCGAGAACGCCCGCCTCTTCTTCGGCTTCCTGGGCCGCGGCGGCGTGGGGCGGCGTCGTATTGGCGAAATTTCCCTTGGGAATGACCCAGCGCCCGGTATCGCGAGAGGTCACCAGAAGGATCGAAACCGGCGCGTCAAGCGCGTTCCCTTCCGTACGGTACGGCAAGGCGGCAATCTGGCGAATGGACCCCCCTCCCCGGCATGGCAAAGGGCCCGCCGGTCAACCCAACGAGCCCTAGCCTTGGGCCATCAGGCCCGCAACAAAAATGACAGTTTGATTACGCCGGGGTGATATCGCCCGCGCCGCTTTCATCGCCGGCATCCGGGCGACGATCGAATACTTCGTCGATCAGGCCCCACGCCTTGGCTTCGTCGGCTTCCATGAACTTGTCGCGGTCCATCGCCTTCTCGACTTCCTCAATCGGCTGGCCGGTGTATTTGGAATAGAGCGAATTGAGGCGGGTACGCATGCGCAGGATCTCGCGCGCCTGGATCTCGATGTCCGACGCCATGCCCTGTGCACCGCCCGACGGCTGGTGGATCATGATCCGGCTGTTGGTCAGCGCAACGCGCATGCCCGGCTCACCCGCCGCAAGCAGGAAGCTGCCCATCGACGCGGCCTGCCCGATACATACCGTTCCAACGCGCGGGCGAATATATTGCATGGTGTCATGGATCGCGAGGCCCGCCGTCACCACGCCGCCCGGCGAGTTGATGTACATGAAGATGTCCTTCTTCGGGTTTTCGGACTCGAGGAAGAGCAGCTGTGCGGTGATCGAGGCGGCCATGCCGTCTTCGACCGGGCCGGTCAGGAAGATAATCCGCTCGCGCAGCATCCGCGAATAGATGTCGAAGGCCCGCTCGCCGCGGTTCGATTGCTCGATGACGGTCGGGATGAGGTAGCTGGCGATGTCCTGATGGTCCATGGGAAACCCGTTTATCCTTATGTTGTGCCTGCCCTACATCGGCAGGAATGGCGCAATGTTCAAGCCGCCCATGGTTAAGGCGGCCAAGGAAAAGGGCGACCCACCAATCCGGCGGGCCGCCCTCCCCTTTTCAGACGCGAAGCGTAGGACGCTTACATCTTGTACGACAGGCGCAGGTAACCGAACTGGCCCGGCACGTCGTAAGTGGTCGGATCGTAATTGTTCACGCTGCAGGTGAAGCAGGCCGGCGGATCTTTGTCGAACAGGTTATTGATGCCGGCGGTCAGCGACACCTTCCGCTCGAGGAACGTCGGCGTATAGGTCAGCTGGATATCGGTGTAGATCCGCTTACCCAGCTTGTTACCGTTCGCTTCCGTCACGCTCTGGATGTAGCGGTTGGTCCAGGCGGCTTCGAAGTCGCCCATACCCCAGTCGATCGTCGCATTGCCCTTCCACTTCGGGTAGGCCTGGTCGGGGCTGCCACGCTCCGTCCCGACGCGGTCGATCACGACAAAGCCGTTCGACGCCGTCAGCTCATACTTGATTAGGTGCGTAGCGTTGACGGTCAGCCCGAAGCGTCCGATTCCGGTGTTGCGGGTGCGGTAGTTGAGCGTCGCATCGAGGCCCTTGGTCTTGATGCTGTCGAGGTTGCCCAGCGTTCCGTCGATTTCGTTGATGAAGCCGTTGGCGGTACGCTTGACCAGCGCGCAGCTCGCCGCATCGCCCAGAAGGGCGCAGTTGTTGAGCGTCACGTTGGGATCGACCGCGCCGATCGCGTCGGTCACCTTGATGTCGTAATAATTGAGCTCGACATTGAGGTTGCCGCCGTCGCCGCGCGCCCATTCGGGCGAATAGACGATGCCGAAGGTCAGGTTCTTCGACTTTTCGGCCTTCAGGTTTTCGTTGCCCTGCGTGATGATCGGCAGCTGGCCGCCCTGGTCTTCGGCATAGCTGCCGTCAGCCGGAACGCCATTGGCGATGCAATTTGCCCGAACCGTCGCATTGGTCGGGAACAGGCCCCCGGCCGCGCTGGTGCAGGGATCGTCGGCCGGCAAGTCGAAGCGCGAGCGGCCGCCGAACAGTTCGCCGAGGCTCGGTGCGCGGAAACCGGTCGAATAAGCGCCGCGCAGCAGCAGGTCGTGTACAGGCTTGTACAGGCCGGTCACGGTGTAGGTCGTGCTGCCGCCGCTGATCGAATAGTCGGAGTGACGGATCGCGCCGTTGAGTTCCAGCGAATAGGCCATCGGCTGATCCTTGAGGATCGGGATGCGGATTTCGCCGTAGACTTCGTCGACGTTGTACTTGCCGCGGGCCGGCTGGGCCGGAATGTCGGCGCCGAGACCCGCCGAAACGATCGGATCGGGTGTGAACGAGGCGCTCTGGTTGCGGTGTTCGTAACCGAACGCCACGCCAACCGGGCCGGCAGGAAGTTCGAACAGGTCGCCGGTGATGTTGGCGGTCAGACCAGCAAGTTTCTGCTTGCTGCGGTCCTTTTCGGTGAAGGCGATCCAGTCGAGCATCGCCGGCGTGATCGACCCGGCGCCGCCGAACAGGTTGAGCGGTACGCAGCCCGGGGTCGCATTACATGCAGCGACAGGCCCGACGGCCAGCGCCACGCGGTCGGCGCGAACGTTGCCGGTGAAGGACTGGTGCGCCTTGTTGTTCCCGTAGATGCCATTGACGTCCCAGTACCAGTCCTTGCCGAACGCATTGAACTTGCCGTCGAGTGTGGCGGTGAGCGACGTGGTATTGACCGTCTGGTTGAACGTACGCTGCCCCGCCTCGATCAGGCGGCGGGCGATGAACGAATAGGTCGGCGTCTGGCCGTTGGGCGTGCCGTCGGGGTTGAGCCCCGACTGGAGCGTGATCCCGAACGGGTTGTAGGGATTGGTAACATCGATCGACAGCGTGTCGAAAAGGCTGCCGGCGCCGTTGCCGGCATCCGGGCCGATGAACAGCGGTTCGAACGCCGCCTGGTTCTGCGACTTGCGCCGGTTCCAGCTGCCGCGAACGCGAAGGTGCGTGTCGCCGCCAAGATCAGCCTTGACGCTGGCCCAGCCGCCATAGCGCTTGCTGGGCGTCAGGATGTACTGGTACGGCGCGAAGTTGAAGCGGTCAGCGGTGGTAAAGCCGCGCAATTCGGCGAAAGTCGGCGTGTTGTCCGGCGCTGTGCCGATGGTCCAGTTGCCATATATCGGGAGACCCGTGTTGGCACCGGTGCGAAGGTCGAAACGGCCAAGTGCCGAGGCGCTGCTGCAACCCCCGGTAAGGCAGGTCGTCTGACCCGGGTTCGGGAACAGCGAAATGCTGCGGTCGGCGGAGCGAACCGCCTCCTGCTTCACATAGGCGGCACCGACGGCGATATCGATCGCACTGTCGCGGCCATTGCCCCAGCTCGCCTGATAATCTTGGGTCTTGCCGTCGCCATCGCCGAGGTACTGGCCATATTGCGCCGACAGTTTCAGGCCCTTCTGCTGGGCGACGGTGATCACGTTGACCACGCCCGCGATCGCGTCCGAACCGTAAAGCGGGGATGCGCCGGCCTGCAGCACTTCGATCCGCTCGATCATGTTGGCGGGCATGGTGTTGAGGTCGACGGTCGCCGGGATGCCGCTGGCGCTCGTCGCATTGACGTAGCGAAGGCCATCGACCAACACGAGCGTCCGCTTGGCGCCGAGGTAGCGCAGGTCGATTTCCGCCGAACCGGCGCCGACGCCGCCACCGTCCGGCGGATTGCCGAGGTTGCCGCTGTTGTTGACCTTGGAGTTAAGGCCGCCCGCTGCGCTGGGGAGGCGCTGGAGGACGTCGGCGATCGCCGAAAGGCCGGTCTTGGCGATAGCGTCCTGGTCGACGGTGATGACCGGCGAATCCTGGTTGAGCGGGTCGCGACGGATGCGCGAGCCGGTCACCACAATTTCGCTCTGCTGCCCCTGCTCGGTGGCCTGGACGTTCTGCGGCGCACCGCCGGCATCCTGCGCGAAAGACATGGACGCAAACGACAATGCGGCAAGGCCGACGCCGGCCTTCAGCCCGGTGGACAGACGGATCATAAATTTTCTCCCCCATCATTCAGGACCGACGAGGTCCGATGCTGTGTTGGGAGCGTATCACACCTAGTGGAGGTGCCTAGGGGGCCACCAGTTAACGCAGTTTTTCAACCTGCATCTGTCACTTTTCCGCAACAGTGGTTGCCGCGTGCGCGAGATAGGCCAAGCGGCGCATTTCCCGACGTCCCCGGGTGACGGTATCGAGGATCAGGCCGGCGAAGAAACAGAGCACCCCGACCACGACCATTCCCGTGACCAGGATTGCGGTCGGGAAGCGCGGAACGAGGCCGGTGTCGAGGTAGGTCAGCACCAGCGGCACCGCCAGCACGAGCGCGGCGACCAACATCAGCGCGCCGATCCCGCCATAGAACAGGACCGGTCGCTCGACGCGGTATAGCGTCCCGATCGTCTTCAGGATGCGCCAGCCATCGCGGTAAGTGCTGAGTTTCGACGCCGAACCTTCCGGACGGGCGCCATAGGCCGTGACCAGTTCGCCAACCGGCATCCTAAGTTCTAGCGCATGGACGCTGATTTCGGTTTCGATCTCGAACCCCGCCGACAGCACGGGAAAGCTTTTTACGAACCGACGCGAAAAGACGCGGTAGCCTGAAAAAATGTCCGTGAAGCTGCGACCGAACAGGCTGGCGAGCAGGCCGGTGAACAGACGGTTGCCCAGCACATGGCCGCCGCGATAGGCGTCCGCCGCTTCGTGCTGGCGCGTGCCGACGACCATGTCGAGCTGCTCCTCGACCAGCATCCGAACCATTTCCGGCGCCGCTTTGGGATCGTAGGTCAGGTCGCCGTCGGCCATGATATAAACGTCGGCTTCCACGTCGGCGAACATGCGGCGCACGACGTTACCCTTGCCCTGCATCTTTTCGCAGCGGACGACGGCACCGGCAGTCCGGGCGATCTCGACCGTGCGATCCTTGCTGTTATTGTCGTAGACGTAGACCGTCGCCCCCGGCAGCGCGGCCTGAAAGCCCCTCACCGTTTCCGCGATCGCCGCTTCCTCGTTGTAGCACGGCAGGACCACCGCGATGCGAATGCCGTCCAATTTTTCCCCCAATTCATCGATAGCGTGCGGAATCGAAAAGCCCCGCCCCTCTCGTCCATCGTAGAGAGAAAGGCGGGGCTTCGACAAGCGCGTGTGGGTCGCGCTTACTTCTTGGCCGGAGCCTTCTTGGCAGCCGGCTTCTTGGCCGGAGCCTTTTCAGCCTTGGCCGGCGCCTTTTCGGCCTTGGCCGGCGCGGCCGCCTTCTTGGCAGCGGCCTTCTTGGGCTCAGCCTTGGCCTCTTCCTTCGGCTCGGCATTCTTGGCGGCCGGCTTCTTGGCGGCAGCCTTCTTGGCCGGCTTGTTGTCATGGTCGTGGTCGTGTCCACAACCCGGGCCATGGACATGGCCTTCTTCGCTTTCGAGGTCGGCTTCGAGCACGTCGCGGGTGACGGTGCGCTCGGTCACTTCCGCCTTGCCGAACAGGAAGTCGACGACCTTGTCTTCATACAGCGGCGCCCGAAGCTGCGCGGCGGCCATCGGATTTTCCTGGATGTAGCGGACGAACATGTCGCGGTCCTTGGGCTGGTACTGCGACGCGGCCTGGCCGATCAGGCGGTTCATTTCCTGGTTGCTGACCTCGATGCCGTTTTCGGCGCCGATTTCGCTCAGCAGCAGGCCGAGGCGAACGCGGCGGACGGCGATGTTGCGATAATCGTCGGCATCGCCTTCGATTTCCTTCAGCGCCGCTTCCGGATCGGCTTCGTGGCTGGCTTCGTGGCGAAGCTGGGCCATGATGTTTTCATATTCGGCTTCGACCATCGACGGCGGGACGTCGAAATCATGATCCGCCGCCAGGATGTCGAGCAGGCGGCGCTTCATGTGGGTGCGGGTCAGGCCGTTGAGTTCCTGCTGCTGCTGGTCGCGGATCAGGCCCTTGAGCTGGTCGAGACCCTTGAGGCCGAGCTGCTTGGCGAACTCGTCGTCGATCTTGGTGTCGCCGGCAACCTTCACCGCCTTGACGGTGATGTCGAAGGTCGCGGCCGCGCCCTTGAGGTTTTCGGCCGGATAGTCGTTCGGGAAGGTGACGTTGAGCTGCTTTTCATCGCCCAGCTTCACGCCGACCAGCTGATCTTCGAAGCCCGGAATGAGCTGGCCCGAGCCGATGACGACTGCCATGTCTTCGCCGGTACCGCCGTCAAACGCCACGCCGTCGACCTTGCCGACGAAGTCGATCACGACCTGGTCGCCCGTCGCGGCCTTGTGGCCCTTCTTGGCGTCGTCGTAGCGGGTCTGCGACTTGGCGAGCTGTTCGATCTGCTCGTCGACCTGCTTTTCGTCGGGCTCGACGATCAGGCGCTCAAGCTTCAGCCCGTCGATCTTCGGTGCCTTGATGTCGGGCAGCGCTTCGAGCTTGACGTGGATGGTCGCGTCCTTGCCCGGCTCGTAAGTTTCGTCGAGTTCGACTTCCGGCTGCATCGCCGGACGGATCTTCTTTTCGCCGAGCAGCGAATTGACGCTGTCCTGCACCGCGGTATTGAGCGCGTCGCGCATGATCGCTTCGCCGTGCATCTTGCGGATAAGGTTGGCCGGCACCTTGCCCGGACGGAAGCCCGGCATGCGGACCTGCGGCGCGATGCGCTTGACCTCGCCGTCGACGCGGGCGTCGATGTCCTTGGCGGGAATGGTGAGCGTGTAGGCCCGCTTCAGGCCTTCATTTTCCGTCTCGACGGTCTTCATGGTCACTTGCTTGATCCTGCTCAATAAACTGTCTGGAGCCAGCCACTCGCCAATCCCCCGGATTGACTGCGTGGCTGGCTGGTGCGGGCGAAGGGACTCGAACCCCCACATCTTGCGATACTGGAACCTAAATCCAGCGCGTCTACCAATTCCGCCACGCCCGCGCGGACGCCTTGAAAGTGGGCGGCCTATAGCAAGGCTGTCGCGCCAGACAAGAGCGATAGGACGAGCAACCCTTTTGAAGCGGCAAGGTTATTCGCCATGAAGGAGTAACGACATGGCCACCACACCGCCAGAAACCCCGCCCGAGCCCATCCAGCCCGCCCAGCCGAGTGTTCCACCTGCCGAAGCGCCGGCCATGCCTGGCGACGTCGACGTTCCATCGCCTGCCGCACCGGAACCGGGACAGGCCTGAGCATGGCGAGCCGTCCACCGATACCCGGACTTCCGCCGCATCCGGAGGAACCGCAGCCGGTGCCGCACCTGCCTGACGAACCGCCCGCGCCGCCGCCGCCCGACCCGGTGGCGGATTAATGCGTTAGGCGGGCGCTACGCACGATCGCTTCGAAATCGCCGATGCCGGCGTCGAAATAATGCATCTGGGTCGCGTCGAACATCGCCATGTAAAGCCGCCCGCCGATCACCGCCCCGACGACCCGCCCCCTTCGCCGGACTTCGTCACCGTCGAGATGATCATAGTCCTGCTGAAAGCCGGGGTAGCCCATGAACTGCCGCGGCTGCAGTGACGTCGTCCGGAAATCGACCGCGCCGCCGCGGATGCGATAAAGGCTTTCGACCATCGCCGCGATTTCCGGCGCGGTCATGTCGGACCGAAACACCGGCACCTGACGGTCGTCCCGCCGATACTGGCGGATCAACGCCTTCTTGTCCTTGAGGTCGGTGACGAAGCTGATGCCGTCGAGGTAGACTCCGTTCTGTGTCCAGTCCTCGACCTCGCTCAGGTCGAAGAAAATCGAGCGCGGAGCGCGGTTCCATGGGCGCGGCGGCGTGACGGCCATATTGCCGTCGCCGACCTTGTGCTCACGCGCCTCCACCAGCGTGTAACCGCCGAAGGACAGGAATTGCGGGCTTGCCGGCGCCGCGACCGACAGCATTGCTGCAAGTAACAAGACGGACCGTCCACGCATCGACCTCTCCTAACTGGCCAGCATCTGGCGAACGAAGGGCGCATCCGGGGCGTTTGGCGCCATCTGCAGATATCGGGTGAACGCGGCCTTGGCCTCTCCGGTGCGTCCTCTCTTCTGGAGCATGATGCCGTGCCAGCGCCATGCGTCGGCCGGCGCATCGGCGTAGAACACCGCCGCGGCATAACCTTGCGCCGCCCGCTCCTCGTCGCCCTTTTTACCCCGCAAGCGCCATATTTCCCCTTCGTGGAAACGAAGAAATCCGTTCCATCCGTCGCGGGCCAACGTCTCGACGACATATTGGCTGGCACCGGGATCGTTGAGCTTCACCTGGTCGTCGAGCAATTGCGGACGGATGCCGGCCAGCTCTGCCAGATAGCGATCGCGAAAGTCGCGATAGCTCTTTCCCGGCTGACGAACTTCCGCCGCCGACAGTTTGAGGTCTGCCATGCGCGATTCCGGTGACGGGTGCGTCGAAAAAAGCGCGAAGTCGCGCTCCCGGTGCTTTCCGCGATATTTTGCCGACAGGTTCAATTCCCCGATCAGCTGCTCCCAGGTTTCGCTCATCGACATCGGGTCATAGCCAGCATCGGCGAGCAGGCGAACGCCCATGGCGTCGGCCTCCGCCTCCAGCGTTCGATTATAGCGGAGCAGCGAGAGGATCGTGCCGAACTGCGCGAGCCGGACGAGATCGCCAGCATAGACGCCCGTGGCCCCGCCTGCCACGCCCGCACCCATTGCGAGAAACGAAAATATATCGGTCTTGCGCCGCGTGTCGCGCCACCCGCGAAGCTGGTGCTTGCGAAGGAAATGGGCGCTTTCGTGAGCAATGACCCCCGCCAACTGGGCTTCGTTGCGCATCCGCAGCAGCAAGCCGCTGAACACCACAGCGAAGCCGGTCGGGAACATGACCGCATTGAATTCGGGAATACGCGCCAGATAAATGCGCATGTCCTTGGCTGCTGGCCCACCGACGCGGCCGATAATGTCGCCAAGATAGGTCGTCAGCCTGTCGTCGCGGATGAGGAGGTTCGATCCGGAAACCTCCTCCTCGACCCGCTCCATCAACTGCCACAGGCCTTTTTCGTCCTCGTCCTGTGCGCGATAGCCAGGACCGATCAACGGAGCCATGTCGCGCGGCAGGACGCGAGCTTGGGCGCTTCCGGCATAGAGGGCGGCCACCGCACCGAGCCCGCCATGCAGGAAGGAACGTCGATCGATCGGGCTCATTTCGCCTTGCCCGCCCGCTCGCGCACGTTTCGGCCGGGCTTCATCCGTCCCAGCAGCCGGTCGACCAGTTGCGCCGCCCCATCGGCCGTACGCATGTCGCCCATCTTGATTCCGGCGACCTGGCTGCCGGCCTGAACCACGTTGAACCAGACGACATCGCCGGTCCTTAGGTCGACCAGGCTGGCGTAGGCCAGTTGTCCGCCGCCCCCGACGTTCGGCGCGCAGAAGCCGACGAAACAGCCGGCGATCCCTAGGATCTGCAAGGCGACGCGCCCGTCCGATGCGAAGCTGTCCTCCGCATGCATGAACAGCACATAATCGAAGCCGGTCTTGCGGCCGAAATCGACCGCATCCTGCCCCAACGTCCAGTCGAGCCCCTGCCGCCGCTTGGTCGGCAGATAGGCGCCATTGTAGCGATGTAGCACGATGGACGAGCCGACGGCATAATGCAGTCGCTCAAGCTCGGCGACCGTCTCCGCGTCGACCCCGCCCAGCCCGCTTCGTTTGTCCATGATCGTCGCATCGCCGCCGCGACCGGCCTGTTGCTGACGAAGTGCGGCGATGACCTGCGTTCTGGCCTGGTCGGTCCAATCGGCCCGCGGCTCGACCAGGCCGCCGGTTGTGACCGACCCGACGCTGATATCCGGCCGAAGAACCAGCAGCTTGTACGACCCCTGAGGCGGCGAAAATTCAACATCGGCAAACTGGCGCGTGCTGACGCACCCGCTGAGCACCAGACAAGCTGCAAGCGCGAAACCCAACCGGCGCATGCCATCACCCTCCCCGACGGTAAGACCGCGCAAGGTTGACGACGAGCGCTAACAAATCAAGCGTTTTCAGACACTAGTCGGCTGGGCAGGCGACGCCTTCGATAGTGAGACAGTGCCCGTCGATCACCTTGCGGTCGACCTTGAGCCCTAGCATCGCCGCAAGGGTCGGCATGATATCGACCGTCTCGGTCGCGTCGTTGCGTTGGGTCGCACTCATGCCCGGACGCCAGAACAGGATCGGAACGCGGCGGTCATAATCCCACAGGCTTCCGTGCGTCGCCACATAGGTCTTGGTGTCCGCAATCGGGGTGATGCGTGGCTTCAGCACAACCACGAAATCGCCCGAGCGCTCCTTGTCGAACGAAGCCCGGACTCGCTGGATGGGCGTCCAGCCAACCGGCGATCCGGTCGGAACGGCGGTGCGCTCGATCTGGCTCCGGGTGAAAACCTCTGCGACCTGCGGGTGAGCCTTGGCGATGGCGACGGCAGCCGCCAGCACCTTGGGCCTCATGGCCGGCGCGATTGCCGCATCGAGCCAGACGTCCCCGACCGAGCCGCCCCACAGCACGGGGCCAGCCAAACCGAACTTTTGCCCGATCTGCTTGCCAATCGCCGTCACGGTGAAGTTGGGGTCGATCCGCGCCGCAGTCGGTATACCGCGCTCACGCTGCCGTTCCGGAATGTCGTTGCCGCCATGATCGGCGGTCAGTACCACGGCATAGTCAATCTTCTGGGCGTCGAGATATGACAGGAAATCGCCCAGATCGCGGTCGAGGCTGGCCATCTGCAGGCACATTTCCTCGCCTTCGGTCCCGAAAGTGTGGCCGACATAATCGGTCGCGCTGGCACCGATGGCGATGAGATCGGGCTGCGAGCCCTTCCCCAGCCCCATCTCCCCGATCAGCCCCGCCGCAAGCGCAAGCGTGGCACCGTCGAACGCTGGGCTGGCGCGGAAGGCGCGTGCATCGCCGGCGGCGCGTGCGAAGCGGCCATTGCCGACGGCCTTCCCGCCGCCTTCCACTGCATAGACCTTTGACTTGGCTTCACAGCCCGGCGGCGGCGTCAGCGGCAAGGCCGGCGCAGCGATCATCGCGGCGACCGCATTGTTGATCGCCGTCACCGCCTTGGGCGGCGCCTTGCCCTGCTGATCGGTCGAATATTTCTTGCCGTCCCAGTACCAGCGTTGGTCGACCTTGTGGCCAGACATCATCACCGCCGCCCGGTCCTTCCCCGCGACTGCAACCGAACGGCTGCCTGCCCGCTGAGCCGTCAAATATTCGCCAAGCGTCTCCACCCGCAGGTGCACGGGGCTGACGGTATAGGCCGACGAGGACGATCCGGGCACCCGCTCGTCCTCCGCGCAATAGACCGTCTTGTCCGAACGGGCGACGCGCTGGTCGGTCCAGTCGTTGGCGATAATCCCGGTCCGCGCCGGGAAGGAGCCGGTCAGGATGGTCGAATGACCCGGGCAGGTCTCGGTGGCGGCGTGGGCCTGGAAGCCGTTGCGAAAGGCCGTCCCGCCCGCGATGCGCTTGAGACCGCCCGTGAAGGTCGGGCGATATTCGTCGAACAGGTCGGCGGAAAACTGGTCGACTGAGATGGCGACGATCAGCTTGGGCGCGGGCCGTTCCGGCGCCTTGGCCGTCGTGGGTGCGGCGATCAGTGCACAGGCCGCAAGCAATCCCCAACGCGTCATCGCCGTCTCCTCAATTCGATCGTTCAGCCGTCCAGCTTCGCGCGCAGTCGTTCGTTGACCACGCCCGGGTTGGCCTTGCCCTGCATCGCCTTCATCGTCTGGCCGACGAAGAAGCCGAACAGCTGGACCTTGCCGCCCTTGTAATCGGCGACCTTGTCGGCGTTGGCGGCGAGGATCTTGTCGATCTCGGCATCGATCGCGCCGGTGTCGCTGGTCTGCTTAAGGCCTTCGCGCTCGACGATGACGCCGGCGCCGTCGCCCGTTTCGATCATCTTTTCGAAGACGGTCTTGGCGATGGAGCCGCTGATCGTGCCGTCGGCGACGAGCTTGAGCAGTTCGGCCGCCTGCGCCGGCGTCACCGGGCATTCGTCGATGCCCTTGCCGAGGCGGTTCAGCGCACCGAACAGCTCGGCATTGACCCAGTTGGACGCCTGCTTGGGCTCCGCGCCCTCTTCCAGCAGCGCATCGAACCAGCGCGCGATTTCGACTTCGGCGGTCAAGACCGAGGCGTTGTACGCGGTGATGCCCGCATCCTCGTAGCGCTTGCGCTTGGCGTCCGGCAGTTCCGGCAGGCTCTCACGGCACGCATCGAGGAACGCGTCGTCAAGTTCGAGCGGAAGCAGGTCGGGATCGGGGAAGTAGCGGTAATCGTGCGCATCTTCCTTCGACCGCAGCGTCCGCGTGACATTCTTGTCGGGATCGTAGAGCCGCGTTTCCTGCGCGACCGTGCCGCCTTCCTCGATCAAATCGACCTGTCGGCGCGCCTCATGCTCGATCACCGCCATGACGAAGCGGACCGAGTTGACGTTCTTGGTCTCGGTGCGCGTGCCGAATTCCTCGCCCGGCTTGCGCACGCTGACGTTGACGTCGGCGCGCATCGAGCCTTCTTCCATATTGCCGTCGCACGAGCCGACGTAGCGCAGGATGGCGCGCAGCTTGCGCAGGTAGGCGCCGGCCTCGGCGGGCGAGCGCATGTCGGGCTTCGACACGATTTCCATCAGCGCGACGCCCGAGCGGTTCAAATCGACGTAGGACATGGTCGGATGCTGGTCGTGCATCAGCTTGCCCGCGTCCTGTTCGACGTGGATGCGCTCGATGCCGATGGTCTTGGCGCTGGCCTCGTCCTTCTCGTCGGTGAGGACGGTGATCGACCCCTCGCCCACCAGCGGGTGGTAGAGCTGCGAAATCTGGTAGCCCTGCGGCAAGTCGGCGTAGAAATAATTCTTGCGGTCGAAGCGCGACCATTTGTTGATCTTGGCATCGATCGCCATCCCGGTGCGCACCGCCTGGCGAATGCATTCGCGGTTCGGCACCGGCAGCATTCCCGGCATCGCCGCGTCGACGAGGCTGACCTGCGTATTCGGCTCCGCGCCGAATGCGGTCGCCGCGCCGCTGAACAGCTTTGCATTGGACACGACCTGCGCGTGAACCTCGAGGCCGATCACGACCTCCCAATCGCCGGTGGCGCCTTTGATCCTATACTCGCTCACCACCACTTCTCCGCTCGTGCCGTGAAGCCGGCGCGTTCCTCGATCGCGAGGCCGGCGTTGAGGACGGTCTGCTCGTCCAGTTCCTTGCCGATGAGGTGCAACCCAAGCGGCAGCCCCTGCGCGTCGAGGCCGCCCGGGACGCTCATCGCGGGAAGGCCGGCGAGGCTGGCCGGGACCGCGAAGACGTCGTTCAAATACATCGCGAGCGGGTCGCTCATCTTCTCGCCCAGCCCGAACGCCGCGCTCGGCGCGGTTGGGGTCAGGATGAGGTCGCACTTGGCGAAGGCCTCAGCGAAGTCGCGCTTGATGAGCGCGCGGACCTTCTGCGCCTTGGTGAAATAGGCGTCGTAGAAACCCGCCGACAGCACATAAGTGCCGATCATGATGCGGCGCTTCACCTCGGCGCCGAAGCCCTCGGCGCGGGTCGCGGCGTACATGGCGTCGAGGTTGCCGCCCTGCGGCGTCTCGCGAAGGCCATAGCGCACGCCGTCGTAGCGGGCGAGGTTCGACGAGGCCTCGGCGGGCGCGATGATGTAATAGGTCGGTAGCGCGTACTTGGTGTGCGGCAGGCTGATCTCGACGATCTCGGCGCCGGCATCCTTCAGGAAGTCGATGCCCTTATCCCAGATTGCATTGATCTCGTCCGGCACGCCGTCGATGCGATATTCCTTGGGAATGCCGACCCGCTTGCTCTTCAAATCGCTCGACAATCCCGCTTCCCACTGCGGCACTGGCAGGTCGAGGCTGGTGGCGTCCTTGGGATCGAAGCCGCACATGTTCTCGAGCATGATCGCACAGTCGCGGACATCCTTGGCCATCGGTCCGGCCTGGTCGAGCGAACTGGCAAAGGCGACGATGCCCCAGCGGCTGCAGCGGCCGTACGTCGGCTTGATGCCCGAAATGCCGGTGAAGGCGGCTGGCTGGCGGATCGAGCCGCCAGTGTCGGTGCCGGTGACGCCCGGTGCCATGCCCGCGCTCACCGCCGCCGCCGAGCCGCCCGAGCTTCCGCCCGGGGTCAGCGCAGCGTTGCCGCCGTCGTTGCGGCGCCACGGCGAAATGACCGGCCCGTAGGCGCTGGTCTCGTTCGACGAACCCATCGCGAACTCGTCCATGTTGAGCTTGCCCAGCATCCCCGCGCCCGCCCGCTTGAGATTGCCCGACACGGTGCTCTCATAGGTCGGCTTGAACCCGGTCAGGATCTTCGACGCGGTCGTGCTGTCGACGCCTTCGGTACAGAACAGGTCCTTGATGCCGAGCGGGATGCCCGACAGCGGCTTCAAATCGCCCGAAGAACGCGCGGCGTCAGCGGCTTTCGCTGCTTCCAGCGCCAGTTCCGGCGTTTCCACGGTCCAGGCGTTAAGCGCCCTGCCCGCCACCACCGCCGCGTTGAACGCCTCGGCGACTTCGGTCGCGGCGAATTCGCCCGCGCGGAACCCGTCTCGCAGCTGGGCGATCGTCTTGCTGGTAAGCTCGCTCACTATTCGATCACCTTCGGCACGGCGAAAAAGCCATGCTGCGCATCGGGCGCATTCTTCAGAATATCGTCGCGAACGCCCCCGCCGGTCAGCGGGTCGGCGTTGACCACGTCGTCGCGCAGGCGCGTGTGGTTCTCGATCACCGCAGTCAACGGCTCGATGCCGTCGGTGTTGACCTCGCCCAGCTGCTCGACCCAGCCGAGGATGTTGTTGAGTTCGGGCACCATCTTGTCGATCTCGGCATCGCTCAGCGCTAGCCGGGCGAGCTTGGCGACGTGGCGCACTTCTTTTTCGGAAACGGACATGGGGTGCGCGATAGCGAGGGCCGCGCCTCCCTTCAAGCGAGTTGCCGTTGCAGCGCAGCATCTTTAAGCGGGGCGGCCATGTGTGCACGACGATTTCTCGGCTGCGTCTTCATCCTGATCCTGATCGCGGTGGCCGGCGCCTTCGCCATCTTCCAGTTCGGCGACCGGGTGCTGACGAAGATGGCCACCCCCACCGGTCACTATCAGGATCCGGCCGACGGTGCGCCAGACTATGTGAAAGCCGAAGCGTGGCTTGCACGTCCGGGCGACGGACCGTCGCTGGCCGATTGGCGACCGTTACAGGCCGACGGCTCCGCGCCACCGCCGATGACGCTGGCGCCGCCAGCCGCGGCCACCTTCTACATCCATCCCACCACCTACCTGGCGAACGATCGCTGGAATGCCCCCGCGATCATGACGGGCGATCCGGAAAACCGCGCCAAGCTATTCGTGCAGAGCCAGTCGAGCGCCTTTGCCGGCTTCACCGAAGTCTGGGCGCCGCGATACCGGCAGGCGGCATTCGGCGCCTTCCTGCTGACAAGCGACGATGCGACCAAGGCGCTCGACCTCGCCTACAACGATGTGCTGCGCGCGTTCGACGCCTTCGCCGCCGCCAACGCGGGCAAGCCATTGATCCTCGCCGGGCACAGCCAGGGATCCCTGCACCTGCTGCGCCTGCTGCGCGATCGGCGCGATGCGCTGAAGGGCCGGCTGGTCGCGGCCTACGTCGGCGGCTGGCCTGTCGACACCAAGGCCGACCTGCCCGTCCTTGGGCTTTCCGCCTGTAGCGCCCCCAACCAGACCGCCTGCCTGCTCAGCTGGCAAAGTTTCGGCGACCCGGCCAATCCCGAACTGATTGAACGCGCGTGGGTCGGAAAGCCCGGCTTCAACGGGATCAAGCATGCCAAGGCGAATATGGTCTGCACCAATCCGCTGACCGGCACTTCTGCCCCCGCCCCTGCGTCGGCCAATCTCGGCACGCTGGTGCCTGATGGCACCCTGACCTCGGCCACCCTGCAACCCGGAAAGCTCGGCGCGCATTGCAAGGACGGCTTCCTGATCATCGACGGGACGCCGCCGGGGATGGGCAACTACGTCATGCCGGGGAACAACTACCACGCCTATGACTATGCGCTGTGGTGGGGCTCGATCCGCGCCGACGCCGAACGTCGGTTGAAGGCGTTCCAGTCGCGATGATCCATTCATCCGCCGCAGATTTCGCTGCAGCGCTGGGAAGCGGGAGCGGCCGCCTGCTCGGGCTGGACGTGGGGACCAAGACGGTGGGCTTGGCGACCTGCGACGCGGGATGGAGCTTCGCGACCCCACTTGAGAAGTTGAAACGCGGCAAATTCACCGCCGACCTCGAACGATTGAAGGCCATCGTGGCCAAAGAGGCGATCCGCGGTCTCGTCGTCGGCCTGCCGCTCAACATGGACGGCAGTGATTCGCCGCGCACCCAGTCGGTCCGCGCCTTCGCCCGCAACCTCGCTCCGCTGACGCTGCCCATCCTGCTGTGGGACGAGCGCTGGTCGACCGTCGCGGTGGAACGCGCCATGCTCGACCAGGACATGAGCCGCGCCCAGCGGGCCGAGAAAGTCGATGCCCACGCCGCCGCGCATATCCTGCAGGGCGCGATCGACGCTCTGGTCAATCTGCCCCACTGACGTTAGGGGGCGGTCTCGATGCACCTTCTTTCCATCGAAGACCTCTCCGACGCCCAGATCGCCACCATCCTCGACGAGGGTGAGCGCTGGTTCGCTTACAACCGCCAGCCTCGCCGCAACGATCGCCGGCTGGACGGCCTCACCATCGTCAACGCCTTCTTCGAAAACTCGACGCGCACGCTGCTCAGCTTCGAAATCGCCGCCAACCGGCTCGGCGCGCAAGTCGTGACGATGCAGGTCGCACACAGCTCGATCAAAAAGGGCGAGACGCTGGAGGACACGGCGCGCACTCTCAACGCGATGCGGCCCGACGCGCTGGTCATCCGCCATGCCAAGAGCGGCGCGCCGCACGATATCTCCGCCATAATGGATTGTCCGGTGGTCAACGCCGGCGACGGGATCGGCGAGCATCCGACCCAGGCGCTGCTCGACGCGGCAACCATCCGCCAGCATTTCGGGCGGATCGGAGGCCTCAAGATCGCCATTTGCGGCGACATCAAGCACAGCCGTGTCGCGCGCTCGAACGCCAAGCTGCTCGGACGACTGGGCGCGGATCTGCGCTTCGTTGGGCCGCCGTCTCTGATGCCGCCCGAACTAGGCGGCGGATCGATCGATGCGGCGGTCGACGGTGCCAACGTGGTCATGATGTTGCGGGTCCAGCGCGAACGACTGGAAGACGATCTGGGCGATGCGCCGGGCGAATTCCTGTCGCGCTATGGCCTAACCGAAGCGCGCTTTGCCAAGGCTGCGCCGGATGCGGTCATCATGCACCCCGGTCCGATCAACCGCGGAGTAGAGATCGAGGGACCGCTGGCGGACCACGCCGAACGGTCGCTGATCGTCCGTCAGGTAGAAATGGGTGTGGCGGTCCGCATGGCCGTTCTCGACCTGCTGACCGCCACTCGTCGCGGGTAAAGCTTAGCGCGAAGCGAAACGAACCGGCGCGTCGCCCGCGGTCGAGCGGACGAAGCATGCCCGGCCCGAGGCTTGCAGCTTCGAACAGAAGCCGCGCGCTTCACGGTCGCTGGCGAAGCCCTTCACCGACAGGCGATAGAAGGTGCCATTGGCACTGGCGAACTTCGCGCTCACAGGGGTGTACCCCTTGAGCAATGCGTATTTCGCAGCCGCCTTTTTCCACGCTAGCTGGACGCCGGCGCGATTGGTGTAGGCGCCAAGCTGGACCACGACGCGGCTGTTGCGGGCGTTGGCCTGTAGGGCCGCACGGCGCAGGCTTGCGACGGTTTCCTTCACACGGATCGACGACGGCGACAGCGCGGGCGCAACGGGCGCAACAGGCGCCGCTTCGGCATAGGCGAGCGGTGCGGGCGCTTCGGCCGGGACAGGTTCGGCGACGGGGGCGGCGACGGGTTCGGCTGCAGCGACCACCGCAGCCGGTTCGGGCTGGTACGGCTGCGCTTCCGGCACCTCCACCGCAGCCGTCGACGTCAGCCCTTCCGTGACGGCAGTCGACGGCAAGGGTTCGGACGATGCGTAGCGAACGTCTTCGGCGCTCTTGTTGAGCGCAAGACGGACCGGCTGACCCGGATCGCCGGCGATTGGCGAGATGCCGATGAAAGCGGCAACCTGGTCCGACTGGCGCGACGGCTTTGCGAGCGCCATCCATTCCTGGATACGGGCGTCGACCTGGGCCGCGGGAAGGTCTTGGGCAGCGACGACCCGGGCTTCCGACCAGCGACCGGAGAAGGCGTAGGCCAGTGCCAGATTCTGGCGGGTCCGCGATTCTGCGCCGACCTGACGCGCGGCCGATTCGAGGACCTGGATGGCGGCATCGCTGTTCCCGGCAAGCGCCAGCGCAAGGCCGAGGTCGGTCGGATCGATCACCTGCTGCGCCTGGTAGAGAAGCGAGCTGGCTTCGTTGCCCCGACCCAGCGCCGTCTGCACCAGCGCCAGCTTGAGGATCACCTTGGGCTGGTTCGCAACAAGGGTCAGCGAGTCGCGATAGGCCGCCTCGGCCGATTGGAAACGGCCGGCGGCGAGGTAGCAGTTGCCAAGCAGCGCGCGGAAGCTGGCATCGTTGGGGCTTGCCTCGACCGCCTGTTCGGCCAGCGCGGTGGCACCTGCCACATCGTTCGACTGAAGGGCGACCTGGGCCCGCGTGGCGAGGCCGATCTTGGACGCGTCGGCCTTGCCATCAAGGCGGCCATCACGGCTGGCATGATCCATCGGGCCACTGCAGGCCGTGGCCAGCGCAATCAGCGATGCGGCGGCAAGCTTGGCTCCCAGTCGGTTCGTCTTGGTCATGACATTCCCCTCCAAATTCCCCGTGCGCCTGGTGTCAGGCGGTCTTGGCGGTTTTCGGTGCCTTTTCAGCCATCGAATCGAGTTCCGGCATCCCGTCCAGAAGCTGGTCGAGCGCATCAGTCACCAACTGCTGGGCCGAACGACCGGTCACCGCACAGGCCAGACGCAGCTTCAGGTGGCGTGACGAGTCGAGGCGCAACGTGAAGGCGGCCTTGCCCTTGCTGCCCGGCGCAGCGCGCGGGCGGCGCGGGCGAACCGGCGTCGCAGCGACCGGCGCAGGTGCAACCGGGACGATCGCTGCAGGCGCGACAAAGGTCGGCGTCGCTTCCTCGACCAGCTCCATCGGCTCGTCATATGCCTCCGGTTCCGGCGTCGGCAGCGCAGTCGCCTTGCGGACTTCGAACGTCGGCTTCGCTTCGGCTTCCGGTTCGTACAGCTCGGCGGTTTCGTCGATATACTCGCCGTTTTCATCTTCGCCTTCCTCGTCGGAGGCGTTGAACCGCTGCTCGATCTCCGCCTGCTGACTGTGCACAGGCGAGGCTGGGGTCAGCGCCGAAAGCGGATTGCGCGACGGCTGCTGAACTTCTTCGCCAAAGGCATCGTGATCGCTGTCGCGGACCGGCGTCAGCGCCGGCTTGGGCGCTTCAAAGCCCATGTCGTTCCAGCCGAGATCCTCGAGACCGGCAGCACCGACCTGGCCGAAGCCCTGGGGACGCATCGCCGGGCGGGCAGCACCCTTGCGGGCCAGCAGGCCCGAAGAGAGCGAAGCGAAGGTCTTGGGTTCACCCACTGTGCTAACTCCTTACTGGCCGACGACGCGGCGGCCGAAGCCACCGACAGGACGCGGCGCGGCCGGCGCACTGCCGATGCCGGGCGCGGCATTCGGAGCGGCGAACACGGTCCGGCGGAAATTCTTTTCGAGACGATCCGAAATGTAATCCCACAGTTCGATGACTTCGCGAGCCGACCGACCGTTGGGATCCACTTCCATCACCGTGCGGCCGTCGATCATCGAGGCAGCGAAATCGGTGCGGTGGTGAAGCGTGACCGGCGCCACGGTGCCGTGCTGCGACAGGGCGACCGCCGCCTCGTAGGTGATTTTTGCCTTGGGGGTCGCGGCGTTGACGACGAAGATCAGCGGCTTCCCGGCGCGGTCGCACAGGTCGACCGTCGCGCCGACGGCACGCAGATCGTGCGGGCTGGGGCGAGTCGGGATGACGATGAGTTCGGCAACGGCGATGACCGACTGGATCGCCATGGTGATGGCCGGCGGGGTGTCGATCACCGCAAGGCGGAAGCCCTGCTGGCGCAATACCTCAAGGTCCGACGCCAGCCGCGCGACCGTGGTCTGCGCGAAGGCCGGCATGTCGTCCTGCCGCTCGTTCCACCAATCGGCGAGCGAGCCTTGCGGGTCGATATCGATCAAGCAGACGGGACCGGCCCCTGCCAGTTGCGCCTGCACCGCAAGGTGGCCGGACAAGGTCGTCTTGCCGGACCCGCCCTTCTGCGATGCCAAAGCCAGAACGCGCATTCTATTCCCCTCGCCAAATGACGGATGAAGTTGACGTCATCTGACAGCCAAGGGCCTAAATATTGGTTAACATCGCCCCGACCTTGTTGCCTGCGCGCCGTCGGCGTAACAGGTGGCGGTGGTCGCCTTGGGGAGTGGCAATGCGTAAATATCTGGGCCTGTTGGCGTTTGGCCTGATTTCGACGACCGCGGTGGCGCAATCGGTCAGCGAAGGCATCGCTGCCTGGCAAAGAGGCGATGCGGCAGCGGCGGTACGGATCTGGCAACCGCTGGCCGACAAGGGGGACGCCGACGCGCAGTTCAACCTTGGCCAGGCCTACCGTCTCGGCAAGGGTGTTCCGCTTGACCTCGCCAGCGCGCAAGGCTGGTTCGACAAAGCGGCCCATAAGGGTCATGTCGACGCGCAGGCGACGCTCGGCCTGATGCTGTTCCAAAGCGGCAATAGGGTCGGCGCGTTGCGCTGGTTGAGTGCCGCCGCCGATGCCGGCGAGCCCCGGGCACTGTTGATGGTCGGAACCGCGCTATACAACGGCGACGGGATCGCGGCCGATCCGGTCAAGGCCTACGCCTATGTCAGCCGGGCCGCGGCGCAGGGACTGCCGCCTGCCAAAGCGACATTGGCTGACCTCGATCAGGTAATGCCGTTGGAGCTTCGCAAGCAGGGCGTGGCACTGGCGCAGAAAATGGCCGCTCCCGGCCAGAAACCAGCTTCGGCGTCGCCGCTCCCGACCAAGGCGGCAATCGGCAAGGCGAAAGCCCCGGCAGTCGCCCCCGCCCCCAAGCCCGCGACGGTCAAAGCTCCCGCTACGCCCATCGCCACCGTGCCGACGACCACCGCCAATGGCGCATGGCGTATCCAGCTTGGCGCATTTTCGACGCGGGCCTCGGCGGAGACCCAATTTGCGAAAATTTCCGGTCGTCTGGCAGGGCGCCAGGCCTTTTACGTCGCGGCCGGCAAGGTCGTTCGTTTGCAGGCCGGCCCGTTCGAAAGCCGCGCCGCAGCCTCTGGCGCTTGCGCCAAACTTGCGCCGACCCCCTGCTTTCCCGTCGAAGGCCGCTAGCCTGCCTGAATCCAGCGGTCGCTAGGGATTCCGAGCGCCCAGAGCAAAGCACTGAGCGGATGATTGTCGAGCCGCGCGTCCGCGGAGGCGGCCAGCACCGGCTTGGCGCGGTAGGCAAGGCCAAACCCCGCCTCTTCGACCATCGGCAGGTCGTTGGCGCCATCGCCGATCGCCATCGTCTGAGCGTGGCCAAGCGACAGATGCTCGCGCCGACCGATCAGCGCGGCCTTCTTGTAGCCGCTGTCGACGATGCGCCCGCTGACCTTGCCGGTCAGCACCCCGCCAGCGACCTCCAGTACATTGGCTTCGACCTCGTCAAAGCCGATCAGCTCGCCCACCGGTTCGGCAAAGGCGGTAAAGCCGCCCGACACCAGCAACGTCCTGACGCCCTCTGCGGTCAACGTGCGCACCAGCGTCCCAGCGCCCGGATTGAGCGTAACTCGCTCTTTGAGACATTGCGCGATCGTCGCCTCGGGCAATCCTTCGAGCAGGGCCACGCGCTCGCGCAGCGCGCCGACGAAGTCGAGTTCGCCGCGCATCGCCCGCTCCGTAATGTCGGCGACTTGCGGCTTCACGCCGGCATAGTCGGCGAGCTCGTCGATGCATTCCTGGCCGATCATGGTCGAATCCATGTCGGCGACGAACAGGCGGATGTCGCGCCCGCGCGGCAAGGCGATCAGGTCGACCCCTTCCCAGCCCTCCAAAGCGGATCGGGCGGCCGCCACATCGCTAACGCGAAGGTCGGCAGCGCTACCAGGTTCGATCCATCCCGACAGCGAAGCACCGGTCACGCGAGCGAGCGCGGATTCAACCAGTCTTTCGTCTAGCCGATCGGCTGCTATCAAGGTCGCAATGGTCAAGGACAAACCTCCTGTCGCCGTCATCGCTGGTCCGACGGCCAGCGGCAAGTCGGAGTTGGCATTGCGCCTCGCGGAAAAGGCGAATGGCGCCATCATCAACGCCGACAGCGCGCAAATCTACCGAGACCTGCCGATCCTTTCCGCCGCCCCGTCCCCGCTCGACATGGCTAGGGCCTCTCACCGCCTCTACGGCGTCCGCGACGGTGCCGATGCCTGTTCGGCGGCCGACTGGGCAACCATGGCGCGCAAGGAGATCGACCGCGCCCATGCGAATGGGCAATTGCCCATCCTGGTCGGCGGGACGGGCCTTTATATCCGTACGCTTCTGGACGGGATCGCCCCGGTCCCGCCAATCGATCCCGCGGTCAGGGCCGCGGTTCGGGCAGCGAGCGTCGCGGAAAATCACGCAGCACTCACGCTGCTCGACCCGGTCGCCGCCCAACGGCTCAATCCCGGCGACACGACGCGGGTCGCCCGGGCCCTTGAGGTCGTGCGTTCGACCGGGCGGACCTTGGCCGACTGGCAGTCGGAAACGACGGGAGGAATTGGAGACGAAATCGACCTTTCCGCCGCGATCCTCATTCCACCACGCCCTTGGCTGAACGCCCGTTGCGATCAGCGTTTCGCGGCCATGGTCTATGACGGTGCGGTGGAGGAAGTCGCGACACTGCTCGACCGCGGCCTCGATCCCGACCTTCCTGTCATGCGGGCGATCGGCGTTCCGGAACTGGCCGCCTTCCTCAATGGGGAGGCGACACAGGCGCAGGCGATCGCATCTGGCCAGCTGGCGACCCGCCGTTATGCCAAGCGGCAATATACCTGGTTCGCCCATCAGCCCCCGGAAGACTGGCCGCGGTACGACCGCCCCCTCGACCGCGATCGGTACGACGAGGTGCTGGCCATGCTTGGCGCGACGCGCTAGCCCGCCAGCATGCAGCGACTTTGCGAAGCCGATATCGATCCCGCGCCGCTCGAGGGCCGCACCGTAGCCATCATCGGCTATGGCAACCAGGGACGGCCGCAAGCGCTGAACCTGAAAGATAGCGGCATCGATGTAGTTGTCGGCCTACGCGATGGATCGACCTCTGGCAGCAAGGCCGAGGCCGACGGCCTGCGCCACGCCGTAATGACCGAGGCGGCCGCCCAGGCCGATCTCGTCATGCTGCTGGTGCCGGACGAAGCGATGAGCGCCGTTTATCGAACGATCGAGCCGTCGCTGAAACATGGTGCAACGCTGGCCTTTTCCCACGGCTTGGCGATCCGCTTCGGATTCGTGGTCCCGCGCCCAGACCTCGACGTCGTCATGATCGCACCGAAAGGGCCCGGTACCGCACTGCGATCGCTCTACGAGGCAGGTGCCGGAATGTTGGCCCTTTACGCGGTCGAGCAGGACGCAAGCGGTTCTGCCGAGGCGACGGCACTTGCCTATGGCCGGGCCATCGGCTGCGCGCGCGCCGGGCTGATCGAGAGCAGTTTTGCCGAGGAGTGCGAAGCCGACCTGTTCAACGAGCACGCCGTAGTGTGGGGCGGCGTGCCGGACCTGCTCCTTGCCGGCTTCGATACGCTGGTCGAGGCAGGCTTCAGTCCAGAAGTGGCCTATCTCGAATGCGTCGGTGAGTTGAAGCTCATCGCCGACCTTATCGAGGCGCGCGGGATCGCGGGAATGCGCGAAGCGATCAGCAATACGGCGGAACTCGGCGCGGCACTTGGCGGCCCGAAAATCGTCGATGAGACCATTCGCCAGCGGATGCGGGACGTGCTGGCTTCGGTACGGTCCGGCGCATTCGCATCGACCCTGCGCGACGAAGAGGCGTCAGGCTATCCGCTGTTGACCGAAGCCCGGCGACGCGCCCGTTTGCAGGCTGCAGAGCAGGCCCGAAAAGCGCTCGACTTTAACCGATGATCTCCGCTTCGTGGCGAGCCCGGTCGCCGACCGAGGCCAGTTCGGTATAGGCCCGCTGCAACCTGAAGTGTGCGGCGCGCGACGTCTCGTCGCTTGCGTTGGTGGCAAGCTCGGCCTCTTCGGCCGCACGCTGCGCATAATAGCTTTTGTCCACCTCACTCATGGCTGCTCTCCCGCCAATCGAGGCTAGCATAACAGAAAAAGGGCGCCCGGTCACCCGAGCGCCCTCCTTACCGGCCTTGCGGCCAGAACCGCTTAGAAGCGGGTGCCGAGCGTCAGCGCCACCTGGTGGCGCTTGAGGTCGCCGCCCTCATAGCTCGAGAAGCGATATTCGCCGCCGACATAGGCCTTGCCCGCAATGTTGTACTGCAGGCCGGTGCCCAGTCGCCAGCCGTCGGCATTGTCGGCTGCGGTCGTGACCCCGTCCGACGCCTTGAAGCGGGCATTGGTGTAGCCGCCCTTCACATACACATTGGCCTTGTCGCTGATGCCGAAGCTGACGCGGCCGCCGGCATAGAGGTCGCGGCCCGACTTCACATAGACAGTGTCATCGCCGACCTTCTGGGTGCTGTCGGTGGCTTCGACGTCGAGGCCCAGCGAGACATTGTTGCCGACCGCAAAGTCGTAACCGCCGCCCACACCGTACACGACGCCGTCGTCGGTATCGCCAAGCGCCTTGAGCGAGTCATAGCCGACCAAAGCTTCGACGCGCGGGCCGACCGGGGCGGTGTTGGCGGTCTGGGCCAACGCCGGGGTGGCAACCAAAGCAATCGACGAAGCGGCAGCAAGAATAGCAATATTTTTCACAGTCAAACTCCATTGTTTGCTCACTTCGATGAAGTGAACATGATGTAACAGGATTCGAAACGTCGCAGGTTCTACTGCTCGGCTTCTTTCCTTCGTCCCGTTATTACCGATAAATCGGTAGCCCCACGTCGTGCATCAAGGCCTGAGCATTACAGTCCGATGAACGAAGCGCCCCAATGCGCCAACAGATAGGATTGTTCCCAACCCTTTCAATCATTTGCGCCTAACAAATTTTTTTCTCAGCGGCGCCCGAACAGCTTTTCGATCTCGCCATGGCCCAGTTTGACCCAAGTCGGGCGGCCATGATTGCACTGTCCGGAGTGGGGCGTAACCTCCATTTCGCGGAGCAAGGCGTTCATCTCCGCCACCGACAGGATACGCCCTGCCCGCACCGAACCGTGACACGCCATGGTGGCTGCGACCAGGTCGAGCTTGTCCCGCAAGGACAGCGCACTACCAAGTTCGGCCAGCTCGGCGGCAAGGTCGGCGAGCAGCCCGGGAATGTCGGTCTTGCCAAGGGGCGCCGGCGTCGCCCTTACCAGCATTGCGGTGGGACCGAAGCGTTCGATTTCCAGCCCCATGTCGGCCAGTTCCGGTGCGGCGGCTTCGAGCCGGTCGCATTCGGGTTCGTCAAGCTCGACGACGTCGGGAATCAGCAGCGCCTGGCGTGCCACCTCCCCACCCTCGCGCGCGTTGCGCATCCGCTCGAGGACGAGCCGTTCATGGGCGGCATGCTGGTCGACGATGACCAGTCCGTCTTCCGCCTCGGCCACGATATAGGTCGCCGCGACCTGACCGCGGGCGATGCCGAGTGGGTAGCGTTCATCGGGTGGCGCAACCGGCGATGCCGCCACTGCCCTGCCCTGGGGAAGGAAGTCGGGTCGACGCTCCGCAACGGCGGCTGGCGAATAGGTCGGCGCGTTCCATAAGCGCGGCGCCTGCTCCGGTTCGACCACCGGCGCCGTAGGTTCCACCTGCCAGGCGGCGGGCTGGGCGAATTGCTCGCGGGCGGCGCTGCGATGACCGGCCTCATCCAGCGCGGCACGGAGTCCGCCGACGATCAGCCCACGCACTGCGGCGGGATCGCGGAAGCGGACTTCGGTCTTGGCCGGATGGACGTTGATGTCGACCTCGCTGGTCGGCACTTCGACGAACAGCGCCGCCACCGGATGACGGTCGCGCGCCAACAAGTCGCGGTAGGCAGCGCGCAAAGCGCCGACGAGGAGCCGATCTTTCACCGGACGCTTGTTGACGAACAGATATTGCTGGTCGGCCATGCCGCGGTTGAAGGTCGGCAGGCTTACCACGCCGGTGAGCTGCAGCCCGTCGCGGACACAGTCGATCCCCAACCCATGGCGATCCAGCTCGTGCGTCAGCAGGGCCGCGACCCGGGTCGGCGCGTCGCTCGGCTGCACCGACAAAACCCGCCGCCCGTCGTGCTCGACGCTGAACGCCACGTCAGGGCGGGCCATGGCAAGCCGCTTCACCGCGTCGAGGCAGGCGGCATATTCGGAGCGCGGGCTTCGCAGGAATTTTCGCCGCGCCGGCACCTTGTCGAACAGCCCTTCGACGCGGACTCGCGTGCCGGGCGGGAGGGCTGCGGGCCCCTCATGCCCCTTGTCGCCATGATCCACGGTCACCCGCCAGCCGTCACTGCCGCGCGGACGACTTTCGATGGTGAAGCGCGACACGCTGGCGATCGAGGGCAGCGCCTCGCCGCGGAAGCCAAAGCTCAGCACATTTTCGATGGCATCGTCGGGTAGCTTCGACGTCGCGTGCCGTTCCAGTGCCAGATGCATCTCGGCCGGCGCCATCCCGCTGCCGTCATCGGCCACTTCGACGAGGTCGAGCCCGCCTGCGCTTAATCGAATCGCGATGCTCCGTGCGCCTGCGTCGAGCGCATTTTCGACCAGTTCTTTCAACGCGCTGGCTGGTCTTTCTACCACTTCGCCTGCAGCGATGCGGTTGATGAGCTCGGACGGTAGCCTTCTTATTGACATGACGACGGTCCTAGCCCAATCGGAGCCAGACCTTGAAGCATGGATTTTCGATCAGGATTCATGCTGCTTTCACAAGGGCTTGGATAACGGTGGGTAATCAGGGCCGCAACGTCGCGGCCGCACTTTCAACTGCTTAGCGAGAGACGGGGAAAGAATGTTCTGGACGCGCTGGTTCAAATGGATGTCGCATGACATGGCGATCGACCTCGGGACGGCCAATACGCTGGTCTATGTCCGCGGTCGCGGGATCGTCCTGAACGAGCCGTCGGTGGTGGCGATTGAAACCATCAACGGCGTGAAGAAGGTCAAGGCGGTCGGCGACGACGCCAAGCTCATGATGGGCAAGACCCCCGACCAGATCGAAGCGATCCGGCCCTTGCGCGACGGTGTCATCGCCGACATCGACGTCGCCGAGCAGATGATCAAGCACTTCATCCACAAGGTGCACGGCGGCAAGATGCGCGCCTGGCGTTTCCCGGAAATCGTGATCTGCGTTCCGTCGGGCTCGACCAGCGTCGAACGCCGCGCGATCCGCGATGCCGCGTCGAACGCCGGCGCCAGCGCCGTCTATTTGATCGAAGAGCCGATGGCGGCCGCGATCGGTGCCGACATGCCGGTGACCCAGCCGATTGGATCGATGGTCGTCGACATCGGCGGCGGCACCACCGAAGTCGCGGTGCTCTCGCTCCGCGGCCTCGCTTACACCACTTCGGTCCGCGTCGGCGGCGACAAGATGGACGAAGCCATTTCTTCCTACGTTCGCCGCAACCACAACCTGCTGATCGGCGAAGCCACGGCGGAGCGGATCAAGAAGGAAGTCGGCATCGCCAAGCCGCCGGTCGATGGCATCGGCACCACGGTCCACATCAAGGGCCGCGATTTGGTCAACGGCGTGCCGAAGGAAATCAGCATCAACCAGGGCCAGATCGCCGAAGCGCTGTCGGAACCGGTCGGCACCATCGTCGAAGGCGTCCGCATCGCGCTGGAAAACACCGCGCCGGAATTGGCCGCCGACATCTGCGACCAGGGCATCGTCCTCACCGGCGGCGGCGCGCTGCTGCAGGGGCTGGACGAGGTGCTTCGCGACGAAACCGGCCTGCCGGTTACCGTCGCCGAAGACCCGCTGACCTGCGTGGCGCTGGGAACCGGTCGGGCGCTCGAAGAAGAGCAGTTCCGCGGCGTCCTGCAGACGGCGTAACCGCGGATGGCGGCCTCGGCGGGACCACGCCCGGGCTGGTCCAGGCGTGCACAATATGGCCTGTTCTTCAGCTTCCTGGCGGTCGTCGCCGGGTTGGTGGTCGGGCTCATCCTACTGATCCTCTCGCTCGCTGCGCCGCAAAGCTACGCCGCGGTGAGAGGAGCCACGCTGGACGTAACCGCGCCGGTTTCGGGGGCGTTTCGCCAGGTCACGACTACGGTTTCGGGACTGGTCAGCGGGGCCGGCAATTACTGGGACGCCGCCAACCAGAATGCACAGCTTCGGCGCGACCGCGATGCGCTGATGCGTCGAATGGTCGAGGCACGCGCCATCCTCGAGGAAAACCGGGAGCTGAAGGCGGCGCTCAAGCTACGCGATGCCAGCGACATGACCGTCGCTGCAGGCCGCGTGGTCGGATCGTCGTTCGAAAGTCCGCGCCGTTTCGCGGTCCTGTCGATCGGTAGCAGCGACGGCGTCCAACCTGGTATGCCAGTGCGATCCGCCGAAGGCCTGTTGGGCCGCGTCGTGATCGCCGGGTCAAGCGCCAGCCGCGTGCTATTGGTCAGCGACCGTGCCAACATCGTTCCGGCCAAGATCCTAAACGGCAATGTTCCCGTGATCTCGACTGGGCGCGGCGACGGGACGATCGACGTACGCCCACTCGAGGTTGGCAAGAATCCCTTCAAGGTCGGCGACATTATCGTGACGTCCGGAACCGGCGGCCTTTATCCGCCGCTCGTTCCTGTAGGGAAGGTCATCCGCCTCGACGACGACGGGGCGATCGCCATGCCCATTGCCGATCCGGCGCATGTCAGTTTCGCAATCGTCGAAAAGCCGTTCGAGCCCGCGGCGATCGAGGCCGCAAAGGCCACCGAAGAAAGCGGCGAGTAATGGTCCGTTCCGCGCTCAGCCAGGGCAAGCGGCTGAACCGCGGCCCGCGCCAGCACGCCGAAGTCGTCCCGGCCATCAGCGTCATGATCGGATCGCTGCTGGCGGTGCTCCCGGTCATTTCGGCTACCGGCTGGTGGCCCGATTGGGGTCTGCTGATCCTGGTCGCATGGCGAATGCTGCGCGCCGACGCCTGGCCGGCCTGGTGGGCGGCGCCGCTCGGCTTCTTCAACGATTTGATGACCGACAATCCGATCGGCCTCAGCATCGCAACGTGGTGCGCCGTCATGATCGTCATGGACTTCGTCGACCGGCGAACCCAGTGGCGCGACTATTGGATCGAATGGGCAGTCGCCATCCTGCTGATCGCCGGTTCCGAACTCATCCAGTGGCGGGTCGCCGCCATTTCCGGCGCCAGCCTGCCCTTCGCGCAAACTGCAGGCCCGTCGATCCTGGTCGCCGCCTTGTGCTTTCCGCTTGCAGCGCTGTGGGTCGCCAAGCTCGATCGGTGGAGGCTGCGGCCGTGAAGGCCTCGCGATTTACCCAGGCGCACCAGTCGCTGACCTTCACGCGCCGTATGACCCTGGTTGGCGGTGCGCAGGCTGCGGTTGGCGCACTTCTGGTCGGGCGACTGGGCTATCTCTCGGTCAACCAGCACGAACTCTATGAGACCAAATCCGAAGACAATCGGGTCCAGCTGATTATCGTCCCCCCGCGCCGGGGATGGATCGTCGACCGCAACAACAAGCCGCTCGCGATCAACCGCAGCGACTTTCGCGTCGACATCATTCCCGACCAGCTGGAACGGCCCGAAACCACCATCCCGCTGCTGGCGGAACTGCTGCAGCTCAACCCCGACGACGTCGACCGGATCAACAAGGAGTTGAAGGAAGCGAGCGGCTATCGTCCGGTCGTTGCGGCGGAAAATGTGCCCTACGACCGCTATGCCGCGGTGACCGTACGTCTACCGGAGCTCCCCGGTGTCCAGCCGCAGCGTGGCTTTTCGCGCTTCTATCCCGCCGGTCCTGCGGTCGCCCACCTGCTGGGCTATGTCGGTGCGGCATCGGCCAAGGATTACGAAAAGGAAAAGAACCCGCTGCTGGTGACGCCGGGCTTCAAGATCGGCAAGGACGGGCTCGAAAAGGTTTTGGAACCGCGGCTACGCGGACAGCCCGGCGGCCAGCGAGTCGAATTGACCGCGCGCGGCAAGCTGGTTCGGGAGCTTGAACCCAAGCCCGACCGGTCGGGACAGACCGTCCAGCTGACGATCGACGCGGGTCTGCAGGAATATGCGGCACGGCGCATGGGCGACCAGTCGGGTGCTCTTGTAGCGATCGATACCACCAACGGCGACATGCTGGCCTATGTGTCGATGCCGGCGTTCGATCCGAACAGTTTCAGCGACGGCATCGGCAGCACCGAATGGCGCATGCTGTCGGAAAACGATCATATCCCGCTGCTCAACAAGGTCGCGCTGGGTCTCTATCCGTCCGGATCAACGATCAAGCCGGCGATGGCGCTAGCCTTCCTGCAACAAGGCATCGACCCGGGCCGCCGCGTTCACTGCCCCGGCGGAATTCGTATCGGCAACCGCTATTTCCGCTGTGACGCGGTTCACGGCACGGTCGACATGCACGTGGCAATCGAAAAAAGCTGCAACACTTATTTCTGGGCGATGGGGCTGGTCACCGACCCGCAAAAGACGACCGAAATGGTCAACTATCTCGGCTATGGCCAAAAATTCGACCTGCCGATCCCTTCCCAGAGGTTCGGGACGATGCCCAACCCCAAATGGCTGATGAAAAAGTATCAGCGAAAATGGCAGGCTTTCGATTCTGCGAACACGTCGATCGGCCAAGGCTATGTACTGGTTAACCCGATGCAGTTGGCCGTCATGCCGGCACGGCTGGCATCGGGCAAACTGCTCCAGCCTCGCCTGCTCAAAGCAGACGCCATTAAGCCCGCGCCGCCCCTTAACGCGACATCGGAGCATCTTGAGATCATACGCAAGGCGATGTCGGCGGTGGTCAATGAGTCGGGTACGGCCGTCGGGTCGAAATTGCCGCTGGATGGCATCCAGATGGCCGGCAAGACCGGCACCGCACAGGTTTTCAGGCTCGGCGAGCGCGGGTTCCAATCAAGCTGGGCGTTACGCGACCATGCGTTGTTCGTCTCCTTCGCGCCCGTCGATAATCCGCGGTACGCAATCGGCTGCATCATCGAACATGGCGGCTTCGGCGCGTCGGCGGCCGCGCCGATCGTGCGAGATTGCATGACCTACATGTTCGATCCGCAACGTGCGATGGACACGCTGAATGCTTTGGAAAGCCAGTGGGGCGGTAGCCTGGCCGAGCGGACGGCGCGCCAGTCTGAAGAATATGCTCGCATCGCCGAAGCCAACAAGGCGGCTGCGAGTGCAGCGAAGAAGGCGGCGGCGGCGTCTTCCGACAAGAGCGCCGCGAAGGACGGTGCCGGATGATCCTTTCATCGATCATCCCCCAGCCCCTCGCCCGCCTGCCTTGGCGGCTGATCTGGCTCGTCGCACTGATATGCACGATCGGGGTCGTGACCCTTTATTCCGCCGCTGGCGGTTCCATGTCGCCTTGGGCGCTGAAGCAAGGCATCCTGATCTTGGCATTCGCGGTCGCCGCGATCGGCATCAGCTACATCCCCGAAAACTTCATCAAGCAGATGACCTTTCCTGGTTACGTCGTTATCCTGGTCCTGCTGGTGCTGGTCGAAGCGGTAGGGTTCGTCGGAAAGGGCGCGCAGCGCTGGGTCGACCTCGGCTTTATTCGCCTGCAGCCGTCCGAATTCATGAAGCCTGCGATCGTGCTTACGCTGGCGCGGTTCTACGACCTTTTACCGACTAGCGACATCCGCCGCTGGCGTGGTTTATGGCCGGCCGCGGCGTTGCTTGGCGTCCCTTGGGCGCTGATCCTGGTCCAACCCGACCTCGGCACCGCTACGATGGTGCTGCTCGGCGGGGTGACAGTCATGTTCCTTGCCGGTCTGCCGATGTGGTATTTCCTGTCGGCCGTGGGTGCGGCCGCAGTGGCCGGCCCAATCCTGTTCAGCATGATGCACGACTACCAGCGCAAGCGCGTGCTGATATTCCTCGATCCAGAGGCCGATCCGCTGGGGTCCGGCTATCACATCAGTCAATCAAAGATCGCAATCGGTTCGGGAGGCATATTCGGCAAGGGCTATCTCAACGGCAGCCAGAGCCATCTCGACTATCTGCCCGAAGGTCATACAGATTTCGTCTTCGCCACCTATGTCGAGGAATGGGGACTGGTCGGCGGCGCGGTGCTGATTTTCTGTTTCTTCATGGTCCTGCGCTGGGGCATGGGGGTCAGCCGCAAGGCCAAGACCCGCTTCGGCCAGTTGACCGCCGCAGGCCTTACCGCAACCATCTTCTTCTACGTGTCCATCAACCTGATGATGGTGATGGGGATGGCGCCGGTGGTGGGCATCCCCCTGCCCCTCGTCAGCTTCGGCGGATCGGCGGTGATGACGGTAATGATCTGCCTCGGCATCCTGATGGGGCTTGAGCGCCAGTCGCGTAGTCGCAGCCCGCTCGCATAATTTTCAAAAGGGCTGTTGCACAGCCCGCGCATCGCTGTTAGAGGCCCGCCCGCGCCACCCGAAACGTGGGTGCCGCACCTGCCGTTCAGGCATCCAAGGTATCTTGGGGACGCATAGCTCAGTTGGTAGAGCAGCTGACTCTTAATCAGCGGGTCCTAGGTTCGAGCCCTAGTGCGTCCACCATTCCTTCTCTCAGAAATCTTGGCTAGCGCCGCGACGGGATCAGTCGCTTGCAGGATGCCTTCCCGCTCTCTGCGGCAGGAGCAGGACGAGCAGCACGATCGCGCCGGCAAGCGCCGCCGTTGCCAGCGGTCGGCTGAGCGATAGCCCGCCTTTCGCGATCGGCTTGTCGAGGAAATCGCCGACGGTCGCGCCGAGCGGCCGCGTCAGAATGAACGCCGCCCAAAACAGCAGGGTGCGCGACAAGCGGGTCCAGAAATAGGCCGCGGCCAATATTGCGAGGGCGCCGCCGAACAGCATGGCCGCCCCGGAATAGCCCAGCGGACCGTCGGCAACCCAGTCACCCAGCGCAGTGCCGAGCGTTTGCGAGAAGGTGATCGTGAGCCAGTAAAAGGATTCCCCGCGCGCACTGACGATCCGATTGACGTCGACGGTGCCCAGCGCGCGATACCAGACCAGCAGCGATGCGATGACCAGCGCGAAGAGCAGCAAGGAGCCGCCAGGGTATCCCAGCCCGATGGACCGCGTTGCGAAGTCCGCCAATGTCGTCCCCGCAGTGGTCGAAGCGATGATCGTCGCCCAGTAAAGCCATGGCCGGAAGCGTGTCGCGCGGACCTGCAGCCATACCAGCAGCGCGAGGAGCAAACCGAAGATGGCCGTGCCGACGAGATAGCCGTTGACGCCCGCGCTCCCTGCGCTCGGGGTCGTTTCGCCGAGCCACGACATGGACACGGCATCGCCGCCGGTTTCACCCAGCGTGGTGGCCAGGATTTTGATGATCCAGAAACCCAGCGTGACCGCCGGAACCTTGCTCGTCTGCGCCAACTCGTCCCTGACCATCATCTGCCTTCTCCGCTCGCGATAACGGTGCTGCCCGATTGCCGGTTGCATCGCCAGCGACAAATGACGCCGCGCAAGCTGGCCAGTCTCAGTCCGTTGGCCGGGTGACATTCACCGAATCTACACCGCCGTTGATCCAGAGGCGCGTTGACTTCGCCGTCTGGGCGACTAAGTGTATTAAGAACATAACACGGGGGACGCATGCTGGAACTGTCCGGTGTCAGCCACACCTATCCCAATGGCACGCACGCGCTTGACAATGTGAGCCTGTCGATCCCGCTTGGCATGTACGGCTTGTTGGGCCCGAACGGCGCCGGAAAGTCGACCCTGATGCGCACCGTCGCGACGCTGCAATGCCCGACGTCGGGCACCATCCGCTTTGGCGACATCGACGTCCTCGAAAAACCCGATGAGGTGCGGAAGACCCTCGGTTACCTGCCGCAGGATTTTGGTGTCTATCCGCGCGTCTCCGCCTACCAGTTGCTCGATCATCTTGCAGCGCTGAAAGGCATCGCGAGTGCAGGCGAGCGCAAGGACACCGTCGAGACCCTTCTGCACCAGACCAATTTGTGGGCTCACCGTCACAAGGCGGCCGCCGGCTATTCGGGCGGAATGCTGCAGCGCTTCGGGATCGCCCAGGCGCTGATCGGCAATCCGCGCCTCATCATCGTCGACGAACCGACCGCCGGCCTCGACCCGGAAGAGCGCAACCGCTTCCTCAACCTGCTCGCCGACATCGGCGAAAAGGTGGTCGTCATCCTGTCGACGCATATCGTCGACGACGTGGCCGACCTTTGCCCGCGGATGGCCGTGCTCGCCAATGGTCGCGTACAGCTGGAAGGCGCGCCGAAGGCGCTCATCAAATCGATGCACGGCCGGGTCTGGAAAAAGACCATCCGGCGCGAGGATCTGGCCGAATATCGCTCGGCGTTCGATATCATCTCGACCCGGCTGTTCGCCGGCCAGATGATCATCCACATCCTGTCCGACGCCCGGCCCGCCGGCTTCGAACCCGTGAACGCGGGCCTTGAGGATATCTATTTCTCGACCCTGTCCGACCCGCGCCGCGCAGCCTGAGGAGCATCGGGAATGTTCCTGGACATCATGCGGTTCGAAATCCGCTACCACCTGCGCAATCCGGTCTTCTGGGTGGCGGTCGGGATTTTCGTCCTGCTCGGTTTCGGACTGACCGCGAGCGAAAACGTCAGTTTCGGCACGCCAGGCGCCGTTCATGAAAATGCGCCGTTCGCGGTTGGCGTGGCCCTGGCGGTCTTCGCGATCTTCTACCAGTTCGTGACGACCAGTTTCGTCGCCAATGCCGTCGTGCGTGACGATACCACCGGTTTCGGTCAGATCATGCGAACGACGCCGATCAGCAGGACGGCCTTCATCATGGGGCGGTTCGTCGGCGGGCTGATCATCGCCCTTCTCGGCTACCTCGCGACACCGCTTGGCATGATGGTCGGGGTCGAGATGCCGTGGGTGGACGCCGAAACCGTCGGCCCCAACGGCCCGGCGATGTATCTGTGGCAATTTTCGGTCGTCGCGCTGCCCAACATCTTCCTGAGCTGTGCATTGCTGCTCGCGCTCGCCACCTATTTTCGGTCGATGCTGGCAAGCTACGTCGGCGTCGTGGTCATCCTGATGGGCTACACCGTCACCCTGCTGTTCGCGACGAACAAGCCGGAATGGCTGCCGTACCTGGCGAAGTTCGAATTGCTCGGGTTCAGCGCGATCCAGGACCTCACGCGATATTGGACCACCGCCGACCTCAACAGCCGCCTTTTTCCCCTCCACGGCAATTTCCTGATCAATCGCCTGTTCGTCATCGGCTTGGGATCGCTGCTGCTGGCTGGGACCGTCTGGCGATTTTCTTTCAGCGAGCGTGCCCCCTCCAAGCGGCGATTGAGGAAGCTGGCGAAGCGAGAGGCGCGTGATGCGCAAATGGCGTCGGTCGCGCCGGAAACCGCTTCCGACCTGCCGAGCGCGCGCTTCGGTTCTGCGTCTACCCGCGCGCAATTTCTGACCCGGCTGCGCGCGGAAATGGTGCAGGTGCTGAAAAGCCCCGGCCTGATCGTCATCCTCCTGCTGGCGATTTTCAATTCGCTCGCCGACCTGCTGACGACCCGCGCAATGTACGGCACGCCGACCTATCCTCTGACGGCCAACGTGATCAGTTCGTTGCGCGACGGCTATCTCTTCTTCACGTTGATGATCGCCATCTTCTACGGCGGCGAACTGGTCTGGCGGGAACGCGAGCGCAAGATCAACGAAATCGTCGACTCGACCCCGTCGCCTGACTGGGTGATGATCGTGCCGAAGGTGCTGGCGATCCTCGCCGTGTTGCTGCTGGTCGTCGTGTCCGGGTCTATCGCCGGAATGGCGACCCAGCTCGCCAAGGGCGTGTTCGACTTTTCCCCGACCCGATACCTCCTCTGGTACATCGCCCCGGTTACGATCGATTCCCTGCTGATCGCGATCCTCGCCGTGTTCATGCAGGTGCTCAGCCCGAACAAATATGTCGGTTGGGGCCTGATGCTCCTGTGGTTCGTCAGCGGGGTGTTCCTGTCCAGTGTCGGCTACGACGACCTGCTCTACACCTATGGCAGTTCGCCAATGGAACCGCTGAGCGACATGAACGGCGACGGCGGCTTCTGGATCGGTGCAGCATGGGCGCGCGCCTATTGGCTGGCGGGCGGCGCCTTGCTGCTGCTGTTCGCGCACCTTGTCTGGCCGCGCGGTACGGTTACCGCCGTGCGCCCGCGCGTTGCCGCCCTTTCCCGTCGGCTGGGACGTGGCGAAGTGGTCTTCGGACTTGCCGCACTCGCCGTCATGATCCTGTCGGGAAGCGTCATCTATCACGCCACGCACCAGCTTAACGTTCGCCGCACCAGCGACGATCGCGAGGTTTTGATAGCCGATCTTGAAAAACGTTATCTGAGATATGAAAACCTGCCGCAGCCGACCGTCCGCGACGTCAAGCTGGCGATCCAGATTTTCCCGCAGGATCGCAAGCTCGAAACCAACGGGGCGTATCGACTGGTCAACGAAACCGCGCAGCCGTTGACGGAGGTCCATCTGCGGGTCGGCGATGACGACGTAAAATTGTTCAAGCTGTCGGTGGACGGTGCCAATTCGACGAGGCGCGATGTCGAGCACGGATATTACATCTTCCGTTTCGACGAGCCGCTGGCGCCGGGGCAGTCGACAATGGCGCATTTCGCGACCCGGATCTGGTACCGCGGCTTCCGCAACGACGCGCAGCCGACGGACGTGACGCCCAACGGCACTTTCGTGAACAATTACAAGATTGCGCCGATCGTCGGCATGGATCGCAACGGCCTGTTACGCGACCGCACCCAGCGTCGGCGACAGGGACTGCCAGCGGAGCTTCGGCCGGCAAAGCTGGAGGACATGACCGCGACCGCGCGAAACTATGTAGGCACGAGTTGGGTCCATTCCGACATCAGCGTTACGACCGATGCCGGTCAGGTCCCGGTGGCGCCCGGCGATCGCGTATCCGACAAAGTCGAAAACGGACGCCGGACCGCGCGCTTCGTGAGCAGCGCGCCGATCAACAACTTCTTTTCCGTGCAGTCCGCCCGCTACGCGATCGACCAGCGGATGCAGGGGGATGTGGCCACCGAAATCTATTACGATCCGCGCCACAGCTGGAACGTGCCGGTGATGCAAAAGGCGCTGGGTGCCGCGCTCGATTATTACCGCGCGAATTTCGGGCCCTACCAGTTCCGCCACGCCCGCATCCTCGAGTTTCCGGGATATGCCGGTTACGCGCAGGCCTTCGCCGGCACCATGCCCTATTCGGAGAGCATCGGCTTCGCCGCGAACCTCAGCAATGCCGAGAACATCGACTATGTGACCTATGTCGTCGCGCACGAACTGGGCCACCAATATTGGGCGCACCAGGCGGTCGGCGCCGACATGCAGGGCGCCACGCTGACCAGCGAAACGCTCGCGCAATATTCGGCCTTGATGGTGATGAAGAAGCTGTACGGACCGGACAGCATCCGCCGCTTCCTGAAATATGAGCTCGACGATTATCTTCGCTCGCGCAAGGGCGAAGCGCTGGAGGAGCTGCCGCTGGCCCGCGTCGAAAACCAGGCCTACGTCCATTACAACAAGGGCGCACTCGCCATGTATCTGCTTCAGCAGCGGCTGGGCGAAGACCGGGTGAACCTCGCGCTGCGCACCTTCCTCGATAGGTGGAAGTTCAAGGGGCCTCCCTACCACCGCTCGCTCGATTTCATTGCCGAACTGCGCAAGGTCGCGCGGACGCCCGACGAACAGGCGCTGATCACCGACCTGTTCGAACGGATTACCCTGTACGACCTGAAGGTCACCGACGCCCAGACCCGTCAGCAGGGCACCCAGTGGGTGACGACGCTGACCGTCGATGCGGCAAAATATCACGCCGACGGCAAGGGCGCGGAAAAGGCGGTCCCGCTTAGGGATCGGATCGAGATAGGCCTGTTCACTGCGCGTCCCGGCGAAGGCAGCTTCGGCAAGGCGAACGTCATTTCGATCGACCGCCGCCCGGTCGTGTCCGGCAAACAGACCATCGTCGTGCGCTCAAACCGCAAGCCGGAGTTCGCGGGCGTCGACCCGTACGCATTTTACGTCGACCGCAACAGCAACGACAACATCATGTCGGTCTCAACCTCGCGCTAGGCGTTCCGGAAATTTCCTGCTTCTGGCCTCTCGCGCCTGCGCTCCGGCTCGGCTAGCAGGGGCGCATGTCCATTCTCGTTACCGGCGCCGCCGGATTCATTGGTTCACAGGTATCGCAGGCGCTCATGGCGCGCGGCGAGGAAGTCGTCGGCATCGACAACCTCAACGATTATTACGACCCGAAGCTGAAGCATGCGCGGCTTGCCAACCTCAAGACCGGCTTTGGCAACGCCTTCAGTTTCGAATGCGTCGATTTTGCCGACCAGGGCGCGCTTGCGGAATTCACGCGGCATCACCGCTTCGACCGCATCGTCCATCTCGGCGCGCAGGCCGGCGTCCGATATTCGCTGATCAACCCGCACAGCTACGTCCGGTCGAACCTGCTCGGCCACGTCAACATGCTGGAACTGGCGCGTCACCGCGGTGTCGACCATTTCGTCTACGCCAGTTCGTCATCGGTCTACGGCGGCAACGACACCTTGCCTTTCCGCGTCGAAGACCGCGTCGACCAACCGATCTCGCTCTATGCCGCGACCAAGAAGTCGGACGAACTGATCAGCGAAAGCTATTCGCACCTGTTCCGCATCCCGATGACGGGTCTGCGCTTCTTCACGGTCTATGGCCCGTGGGGACGTCCCGACATGGCGATGTGGATCTTTACCAAGGCCTTGCTGGCCGACCAGCCGCTGGTCGTGTTCAACAATGGCGAGATGCGCCGCGACTTCACCTATATCGACGACATCGTGTCAGGCGTGATCGCATGCCTCGACGGCGCACCGAAAGATGACCGAGAGGTCAAGGCCGGGGGCAGCCGCAGCCCTCACGCGCTGTACAACATCGGCAACCATCGCTCGGAAGAGCTGATGCGGATGATCGGCGTCCTGGAAGGGGCAACAGGGCGTACCGCGCGGATCGATTTCCAGTCGCTACAGCCTGGTGACGTCACCGACACTTACGCCGACATCAGCGCCATCCAGCGCGACCACGGCTTTACGCCCACCACGAGCATCGACGAGGGCATTCCGCGCTTTGTCGACTGGTTCAAATCTTACCACGGCATCGACTGAGAAAGCCCCTACGCATGAGCCTTCCCCCGATCCTGCAGAACCTTCGCATCCCGGTGATCGCATCGCCGCTGTTCATCATCAGCCATCCCGCGCTGGTCATCGAACAGTGCAAGGCGGGCGTAGTCGGCAGCTTCCCGGCCCTCAACGCCCGCCCGGCAAGCCAGCTGGACGAATGGCTTCATGAAATCACCGAGGCGCTGGCCAAGCATGATCGCGAAAACCCCGACCGCCCGTCGGCGCCCTTCGCGGTGAATCAGATCGTGCACATGTCGAATACCCGGTTCGACGAAGACATGACGATTTGTGAGAAATGGAAGGTGCCGATCGTCATCACTTCGCTCGGTGCGCGGGTCGAGCTTAACGAAGCTGTGCACCGCTGGGGCGGCATCACGCTTCATGACATCATCAATGACGTCTTTGCTCACAAGGCGATCGACAAGGGTGCGGACGGCCTGATCGCAGTTGCCGCGGGTGCTGGCGGCCACGCCGGCAAATGGTCGCCGTTCGCGCTGATCCAGGAAATCCGGGAATGGTTCGACGGGCCGCTGATCCTGTCGGGCGCGATCGCCCACGGCCGATCGATCCTTGCGGCACAGGCGATGGGCGCGGACCTCGCCTATATCGGCTCGCCGTTCATCGCCACGACCGAGGCGCGCGCTTCCGAGGATTACAAGGACGAGATCGTGAAGTCGGGCGCGGGCGACATCGTCGGCTCGTCGCTGTTCACCGGCGTGTGGGGCAATTACCTCAAGGGCTCGATCGTGAAATCCGGCATGGACCCCGACAATCTGCCCGAAAGCGACCCGAGCAAGATGAACTTCGGCGGCGCCAAGGCGTGGAAAGATATCTGGGGATCGGGCCAGGGCATCGGCGCCATCAAGGAAAAGCTGCCTGCCGGGCAACTGGTCGACCGCTTCGCCCGCGAATATGCCGAGGCCAAGGCCGCGCTCTGCGGCTAGGCCAGCGCTTCAAGTTTGCGGCGCCAGTCATCGGGTAGCGCCTCCGGTCGCCGACTGTCGCGGCCGACGTAAACATGGGTGAAATGCCCTTCCGCGGCAGGAGCCGCGCCCCCCATGGCGAACACGCCGACGCGGTAAGTCACGCTGCTGCCACCGAGGTGATCCACGGCTATGCCGATTTCGACCTCGCCCGGATAGGAAAGCGGCGCGAAGTAGCGGCACCCGGTTTCGACCACCAGCCCGATCGGGTCGCCATGTTCGATGTCGAGCAGTCCCTGCGCGACGAGCCATTCGTTCACCGCCGTGTCGAACCAGGCGTAGTAGACGGTGTTGTTGACATGGCCGTAGGCGTCATTGTCAGCCCACCGGGTGGTGATGGTCGTAAAGTGGCGGTACGCGTCCCGCCGCCGTGGTTCGGGACGGCTCACCACGCGGCCTCGTACAGGCGACGAGCGTCGTTTTCGTCGATCGGTACCGGATTGTTCACCAGCAGGCGTTGCTGCTTCATCGCCTCCCGCGCCAGCAGCGGAATGTCGGTGTCTGGTACGCCATGGTCGCGCAGGCGCGGCAGCAGGCCACTGTCGATGATCATCCGGTCCAGCGCGTCGATCAGCACTGCGCAGCGCGCTTGGCTACCCTGCCCTGCGCAACCCGGCACGACGATCTCAGCCAATTCGGCGTAATGCTCCCTTGCCGCCTCGCTGTTATGTTGCAGGACGGGGCGCAGCATCAGCGCATTGCTCAGGCCGTGCGGCAGATGATGGAGACCGCCGAGCGGATAGGCCAGCGCATGCACCCCCGCAACCGGCGCGTTGGCAAAGGCAAGACCGGCGAGATGCGCGCCGAGCAACATCGCCGACCGCGCGGACAAGTCGTTGGGTTGCTCGCACGCGCGGATGAGATTGGCCGACAAGAGACGCAGCGCCTCTTTGGCATAAAGATCACTGATCGGGTTTTTCAGACGCGCCGAGGTATAGGCCTCGATGGCGTGAACCATCGCGTCGATCCCTGTCGCCGCCGTCAGGTGCCGCGGCATGCCGATCGTCAGCGATGCGTCGAGCGCACACCAGTCGGCGATCAGCGACGGCGAATTCACGCCCCTCTTTTCGCCGCCGTCGCAAGTGATGACCGCAACCGGCGTCGCTTCACTGCCCGTCCCGGCCGTCGTCGGGACAAGCCCGAGCGGGAGACCCGTTCCCTTGGCGAGCCCCACCCCCCAAATGTCGTCAAGATCGCCGCCAGAGCCGAGCAGATATGCAGCCAGCTTAGCGACGTCCATCGGGCTGCCGCCGCCGAAGCCGACGACATGCGTGACGTCATGCCGTCGTCCGAGCGCGACAGCAGCCATCAATGTGTCGCGGGACGGGTCAGCTTCCACCGCATCGAATATGACCGGATCGCGCCCGGACGATCGAAGCGCGTCGACCATGCCAACTGCTAAACCCATCTGGCGAACGCCGGCATCCGTCACAAACAGGCAGCGTCCTTCGGGAAGAAGCTCGACAAGCCGCCGCGCACTGCCCTCGCCGGAGAATATCGCGGGTCCAGGATGAAAGGTGAAAGGCTCCATGCCTTCCAGCTTAGGCCGTCAGTCGCGGCGATTCCAGATCAGGTCGCGTTCCAGGCGGCCCATCAAGGCCCGCGCCGGACTGGGCGCCGGCTCGTCGGCCAATTGGCCTTCGTCCAGCCGCTGAATGCGCGTGTAAAGGTCGATGCTGGCGTTGATCAGCCGCTTCGCATCGTCCGGCAGGCTGGCGACCAGCTCGGAATCGCTGTCGTTGGCATGACCAAGGCGCCGTTCCGGGCGCCGGCCGTCCGCCGATTTGATTTCGCCTGTCTCGACCGCCTTTTGCGTCAGCAGCCAGGCAACGATGTGCATGATTCGTGTCGTGACCTTGAGCGACTCGCAGGCGAAACCGACGCGCGCAGCCGCATCGAGCGTGCCGCGATCGCGGCGACCGGCCTCGTCGAAATAGGCGCGCGCTTCATCGGCCAGGACCATCGCCTCGGTATAAAGCGAGTCGATGAGCCGCGGCGTGATGCGCAGCTGGGCGATCGGATCGTCGTCGTGGTTCGAGTCGGTCATCGGTCGGTCGATTGTGCCATTGTCGTGGAGTGGTTGGAACGCTCGCCCGTTACTTCGGTCGCAACTGTGTCAACTTCGGACATGCTTTAAGCGATGATGTCGGGGATGATCCGGTCGCTAAGCACCTGGATTTCGTCCTTCAGCACCAGCTTGCGCTTCTTCATCCGGGCAAGTTCGAGTTGGTCGAAATTGCCGGAATTGCGGAAAAGTTCGATGTCGGTGTCGAGCCTGCGATGTTCCGCCTTGAGCAATTGGAGCAGTTCGCGCGGATCATCGTCGTTCATGGCGCTTCATCCTAGCGGCGATACCGCTCGCCGTCACCCGGCTGTCTGTCAACGGCGAGCCGCCGCACGGTTTCGCCGAACTGATTCGCCAATCGGCGAATTTCGTGATTAATTCACTGCTCTGTCACGCGTCAGCCAACGAAAGGAAATTGACCGATGGACAAAGCCCACGTTGAGGCAATCGCATCCAAACATGCCGCTCTTCACGCACAGATCGACGCGGAAGAGCACCGCCCTCACCCGGACGTGGATTTACTGGCGCGACTTAAGAAGGAAAAACTCAGGCTCAAAGATGCCTTGGTAGGCCATTAGAGCGGGGAGCTCATGAAAAAGGCCGGTCGCTCGAGGGAGCGGCCGGCCTTTTCGATTTTAGAATCCAGAAATCAGTCGTCGCGCGAAACGCGCTCGATTCGCTCGTGCTTTTCCTGGGCTTCCAGGGTCATCGTCGCGATCGGACGCGCTTCGAGGCGGGCCAGCGAAATCGGCTCGCCGGTCACTTCGCAATAGCCATATTCCCCTTCGTGGAGGCGGCGAATTGCGGCATCGATCTTGCTGATCAGCTTGCGCTGGCGATCACGGGTGCGCAGTTCGATCGACCAGTCGGTTTCGCTCGATGCGCGATCGGCGATATCCGGTTCGCGTAGCGAGTCGATCTGGAGCTGGGCCATCGTTGCCCGGCTTTCCTCGACGATCGCTTCCTTCCAATCCTTCAGCTTGCCCAGAAAATAGGCCCGCTGCCGGTCGCACATGAATTCTTCCTCGTCCGACGGACGATAATCCTCAGGTAGTTCCATACGATCGAATGGCTCACGACCTTCATAAAGGTCTTGCAGAGCAGTCGCCATCAATACCCTCCCCGACACAAGCGCGATCCCTGCCGAAACCGGGCCACCGGGTCCGGCCGGAGGCGAAAACAACAGGACTTCCCGACACTTAGCCGGAACAGTCGATGTCCCCGCGGGCCTATTAGTTAACCGCGCCATGCTTAACAAGCACTGACCGACATTGCGGCCAAATAACTGTGGATTGTTGCGAGGATGCCGCAGGTGGTTGTCCCGCCACCGCACAGGCCGCATAGCTTGGCCAATGCGCATCCTGCTTACCAACGACGACGGAATCAACGCACCGGGCTTCGCCGTCCTTGAACGGATTGCGTCCGCACTATCCGATGACGTGTGGGCGGTCGCGCCGGCGGACGAGCAATCGGGAGCGGGCCATTCCCTGACCCTCACCCGGCCGATCCGGCTGAGAAAACTCGGCGACAAGCGATTTGCCGTCACCGGCACGCCGACCGATTCCGTGATGATGGCGCTCGCCCACATCATGAAGGAGAGTCCGCCCGACTTAATCCTGTCCGGGGTAAATCGCGGCGCCAACCTGGCCGAGGACGTGACCTATTCGGGCACGGTATCCGCCGCGATGGAAGGGGCGCTGGCCGGCATCCGGTCGATCGCCCTCAGCCAGCTTTATCCCCGGGAAGCGATGGGCGATGCCGTTCCCTTCGACGCGGCAATGGCATGGGGAGAGCGTGTCATAAGAGCGATTCTTGAGACGCCGCATGAAAAGGGCGTCTTGGTCAACGTCAACTTCCCGGCCGCCACGCCTGACTGCGTCGCAGGCGTTCGCGTTTGCCGCCAGGGCATGCGCGATTATGGGCGTCTGACGGTCACCGAGCGACGCGATCCGCGCGGCTATCGTTATTATTGGTTCGGCCTTGCCGCCACGGTGCAAACCCCGGCCCACATGACCGATTTGGAAGCAGTGGCCGACGGCTACATCGCGGTCACTCCGCTCCAGCTCGATCTGACCCACGACGGCGGAATGTCTGACCTTCAGGCATCGTTGGGGCGGATTGCCGGATGACGAACCGCGCCTGGCGACTGCTGAGCGCACTTCCCGCCAATCGTCGTATCGACGTTGCGGTCGCGCTCTTGCTGATGTGCCTGTGCGCCGTCGCCGACGCCGCCTCGGTCGCCACGCTTGCCGGGTTGCTGTCGGCGCTCACCGTCGGCGGTGGCGGCGCCGGGCATAGCGCACTGGCGTTCGGGTCGGTCATCGGGCTGTCAGGAGTGTTGCGGGCGATTACCGCCTTTGCCACCCAGCGCGTCGGGCATCTCGCGAGCCGCGATCTGATCAAGGAGGCGCACCGCAAATGGCTCGACCAGCCCTACGTCTTTCACCTGCAGGAACATTCGGCCCGGCTGCTGGCGACGCCCGAGCGGATCGAACAGGCGATCTTCGGCCTCTTCCTCCCGGTCCTGCAGTCGATATCGGCGTTGCTGTCGATGATCGCCATCGTGGCCATCCTTCTCGCGATCGACGCCGCCGCAGCGCTGTTCGTTTTCATTTCACTGGCAGGAACTTTCAGTTTGATCGGTTTCGGCCTTCACCGCCAACTTTCACGCAGCGGCGGTCAAGCCAATCGCGCCTACGAGGATCGAGTTCGCGCGTTGCAGGACAGCCAAGGCGCCATTCGGGACATCATTCTCGACGGCGCGCAGCAAGCCTACGGTCGCCGCCTTGGACAGGCCGGCGATGAAGTTGCGCAAAACGGCATCGTTACGTCGGTCGCCAACCTGGTCCCGCGGCAATTGGTCGAAACAGGCGCGATCCTGGCGATGCTGGCGGTCACCCTGCTGTGGAGCGACCGCGACGGCGGGATTATTGGTGCGATTCCTACGCTTGGCGCGCTCGCGCTGGCCGGCCAACGGCTGATGCCGTCCGCGCAAATCTTGTTCCAGGGCTGGACGGCCTCGACCATGGCGCAGTCGATGGCCGACGAGGCGTTATCGCTGACCGAACTGCCTGCATCGGTGGCTGAGCCAGCATCGGCGGTACGGTTCGCGCGGTCGATCGAGCTTCATTCGGTCAGCTTTGCCTACCCCGCCTCGTCGACGGCAGAATTGCAGGACATCTCGCTCACGATCCGAAAAGGAGAGCGACTGGTGATCAAGGGGCCGTCGGGGGCAGGCAAGTCGACGCTTGCAGACCTGCTGATGGGCTTGCTCAGACCTTCTTGCGGAAGCATCAGCGTGGACGGTGTAGAGGCGTCGGCACAGCGACTGCAGCGAATGGCGTCACATGTGCCGCAGTCCCCTTATTTTGCCGACGAGCCCTTGCTCGCAGCGATTGCCGGATCTCGACCCGTCGACATTGCAAAGATGCGCCAGGCGATTGGTTTTTCCGGTCTTTCGCTCCTTGTCGACCGGCTGGAAGGCGGCCTGGACACCAGACTGGGCGAAGATGGCGTGCGACTGTCCGGCGGCGAGCGGCAGCGACTAGCGCTGGCCCGGGCCATCTACCGCGATGCACCGCTGCTGGTGCTCGACGAGGCGACCAGTGCGGTCGATGACGAGACAGAACAGACGATCCTCGACGGCCTCGACCGGCTGCAGGAAGCCGGCAAGACCATCGTGGTCATCGCTCACCGCGGCGGCATGCTGTCGCGCGGCGGTATCCATGTGACCTTGGACCATGGTCGGCTCGTCCCGACGTCAGTCGAGGGCGCGCCACGCCTCGAACATCAGGATTGACCATAAGGCCGCAGTGGAATCGCGTCGTCCGGCGAGATGGTCGGCCCAGCGCTTGCGGACGATGACCGGATCGAACACACCGCCCGTTTCAAGGCGGTTATCGTCCAGAAGCTCTTCCGCCCATTCCCGCAATGGCCCCTTTATCCAATCGCCGACCGGGATGCCGAAGCCGGTCTTCGGCCGATCGAAGAGCGAAGTCGGAACATGCTTGGCAAGGAGGTCGCGCAGGATCGCCTTCCCGCCGCGCCGATCGACCTTCATCGATGCCGGTATGCGGGCGGCGACTTCTGCTACGCGATGATCGAGGAACGGTGCGCGCGTTTCGAGGCTGACGGCCATCGACGCCCGATCGACCTTGGTCAGGATGTCGTCGGGCAGATAGGTCATGGCATCCCAGCAGGCCATCTGCGCCGCTTCGTCCACTCGGTTCGGCAAGCTGGGCAGGTCAGGCCGCCATCGTGCGCCGCTGCGCAACGGGGTCGCCTCGCCATACCATTCGTCGACGAAGCTGGCATAGACGTCGGCGAGCGTATCGGACCGTTGCAGCACGCGCGCGCCCTTGCGCAGCTTCTGGACGAATGCCGGGCTGCGCGGCCCCAGTCCCGGCGCGCTGGACCAGAAGGCAGACGGCAGCGCATCGACGATCCCTCCGCCGCCTTTGCGCAGCCATGCCGGCCAGCCCGCCACGCGCCGCCAGAACTTTGCCCCGATCACGTGGCGATTGTATCCCGCGAACAATTCGTCCCCGCCGTCGCCGCTTAGCGCAACCGTCACCGATTGCCGCGCGAACCGGCTGACGAGGTAGGTCGGAATCTGCGAACTGTCGGCAAAAGGTTCGTCGTAAATGGCGGGTAGCGATGGAATGACGTCCCGCGCCTGCGACGGCGTGATGATCAGTTCGTGATGATCGGTCTTGAGATGCCTGGCCACGGCGCGCGCGAATGGCGATTCGTCGAATGCCGGTTCGCTGAATCCGATGGTGAAAGTCGAAATCGGCCGGGTTGCACGATGCTGGTACAGCGCCGCGATCGTCGAACTGTCTACGCCCCCTGACAGGAAGGCGCCGATCGGAACGTCCGCCACCCTTTGCCCGTCGACCGCTGCGCTCAGCGCGTCGTCGAGGGCCTGGAATGACTCGACGTGTGTCTGGTACGGCTCGGCCGCCCCTTTTTCGACAACAGCCGGATAATCCCAATAGCGGCGACATTCGAACGTGCGCCCCGATGTCCCGGGTGTGGGGGCGCTCCAATCGGCGGGCCGTGCTGCGTCCTTCAGCGTCAGGATCGTGCCCGGCATCAGCTTGTGCAGCCCGCGGTAGATGGTCATCGGCGCCGGGATCACCGTCGACGCGAGATAGGCCACCATCGCTCCCTCATCGATGGCCGCGTTAAAATGGGCGTGCTGCTTGAACGCCTTTAATTCCGACGCAAAAATAAAGTCTTTGCCCAACCATCCGTAATATAGCGGTTTTTCCCCGAAACGGTCGCGGATGAGGTGCAACTGGCGTAACTTGCGATCCCACAGTGCGATCGCGAACATTCCCACAGCCTGGTCGAGTGCGCGGTCCAGGCCCAGCGCTGCGATGGCCTGCAATAGCGTTTCCGTATCCGAATGACCGCGCCACCCACCGACCGGCGCCGCTCCCGCCTGCTCGAGGCGATGGCGCAGTTCGGCATGATTATAGATTTCGCCATTATAGGCGATCGCCCATCGACCATCGGCGGACAGCATCGGCTGATGACCGAGCGGAGACAGGTCGACGATCGACAGACGCCGATGGAGCAGGGCAAGGTCAGCCGCCTCGTCAATCCATCGCCCGGCATCGTCGGGTCCGCGGTGACGCAATGAAGTGGCCATCGCGTTGGCCAGTCGCTCGTCGCGGCTGCCACCGCCCCAGATACCGGCAATGCCGCACACGGTCCGTCAGGCTCCGATCGGTCGCGCCGGATTGCCGGCCACGGTCTGGCCCGGTGCGACGTCGCGGGTCACCACACTCCCCGCCCCGACGACCGCGCCGTCGCCCACCGTCACCCCGGCAAGAATGATGGCCCCTGCCCCGATCCAGGCGTCGTTGCCGATGACGATGGGTCCGTCGCGATAGGTACGGATCCCGCCGGGTGGCGGCGGGCCCGGCTCCAGTCCGGCATCGACCAACATGCAACGGGCGGACAAGATGACGTTGTTGCCGATTTCGATGCCGTTCCGCCCGACGAGGTGGACGCCCGCATTGATGGCGCAACCCGTGCCGAAACGAACCTTCATCGGGTTGTCGACCGTGAAGTCCCCGAACACGGATATGTCCTGGCCGAACATGCGCCGTGCCTTGACCCGCCACCAGAAGCGCTTAACCCGATCCAACACCGATGCCGACTTCCCTGCCCGTCACCCTTCCCAGCCGACCATGGCCGTGACCGACCGGCTGCGCAATCGACTGTTTCGCAATTCCGGCGTTGCGACCGGACTGACCAGCCTTGGCCTCAGGGTCGCGGGGCTCGGTGCAGCATTCGCGCTCGGGGTGGTCCTGGCAAGGACGCTGGGACCGGCCGAATTCGGGATTTACGGACTGGTCGTGGCCATCGGCGCGCTGGGCATGACCATTGCAACCTTGGGCACGCCGCAACTCGCGGTGCGCGAGTTCGGCGCCCGGCTAGGCAGCGAGCGGCAAGCGGACATTCCGGGACTTGCGAAATCCTATCTCTCGGCGACGCTGTTGTCGTCGGTCGGTATCGCAATATTGGCCGTCACGGCTGCATTTTTCATCGATCCGACTGCGCTTGGTATCGTGCTGCCCGGTGCCGTCGCCATCCCGTTCCTGGCCGTGACGGCCCTGATCGCCGCGCAGCTTCGCGGGCTGGGCGCGATGGGCCGCGGCCAGGTCATGGATATCGTGGTCAGGCCGGTCATGGCGCTTGGCGTTATCGGGATCATCGCGATCGCCGGCTGGGCGCTCGACGCCAGGACGGCCCTGTGGGTTCAGGCCGCCGTGGCAGCGATTACGGCACTGGTGAGCGTGCGCTGGCTGACGCAGCGGCTGCCGCCAGTAACGGGTAAGCAGGCGGTCAGCCCGTGGCTGCGCATTGCCTTGCCGCTGTGCATGGTCGACCTGCTGCGTCAGTTTGACGGGACCTATGGGTCGATGCTGCTCGGCTGGGCATCTAGCGACGTGGAACTGGGCCTATATCGCGCAGCCGTGTCCTGTTCGGTCGTTGCGTCGATGCCCGTCACCATTCTGCACATCATCTACGCGCCCCAGGTCTCGAAATTGGTCCACGACGGCAAGCAGGTGGCGTTGCAGAAGCTGCTTGCCCGGATCGCGGCCATTGCGACGGCCCTCGTATCGGCGGTGACGCTGGGCTGCCTGCTGCTCGGCCGGCCGCTGATCAACCTGGTATTCGGTCCGGCCTATGACGGCAGCTGGGCGCCGCTGACGATCCTGTGCATCGCGCAGCTTGCCTTCGCATGGTTCGGCATGGGCCCGATATTGCTGGCGATGGGTCGTCGCGAACGTCAGCTGACGCGGATCTACCTTTTCGCGATTGCGATTGCCGTGGTCGCGAGTTCGATAATGGTCGCCCGCTTCGGCGCAATCGGCGCAGCCGTCGGCCAGCTGGTGTCACTGGCCCTGATCGGCGGGCTCAGCTGGCTCGACGGACGCCGTCGTCTCGGCGTGGATTCCAGCGTACTCGGCGCACTGCGTCACTAGCTGGTCTTGAGGTCGAGGGCGCCCGCCCGCCTCGCCGCCAGTTGTGCAAACCGGTCGGGACCGAGCAGCATGATCGCGAACAACCTGATGGTCTCCTTCGCCAGCAGTCCCCGTGCCGCAAAGCTCGGCGCTGAACGGGCAAAATTCGGGAGCGAGCTGAGCCGCCCGCCTCCGTAAAGGCCGGACAAGTATCGATAACTCGTCGCGCGCTGGCGTAGCGAGGCCACGCCTGTCTCGACCCCGAAACGCCCGGCGATTTCGATCATCGCATCGAGCGTATTGGCCGCGCGACGAAAATTGCGCGCGGCACGCGATGCTGACCCGGCATCGCCGCTATGGTTGGCGCCGTGCAGGCGGTAACCAAACAGACGTTCGGCGACATATGACAGCCGGACGTTCTTATGGGCCGCGATCCAGTAGGCGAGCGGCCAGTCCTGATAGCAATTGGCCGGATCCGGCAGTCCGGCGACAAAGGCCGAAAAACCATTCCAGTCGACCAGCGACCGTCGAAATCCGAACGCGCTGCCGAGCCAGACGTCGTCCCGCATGGTCAGGATCGACTCGCGCAAGTGGCCCGACATCCCGTCGGCTGGCACCTTGCCGAGCCCGGCCTCGACCCGATTGGACCGAACGATCGACTGCCCACAACTGTCGATGTGGCTGAGGCTGTGAGTCACGAACGCGACGCCCGGCTCGTTGAGCGCGGCGACGGACAGGCGCAGCTTGCTGGCCTCCCACATATCGTCGCCGTCGAGCAGGAAGATGAGGTCATGGCTTGCTCGTTCGACGCCGTCGATCGTCGCCAGCAGGACGCCGCCGTTCGTCGCCTTCGTGACGAGCGTCACGCCGGGCACATCGGCCACCGAAGCCAGACTGTCATCGCTCGACGCGTCGTCGACCAGGATGATTTCGACCGGTCCCGGATAATCCTGCGCCCGGACGGACAGCAGTGCATCCCTTAGATAGCGTTCGAGGTTGTAGCAGGTGACGACCACGCTGACGGCCGGCCATGTCAGGACGCTGGGCATGCAGGTTCCTTGGCACAGCTGGCCGCCGTGACCAACAGCGGTTGCCAAGTCGTGGCGCCAACCCCTAGCAAGCGGCAGCATCCGCACGAAATGGCCGCCAGATTGAGTCGAATAATCTACCTTTGCTACGACGGCCTTTGCGACCAGATCGGCCAATCGCAAGTCCTGCCCTACCTTTCCGGTTGCGCCGGGCGCGGACATCGGATCACCGCCATCACCTTCGAAAAGCCCGCGGCCTACTCACGGCTGGGCAATGCGGTACGGGCAAGTTGCACGGACGTCGGGATCGACTGGCGACCGCAGCGTTTCCACGACAGGCCGCCCTTGCTCGCCAAGGCCTGGGACCTAATCCGCATGCGGGCGGCGGCCCGGCAGGCGATGGAACAAGGCACCTACGACCTTGTTCACGGGCGCAGCTATCAGGGCAGTTACGTCGCGCTGGAATTGAAGCGCCGTTTCGGCATCCCGATACTGTTCGACATGCGCGGTTTCTGGGCGGACCAGCGGCGCGAGGGCGGGCGCTGGCGCGACGATAACTTTATCGGGCGAACGCTTTACCGTCAGTGGAAGGTACGGGAGGCCGAAATGCTTCGCGAGGCGGATCATATCGTCACCCTGACCGGCGCCGCTCGCGACGAGATCATGTCGTGGCCGGATCCTGGTCCAGGGCCGATATCCGTCATTCCCTGCTGTACCGATTTTGACCTGTTCCACGCGGCGTCGAGGGACGAACGCGCCGCAGCTAAGCGCGACTTGGGCATCGCGCCCGAAGCGCCCGTCCTTGGCTACTTGGGTTCGACCGGCACCGTTTATCGGTTCGACGCCCATCTGCGGCTGTTCGGCATGATCGCCCGCGACCATCCCGACGCGGCGATGCTGGTCATCGGAAACGTCGATCATGCCGCCTTGATCGCGCAAGCGGCCGAGCTTGGCATCGCGATCAAGCCCGAACGCCTGATCGTTCGGCATGCTGCCAGGTCGCAAGTCCCCGACTTGCTCGCGGCAGTGGACGTCGCCACCGGTTTCTGTACCGAGGGCATGTCGAGCAAGGGCGTATCCTTGACCAAGCTCGGAGAATATCTTGCCTGCGGCGTACCGATGATCGGCAATGACACGGTCGGCGACACGGCGGCAATCCTGCACGAACTCGGTGCCGGCCTTTCGCTGCCCGACCTCAGCGACTCTTCGCTGGCGCACGCCGCCGCCCGTTTTTCCGATCTGCAGCAGACTGATCGGCAGACCCTGCGCGAACGCGCCCGAACGATGTTCGACCTCCCGCTGGCGGTCAAAGGCTATTCGCTGATCTACGACGCGCTGACCCCGCTTAGCCTGCCGGCCGAGGCTTGAGCATGAGTCTGGCCGTCTTCGACATTTGCGACACGCTCTACTCGGTCAACACGACGGTCGACTTCCTGCGCTTTTTCGGCGCGCGGAACGATCCCGCGGTCGCTGCCCGCGTCGCGCGTTGGACTGGCCGCGGGCACCCGGCCTTCTGGTTGGGTGCGCTGTCGCACCGGCTTCTGGGTAAGGATATTGCCAAGGCCCGGATGATCGCCGCCTTGGCAGGCCACGATCGCGCGCTCATCGACGCTGAAGCAGACGCCTATGCGAGCCAGCGACTGCCCGCATTGAGCAACGCCGAGGTGATGCAGCGCCTTGAGCGCCATCGCGCGAACGGGGACGATATCCTGCTGCTGTCGAGCAGCATTTCGCCGGTCGCCGAGGCGATCGGTCGGGCATTGCGGGTAGAAGCGCAGGGAAGCCTGCTCGGCTTCGACGGTGGCCGCTGTACCGGTCGTATCGCCACCGACCTTACCGGTCGCAAATCGGAATATCTGGCGCAAAGCGGTGCGCCGATCGAACGCCCCCTTTCCGTCTATACCGACAACCTGACCGACCGGGCTTTGATTGCGCTGGCCGACCGTGCCACCATCGTGCTTCCGAAGGGCAGCGAAGCGCGGTGGGCGGGGGACGATCATGACTATATCGCGCTCTAGGGCGAACAGCATGCTGGCCTTCGTGCCGTTCGGCTACTTTGCCACCACCCGGCTCAATTCGGTTCGCGATCTCGGCTATCTGGTCGTGAGCAGCTGGCTGCCCGCGTGGTGGATCCTGGTGCGGCAGGAAGGGCTGACCTTGGCAGGCGCCGCGCAAGCCTTTGCCCTAGGTTATCTGGCATTCATCTGCCTTTACGAAATTGGCTATCTGATCAACGACGCGTGGGACGCTGCGCGACACCGCGACGGACGAGAGCGCACACCCTTCCCGGCCTCTCCGCAATTCATTCTGCCCTTCGTCGCGGTCCGGCTCGCGGGGTGGGCGGCGATCGCGGCATGGGCTGGATGGTGGCAAAACACGCCATGGCTGGTCGGCCAATGCGCGCTGCTGGCGGCGCTGGCGCTGCACAATCTGGTCCGCTCGCCGTCGCTGCGACTGTCCAGCTTCATGCAACTGGCGATGCTACGTTTCATCCTTCCAATATCGGCATTGTTGAGCCTCGCGGGGTGGCTTGTGACGGCGCTCGCAGCAGCCCTTCTCTACGTTCCGCTACGTTACCTTGCCTATGCCGACAGCAAGGGGCTGCTCGCGATGCCGGAACGCCGCGCGCGCTGGTTCCCCGCAGCCTCTATGGCGCTGAGCGTCCCGCTTATCGCGCTCGTCGCCGTCGCAATCGGGTCTGACGTGCTGATCGAGCTATGGCTATGGCTGTTGGCTGCACACGGCGCGTGGGCCCTGCTGTCGCCTCAGCCGAGCGGCGCAAATCCGTAAGGGATCCAGGCGTTCGAGTAGGTTGCAAAATTCAACCAGATGAACAGCACCGCCGCCGCATAGGCCAGCACCAGCAAACGACCGATGCGTTGGTCTTTGAACAGGTCGATCGTCCGCGGCACCACCACCAGTTGCAGCGGAATGAGATAGAGCGCCAGGCGATCGACCGCTGTCGATGACGGCAGGACGTACAGCAGCGCCAGCATCGCCACCGACGTTGCCGAAAAAATCCACCACAGCCGATATTGGCGCTGATCGAAGTCCATCCGCCGCCCAAGCGCAAAAAACAGAAGGGCCGGCACGAAACTCATCATCAGGCGGATGAAGGCGCCCTGCGAGGTATATTCGGACTCGAGATAATTTTCGACGAACCGTTCGAGCGCGTCAGCCAGGAAATATCGGTACAACAGCAGCGACGCCGCGACGCCGACGACCAAATTGATGATACGGTTCCGCTGCAGCGCGAAGATCGCGAACGGAAGCATCACGACCGCCGTTTTATGGAACATCGCCGCGGCGGCCACATAGGCGGTGAAGCGCCAGATTCCGGCGCCGCCGATCAATGCGGCGAGGCCAGCCATTAGGATGCCGATGGCGGTCGCCTGACGCGTATATCCCATGGCGACGACCACGACGAGGTAAGGGACGGCAACCAGCAGGCTGACCCACGGCCGTGGCTGCGACCTTGCGAACCGCTGCAGGCCCCAGCTGAAAATGATCGCACAGACCAGATTGACGGCAACGATCGTGCCTCCCGCCTGCGCGACCAGCCAATTGACGAGCTGATATCCGGGATCGGTCGTGTCGATCGTTCGCTCGATGCCGACCAGCACGGTGTAGTGGAACAACCGCTCATAAGTCTGCCAATCGCCGCCGACCTCGTAACGCAGGCCGGTCATGATGGTGATGAGCGCGATTGCAGCCGCGAACATCACGCCGGGCCGGTCACCGTCCGGTGATTCGCGATGAAACAAGACGCCGGCGGCGATACACAGGAACAGAAACCAATAGGCTATCACGCGCAGCCTCCCCCGACCGGGCCTAGCCTCAGCGCGTCACGCAATCCACCGATACTTTGGGCCGTGGCCGACCGGACAGGTCATCGGGAAATGTCGCAACCGGCTGGAACGTCGCGGCCTCGTCCCCGCCTGCCACCACCGCACCGTCAAGCTCGACCCAGACGTGGGCCTCAAGTGCGCCTTCTGCCGACGACAGGCCGTAAACGAAATGCGAGGGGTAGCCTCGGCGGCGCAGCATTCGGTGCAGGGCAACGCCATGATGGATGCACACGCAGCGCCAGGGCGAATATCGCCTCGCCCGCTCTACCGCGAGCCGCAGGCGATCGGGCGATGCAGCGGCGGCGCGTCGCCCGGAAGGCCGCGACATCCAGGCCGCCAGCAGCCGGAATGGCAGCGCGGCGACCACGATCCGCGCGAGCGCCACAAACATCAGCGCTTCGGCCGCCAGCAAGACGTCGCCGATACTCCTCCCGCCTTGCGCCCCTTTTCCCATAACACTGGTGTAGACCAGCCTGCCTGCCAGGTCGACCGTACTTGCCGACCGCCAAAGTGCGTGCAAGGAATTGGACATGCCGGAAGATGCCACTTTGCTGGTCCGCGACGACCGTGTGCTGTTTAGTGAAATCGGCGACGACATCGTCGCGCTCGATGTTGGCCGAGGCCAGTGTTTCGGCATGGAGGACGTCAGCGCCACGGTCTGGCGGTTGCTGGCCGTCCCGACCTCCCTGGATTCGCTGTGCGAGGAGTTGATGGCCGCCTATGATGTCGATCCGGACATCTGCCGGCGCGACGTGGCGGAGCTGATCGAACGGCTGCGCGCCGAAGGCCTGGTCGTCACGGCTGCCTAGCTGCGATAAATGCGGAAATGGCCGCCACGGCGCGCCGATTTTCATCATCCATTCGGTCGGGATCCATGGTCCGGCGGTAGCAGAACATCGGCACGTCGGCAGCAAGCGCGAGGCAGCTTCGCCAATGTCGTTCCGCATTCCCTACCGGCCCGACATGAGCGCCGCGATAACTGTGGGCGTAAAGGCTTTCGACCGCCTCAAGCCCTTGCAGCGGTTCGACGGCCCATTCGCCTCCGCTGTCCAAAACGCAGAGCGCGGCGAGCCGGACGGCGTCGAGACCCGACGACGGGGCCACCGCGACGTCATATTTGCGGTACTCCGGGGCTCCGGGAACCGATCGGGGCAAGCTGGCAGGGTCGAGGCCGGCGCGTATCGCCGCGTCCTCCCACAGGCGCATCCTGGGGATGCCCGCGTAGACCATTACTTCACCGGCGAGCGTTTGACGCGTTACGCAAATGTCATCGGCCAGCAGCCGGTGCCCCTGGCGCTGCAACCATTCGGCTAGCGTCGATTTGCCTGCTCCGCTTGCACCCAAGAAAGCCCATGACTCCCCGCCCATGTCGACGGCATTGGCATGGAGCGGCAGGTCGCCCCGTCGATACAGGAGCATCCCCATCGCGCTGCCTAGAAGGAACAGGCGGACGTCGGCCCAGTCCGCGTCAGACGCCTTGGATATTTCGATCGTTCGACCGTCGGGCACGCAATAGGTCGCAACCCCGTCGATCGCGATATCCGCCGACCGTTTCGGCTGGGGCGAAACGGACCGCACGGCCACATCGACCGCCTCACCGGTCGCGGGTAGAAGGTCGGGCAACTCGATATCGCTGGCGATGTTGAGACCGAACAGGCGGTAACGGAACGGCGGCATTGCCGTGGTGGAGCCGATTTGGCGCAGCTTGCCAAGGTCCTGCTTGGCGTAGGCACGATTGCCTGCTCTACCGCGGTCATGCCCGGCGATCACGAACTGTCTTTCCTGATCCTGGCGGTGCGATCCGCCTATGAACCGTCAGCCCGCGCGAAACTGGCGATGGCGAAAGGCGTCGCCTGGACTTCGTTCACCACCTTGGCGGCGCGACACCGGGTTGAAGGCTTGGCATGGGACGGACTGGTCGCTGCAAACGCCGACGTCCCGGCCGAACTTGCGGCGATCTTGCGTAAACGCGCAACGGCGATCGCTGCCGGGCAATTGCAGGCGCTCACCGCCGCCGCGACGATCCAGCAATCCTTCGATGCGCAGCAAATCGACCTGCTGTTCCTGAAAGGATTCACGCTGGCCGCGCTGACCTACCCGCACCCGCAAGCCAAGGACAGCTGCGACATCGACGTGCTGGTGTCCCGATCGGATATCGCCAAGGCCGCTGGCGCACTGCGCACCGTCGGGTTTGAAAATACTGTGCCTGGCCCGGCCCGTTCGGCGACCGACTGGCACCAGTCGCGGAAGGAGTCCGTTTGGGTTCACCCCGGGTCTGGGCAACAGGTCGACCTTCATTCGCGGTTGGCAGACAATCCGGCGCTCATCCAACACATCGACCTTTCCGCGGCGCGACAACAGGTCGAGCTTGGGAATCGCACCTTTGCCACCCTCGCCGACGCCCCGCTTTACGCCTATCTCTGCGTGCATGGCGCCTCCAGCGCCTGGTTCCGGCTAAAGTGGCTGGCCGACCTTCATGCTTTTGTCCTCGCGAATGGGACTGGAAAGCTAATGACGTGGCACGAACAGGCCGTGGAGAGCGGGGTCGGCCGCCCCTCGTTTCTTGCCCTGCGCTTGCTCGAAAAGTGGTTCGATTTCCCCCTGCCACGGGCGCTGATCAGCGGCGGAGCCGGATTGCGGGCGGCATCGATGATATGCAACCGCCAGCTCGCCGCGACGCAAGAGCCCACCATGCGGCACCTCGGCACGGTCACGATCCATCTGCTGCAAATGCTCCAACGCCCGGGCGCGGCATTCGCCTTTGGCGAGGCCGTGCGCCAAATCGGGGAGATCCTTCGCCGCTAGTCGATGCGCAAGTGCCGCGACGGCCTCAATTCGGGTCGTTGCTTGGGCAGGCGACGGGACGTGATCATCAAGCCCGTCGACGCGGCAAACAGGCACGCAAGCGCCGCGGTCCTGAGCGGAAAGTCGATGACGCTGTGGATCATCAGGACCACGGCAGCGATCAGGCCAGCCTGGGCAAAGCCGTCGGCCCGACGATCGCGGAGCATCGTCAATGCCTTTTGACCCCACCAAAGCAACGCAGCGGCAAGCAGCGCCAATCCGGGCAGGCCGCCCTCCACGACCCATTCGAGGAAATCGTCATGGGCGTGGTTGACGTAGACCTGGTTCACCTCGGCTGGATCTTCGACGGTCGGGTAGACGCGTTGGAACGTCCCGATCCCCGTACCAGCGGGAAAATGGTCGACGAGCAATCGCGAGCTCTTGGCCGCCATCTCGGCCCGCGTGGTCACCGACGCCTCCAGCCCTCCCGTCGGTTCCGGGCTGGCGCGGAGGCCCAGGACCGAGACCAAAAGGATGGCCGCTACAATGCATGACCCGGCAATAGCCAGACGTCCGGGCCTTCCGATCCGGTGACGCCATGCGATCAGCAGCGAGGCCACGCAAACCGGCAGGACCATCGCATAACCGAACAGCGAATGGTTGAGCGCCAGCCCGGCCACGGCAACCGCGCAAAGACCGACCGCGACGACAATTATCGTGATCTTGCGCTGCCGGGCGCTTTCGTCGGTCCCTCCCCGCTCTACCAGCGCGGCCGCGAACGGGATTACACACAGCAGCAATGCCGCCATGTGGTTGCCGTTGGCGAAAAAGCCGGTGAGGACGCCGACATTGGTGATGGCGTAGAGATAGAATCGTCCGTCATGCGACCCCAACTGCAGCGCGCCGAGCACCATTGCCGTCATCGCCGCGACGGCCAGCACGGTCGCCATGCGCTCGCCCGATCGGCTGTGAAGGACCAGGATAGCAGTCAGCATGGCGACGGGGGGAATGAATGCGGGCAAGGTCGAAAGCGTATCGAACGGCGACAGACTGAGCGGGCGCCACACATTGCCGATCCCCAGCAACAAGTCGCCAGAGCGGACCAGCGACCTGCCCGGCAATGCCTGCCAAAGCGCCGCGGGAAGCGGCACCAGCTGTAATAGCACCACCAGCCCCAGGGATATCAGGAGCCAGCGAAAGCCGCGCCAAGCCGGATCGGGTCGCGCTGTCTTCGTGAACGTGGCGACGGCGATAATGGCAAGTCCCGCCAGCTGGATGACGACATTGCCGAGTATGGCCTGCGAACTGCCACCCAGCAGCAGGCAGAGCAGGAGGTAGGACGGCGCCAGCCATGGTCGCATCTTCAACGTCATGGCAACCTCGTCAGCGACAGGTCGCCAACCGTCGACGACACCCGCTGCTGGTCGACGGTCGGCGTCCCGACCAATTCCAGCCGCTGTGCCGGGCAATCGCCCGAAATCGCCATGATCAGTTCGGTTGCGCCAATACCGGCACTCGAGACCGGCGTTGCCGACGGCACACATGTCACGCGCCACGACAGCGCCGATGCATCGCCTGCCGTCTCCGACATTTGCCAGGCAAATCGATATCGTCCGCTTGGCAGGGTCATCAACTGCGCGGCCAATCCGACCGGCGTGCGGCCGTAAAAAAGCACGGATAATTGCCGCGCACCTTGGGGTTCGGCGACGCCGTCGGCGCTGTTGGCCAATGTCCAATTGAACGGCGCAGGCGACAGCCGATCGTCGAACGTGGGGACGATCGCATCGGCAGTCGAGTTGCCAGTGACCGCGCTCCAAATCGCCCGGGCGGCACCGAAATCGCCGCGTTCGATCGCCTTGGCGATCAGCCGCTCCTGCCACCCACGGTTTTCGGGATCGGGCGGGAGTTGGCGCCCCACCGACAGGATGTAGGACGCCGGCGCACCCTCGGCCGCTGCAGCACTGAGGATCGCCCGGCCATAGCCCGGATCGGACAGGACGAGACGCCGGATGGCCGGCCGATGTCGCGCGATGGTCGCCAATTGAGCGAAATAGGGAAGCATGCCGATCTGCTGTTGCGGCTGGACCCTCATCAACACGATCAGCTCGGCCAGGGCGGCAGCATCTGCGCCGGACCTGCGGTAAAAATCGCCTAGAAGATAGCGGGTCACCGGCAATCGGGGATCGCGTTGCCGTGCCGCGAGGAAGAGTTGTTCGGCGCTGCGGCGATCGCCGCGATCGTCGGCTGCGATGGCCGCAACGACGAAGGGTTCAGCCAGCAACGGTGCAGCTCGGGATATGCCGACGGCGCGTTCGACCAGTTCCGCCGGCGGGCGACCAGTACGGCTCGCGGCGGCAATATCGCTGAGCGCCCCGCGGATCGCCAGCCGTGGATCGCTGGACAATTTAAGGTCGACGCCCCGCTCAACCGCCCAGCGGGTCGGACCGTTATGAAGGACCAACAAGGCCATGAGCGTAAAGCACAGGCCGGCGAGCCAGCGCTTCAGCATGGATGGGCGATCCGTTTCAGTCGCCATCGTGAGGGATCAGCTCGATCTCCGTCCGGCGCTTGTCGACGGCGCCATAGCGATTGCCATAGCCATAGCCGTAGCCCTTATACCCGTAACCCCCGGCATCTTCCGACGACTTGTTGAGCGTGGCGCCGACGATATGCGCACCGGTGGCGCCGATCTGCCGCAGCGATTCGAGCGCCGAGCGCGCGCGCGTCTTCCCGCTTTCGACCACGAACATCACTTGCCCGACGGCTGGTGCCATCAATATCGCGTCGGCAAGCCCCATCACCGGCGGCGCGTCGCACACGATGACGTCGAACTGTTCCTGCAATTCCTGCAGGATCGATGCGAAGCGGCCGGTCGACAGCAGGTCGGCCGGATTGGGCGGAATTGGCCCGGCCGGCAGCAACAGCAGATTGTCGAACTGCGTCTTGGTGACGTGCGCCGAGATATCGTCGTCATCCCCAGTCAGCAATCTGGTCAGTCCGATCTTTTCCGAAGCCGCGCGGAACGACGGCTTGCGCAGGTCGCAGTCGACCAGCAGGACCTTTGCGCCGCGCCTTGCGAAATTCTGGGCCAGGGCAAGCGACGAGGATGATTTGCCTTCACCCGACCGCGTACTGGTGACGAGCAGGCGGCGCGGCAGGCCGTCTTCGGTGCTGAAGCGCAGCGATGCTGCCACCGACGAATAGGCCTCGGAGACGCTCGACTTGGGGTTCTTGAGCTCCTCGGCGAAACTGTCCTTGCCCGGGCTCTTCGGCACGGCGCCAAGACAGGCGAGACCAAGCTTGTTGCGCACGTCCTCGCGCGTCTTGATCGTGTCGTTGAGGAATTCGAGCACCATCGCCAACCCGATCCCGCCGATCAGGCCCGCCAGCAGGCCAACGGCAAGGTTGATCATCAGGTTGGGCTTGTACGGGCCGCCGGGCGGATCGGCACGATCGACGATCGACACCGGCGACGCGCCGATGCCCCCGGCAACGCCGACTTCCTTGAATCGCTGGAGCAGCGCCTCATACAGCGCGCGGTTGGTGTCCACGTCGCGCTGCAGGATGGTGTAGCGGATGCTGCGACCGCGCAGGTCGAGCACCGAGCCCTTGAGCGCATTCACCCGCGCCTGCAGCGCACTTTCGGCCGCCTGTGCAGCGCGAAATTCCCCGAGCAGGCTGTTGTTGCGTCCCGACGACACCTGCGACGCCTCGCGGCTGATCTGGCGGCTCAACTCGTCGATGCGCGAACGCAGGCTGATCATGTCCGGGTGATCGGGCTTCAGCAGCGTCCGCTTGTCCTGATATTCCGCTTCCAGCGCAGCCTTTTGCTGGCGCATGGCCTGCGTCGCGGCATTGACGTCGGCTGTCGCGCCGACCGCCGAGCCCTGCCGGTAGGCGCCTTCGGCCGCGACCCGTCGGGCCGTCGCATCGGCGAGCGCCTTGTTCAGCGCGACGAGCGATTCACCCTGCAGCGAGTTGGTGTCACCGTTGGGCACGCCCTGCGAGGTCGAGGTAGTGATGATGCCCTGCGCTTGCGCGTAGGCGACGAGGAGTTTCTCAGACTGCTCAAGGTCGGCGCGCGCCTTGTTGATCTGCTTTTCAAGGAAGTTGCGCGCGTAGGAACTCGCTTCATACCGACGCTGCAGGGTGACGTTGATAAAGCTGTCCGCCACCTGGTTGGCGATGGCAGCGGCCATCTGGGGGGTGTCGGCGTCCATCGTGTAGCTGACGAGTTGCCCCTCCTCGGGCATCTGCACCTTCAGCCCGCCGGAAATGCGACCTGCCGCGATCTGCAGCCGTTGTTCTGGCGTGCCACCTTCCCCGACGAAATCGGGATTGCTGGCCAGCTTGAGGTCCTCGGCTGCGCGCTCGGCGATGCTCCGGCTCGAGAGAAGGCCGACCTGCGTGGCGACATAATCCCACGGTGCGGCGGTCGCGGACGATTGGGCGCGGCGCTGCTCATCCATGATCTCCACCGTCGGAGAATTCACCTCGAGCGTCACCGATGCCCGATAAACCGGCTTCGTCACCAGTGTCGCAATGATGCCGAGCAATATGCCGAGCGCAATCGCACCGGCGATCAGCCAGCGCCACGTCACCAAAATCCGGAGCAACGCTGCGAGGTCCAGACCGTCCGGCGCATCGGCACGCGGCGACGACGCCGGCCGCGAAACGACATTGCCCAGCGCCCACGGCTGGTCGTCGGTCAGGATGATGTTCTTGTTCACTAGCGCTGCGTCTAGAAGGGCTTGAAGATCGAAATTACGGGCAAGCTGTTGAGAATCTGTTTCTGGATCGACTTGATCGACGAGCCGTCGACGATGACGATGTCGCCCGGATAGACCTGCGGATCGGGCGTTTCGCCACGCCGAATGCTGGTCAGGTCAAAGGCTGCCGCCTGCCGCTTGCCGGAGATCGTGCGGAAAATCGCAACCCGCCGGTTGTTGGCATCCTGCGTGGTGCCGCCAGCCAAGGCGACGGCTTGCATCAGGCTGGTCGGTCCCATTACCGGGAAGGAGCCCGACTTGTTCACTGCCCCGTCGATCGTGACCGACCGCAGCGTCGACGATTTGAGGCTGACCGTCACGTCGGGATTTTCGAGATATTTTTCGCCCAATCGCTGCGTCAGTCGCTGATCGAGTTCCGCCATCGTCAGGTTGGACGCGTCGACATTGCCGATCAGCGGCATCGACAGCTGGCCGGTCAGGTCGACTTCGTAGTCACCCGACAGGTCCGGCATCTTGAAAACCTTGACGCTGACGGTGTCCATCGGCGCAATGCGGTATCCAGCACCGAGCGCCGTCGCCGACGGCGCGTCCGGCACGCCGAAATTCTGCACGTCATAGGGAATGGGGCCGCCACGATGGTCGGCGCATGACGACAGCAAAGATGCCCCAATGGCGAGCGACAGCATGGCTGCAGCTCGCCCATTCAACCCACAAGCCGTCATAGATTCGGTCTCTCCGCACAACGCGCGAACGCGATGATGCACGATGCGTTAAATCCGCGCTACCGCTTTGTCATTGACCGGTAGACAAAAACCACCGGCGATCGTCCTCGACCGCCAAGGCGGTGAGAACGCCGGACCGGTAAGCCCCGGTATCGATTCCGATCCGGTGCGATAGCTGTTCGACCGACGCTGAAATCGTGTGACCGTGGACTACCATGGCTTCAAGATTCTCATCATGGTCGAGAAATTCGCGGCGTATCCACCTGAGATCGATTTGCTTTTGCTCTTCAATCGCGACCCCGGGACGGATCCCGGCATGGACGAACAGGTAATCGCCGAAGCGCAACGTGTCGGCGAAACTCTCGATGAATGCGGAATGCGCGTCCGGAATCGCGCGGCGGATAATTTCAAGCGCCTGACGTTCAGGCAAGCGTCCCACGAGAGAAGCATCGACGCCGTAGCTGCCCAGGCATTCGGCGCCACCGAATAGCAGCCAGTCCTGCACCAGCCCCCGCTCACCCGCCAGGATACGCAGCAACACCTCTTCATGGTTGCCCATCAGGCAGATGCGCCGGTAGCGGCTTTCGTCCATTGTGCGAAGCCGCTCCACCACGCCGCGGCTGTCGGGTCCGCGATCGATCAGGTCGCCCAGCATCACCAGCGCGACCCGGTCCGCCGGACGCTCGGCCAGGTCGGCGTCGATCTTGCCGAGCAACCGGTCGAGAAGGTCCAGACGTCCGTGCACATCGCCAACCGCATAGGCGCGCCAGCCGCTGGGGGCACGAGGAAGCAAGAGCGTCATCGGGTCGCGCCGGTCATAGCCCATGCTCGTGCAACAGGTCGAGGTAGCGACCGGCCACGATGGCCGCATCGAAGTCCCGCTCGACCAGCGCCCTGGCCTCGCGGCCCATCTGCACGCGCTGGTCCACGGAAAGGCTGGCCATCGACGCCATCGCGCTGGCCAATGACGTCGCGTCGCGGGCACTGCAGAGGAGCCCGGTTCGGCCCGCCACCACCAGATCGCGGCATCCCGGCACATCGGTTGCAACCATCGCGCGCCCCATCGCTGCCGCCTCCAGCAGGGCGCGCGGCATTCCTTCGCGGTAGGACGGCAGGACGACCACGTCCGCGTCGGCAATGAAGGGGCGCACGTCGGACTGGCTTCCGACCCATCCCAGCAGCCCTTCCGCCTGCCAGCGCTGTATCAGCCCGCGATCGGCCGACGACGGATTGCCCTCGTCGACCTCTCCGACCAGCGTGAGATGGAAGTCGACCCCTTGCGCCCGGAGGATCTTCGCCGCCTCGGCAAGCTCGAAGATTCCCTTGTCCGCCAGCATGCGGCCGATGAACAGGAAGCGGACCTGGCTTTTCCCCGGCTGCGGTCGAACGTCGAAATGGACAAGGTCGATGCCCGAGCCGGGGACAACATGCTCCTGCCCGTCGCGGACGATCCGCCTCGCCCTGAACAGGTCGCGATCGTCCGCGTTCTGGAACACGACGGCAGGGCAGTGCCGAAAGGCGTGACGGTAGAGGCCGAGCTGGACCTGTTGCAGCGCGCCACCCTTCAGGAAGGCAGTCCCCAACCCGCTGATCGTTGGAACGAATGGAATCCCGGTCGATCGTGCGGCCATTGCGCCATAAATGTTCGCTTTCGGCGTGAACCCCAGCACCAGTTGAGGTCGAACGGAAGCAAGGAGCGATCGATAAGCCCTGACGGTCGACCAGTCTTTCAGGACGTTGGTGCCTGCGCGGTCCATGCGAATGTCGATCCGCTCGACCTGCCCGTCGATGCGAGATTCATCTTCCGGCGCGATCAGCACGACGCGGTAACCGGCAGACTGTAACGCGCGGATCAGCAGGGCGCGGAAATGCGCCAAATTCCGCATCGAATTGGCGGTAAGGGCGATGGCAGAAGGGGGACGCGCGGACACGCTTTGTGAATGCGGGTCAACGACCGCCAATTCAACTCAAAACCCACGGCATTAACCACGGCGGTTCAATTTATCGCAAAACCTTGCGCCTAAGGTTGCGCGAACAGTGTATTTCGATCACTGTCGGCGAAACGAAACGGGAGTTTGCGTGCGTAAGCGTGGGTTGATCGCTTCGGCAGTGGTAACAGCCGGCCTGCTTTGCAGTGCAATGGCGCATGCCATGACTATCGCTCCGGCACCGGCAGTCGCTGCGGGCGACGCGGCGATTTCGTCCTGGACGGCGCTCGCGGCCTACTCGACCGACGTCGTCGACCCCGATCGGCTTTGCTATTGGGATTACCAGGACAAGGACTGGATTCCGGCCGACAGCCAGCAGAGCATCGAACTGCGCAAGACGGACCCGCGTCCGGTCTTCCGTGAACCTAACCTGCGGCTCGGCCGCTGCGGCGGCGAACCTCCGGCGGCCGCATTGGCAGGGCTTGGGGCGGTCTTTGGCGCCTTCGTCTACATTGCGACCAAGGACGAACGGGGCAAGTTCGAGCCTGCCAGCCCGAGTTGATCGTCGCTAAATTCGAGGACCGATGAGGTCGAACCGCGGGATTGCGACCTCGATCGAACGCCCGGATGGATCGACCATCATGTAGCTGCCGCTCATTTCCCCGCGATCGGTGTCGAGCGGGCAGCCCGACACATAGTCGTAGCTGTCGCCCGGGCCAACGACCGGCATTTCGCCGACGACGCCCTGCCCGCGCACCTCATGCACATTTCCGTGACCATCGACGATGCGCCAGTACCGCGCCAGCAGCTGCACCGCCTCGCTACGCTCATTCTCGATGCGGATATGGTAGGACCAGAACCACCTGTTCTGCGATGGCGCGGACTGGTCGGCGAGGTAGCTGACCGCGACCCGAACCACGACATCATCCGTGCGCGCTTCGTGCGGGAACAGCAGGGACATTGTGTCGACCATGGTTAAGGCTAGGCGAGGCCGGCTGCCTTATGCAAGCGGCTGACCAATCGCGCGCGGCTGTCGGCGACCAAGGACAGGCGATCGTGAAGCACGTCCCGCGCCAGGAAATGACCAGTAAGGGCCAAGCCGTCCGCAATGTCGCGCCACGACGCGTTTCCCCCAGAGGCCAAAAACTCGGGCAACGGCAACAACTTGCCGGCATATGGCGCGGCTTGCGCGCGGGAGATGGCGCGACCGGAGCGCGGACTGACCGCGACAAGATCGTCGTCCGAACCACTCACCGCGCATTGCGACAGATCCAGCCCGAACCCCAGTTCCGCCAGCAGCAGCAGTTCGAACCGCACCAACGCGGCGCCCCATCCGCTGGCCGCCGGCGCCGATTCGATGGCTGTCAGCAGGCCGTCGAGGGCAAGATATAGTCGCGGATAGGGTTGCCCTTCCGGTAGCACTGCCGCCGAGAGCGCGGTGGCCCAGTCGATCGCCGCTGCCGGCAATGCCTCGCCAAGCATGGCAGCCCGGCTATGCGCCAGCTCGACCGTCGCTTGGGGCAATTGCCCTTCGGTCCGCGCGGAAAGGCCGAGTTGGACGCTGTTGCCGGGCACCAAGACAGGACGCAGCGTCCGTCCCCTCGCTCCCCTCACATAGCCAGGCTGCAAACCGTGATCCGGAGTCAGGAACCGCACGACCGCGCCATGTTCGCCGTGCGGGCGATTGGCGAGGACGATGGCGGGCGTGTCGATCCGCATCGCCTAACCGCGCGGATGGAAATAATCGTAGATTTGCCGGGCCATCGACTTGCTGATGCCCGGCGCCCGTTCCAGGTCCTCGAGCGCCGCACCCTTGACCGCGCGCGCGGTTCCGAAATGCATCAGCAATGCGCGTTTGCGGTTGGGACCGATCCCCGGCACCTCGTCGAGGCTCGACGTGGTGAGGCTCTTCGCACGCTTCTGCCTATGGGTGCCGATGGCGAAGCGATGCGCCTCGTCGCGCAGGCGTTGGACGTAGAACAGCAGGGGAGAATTGACAGGCAGCGTAACCTCGCGACCGCCTGGAAGGTGAAACACCTCCCTGCCCTCGCGCCCATGATGCGGCCCCTTGGCAACGCCGATTACCGGGACGTCGCTGACCCCCTGCTCTTCCATGATCTCCAGCACGGCATTGAGCTGGCCCTTGCCACCGTCGATCAGGATGAGGTCGGGCCATTCGCCCTGGTTGCGGTCAGGGTCTTCCTTTTCGAGCCGAGCGAAGCGGCGCTCCAACACCTCGCGCATCATCCCGAAATCGTCGTCGGTCCGCGCCTTCTTGATGTTGAATTTGCGATAGCTGTTCTTGCGAAAGCCTTCCGGGCCCGCGACCACCATCGCCCCGGTCGCATTGGTGCCCATGATGTGGCTGTTGTCGTAAATCTCGATACGGCTCGGCGGCTCGGGCAGTTCGAACGTGTCGGCCAGTTCGCGCAGCAGCTTAACCTGCGTCGTCGACTCCGCCATCCGTCGGTCCAGCGCCTCCTCGGCGTTTCGCCTTGCCTGCTCGATCAGCTTTCGCCGGTCGCCGCGTTGCGGACGGCTGATCTCGACCTTGCGCTCGGCCCGTTCCGACAGCGCTTCGGCGACCAGTTCCGCCTCGGCGAGGTCGCGGTCGAGCAGGATGCGTTTCGGCGGCGGCACCTCCTCATAGAATTGCATCAGGAAGTCGGTCAGCACCTCATCTTCCGGCACGTCGGCGGTGTGCGCAGGAAAGAAGCTGCGATGACCCCAATTCTGCCCGCCGCGAATGAAGAAGGCCTGGATGCACATTTGCCCGGCCTTGCTGGCCAGCGCGAAGATGTCGCCGTCGCCAAGCCCTTCGGCGTGGACGGTCTGCGATCCCTGCACATAGGTCAGTGCCCGCAGACGGTCGCGGTAGACGGCGGCCAGCTCGAAATCCTGCTTCTCGGCGGCTTCGGCCATCTGCTTGCCGAGCCTTGCCTGCACACCCGTCGACTTGCCCGCCAGGAACAGCTTCGCGTCCTCAACCAGCTCGTCATAGTCCTGGCGGTCGATGCGCCCCACGCATGGCGCCGAGCAGCGGCGGATCTGGTACAACAGGCACGGCCGCTTGCGGTTGGCGAAAAAGCTGTCCGAACAACTGCGAAGCAGGAATAGCTTCTGCAGGGCATTAAGTGTCGAGGTGACACTTCCGGCGCTGGCAAAGGGGCCGAAATATTGCCCCTTGGTCCGCCGCGCGCCGCGGTGCTTGCGCACCTGCGGGAAGGGATGGTCTTCGCGCAGCAGGATGAATGGAAAGCTTTTGTCGTCGCGCAGAAGGACGTTGTACGGAGGCCGGAAGCGCTTGATCAGCTGCGCTTCGAGCAGCAGCGCCTCGGCCTCGGTCCGCGTCGTGACGATGGTCATGCCGCGGGTCTGCGAAACCATCCGCTGCAGCCGTTTGGGCAGCTTCGCCACCTGCGTATAATTGGTGACCCGGTTTTTCAGCACCCGCGCCTTGCCGACGTAGAGCACGTCGCCCTTGGCATCCTGCATCCGATAGACGCCCGGCCGCGACGGCAACGTCTTGACCACGTTGCGGATCGCCTTGACCCCGGCTTCCAGATCGGGCGCTTCCGACCCGCGCACGGCATAGGTCGCCTTCTCTTCGAGAAAGCGGTCGGTCGATCCGGGAAGGTCTGGGCGGTCTGCCTTGCTCACCGTGCTGGAGATAGGGACAGTGGCGCCCGCGCGCCAGTGTCGACACTGCCTGAAATAGCTGAAGGAACAGCCTATCGAAACTCTGTGGCGCGGCGTCAGTCGGTCCGAGTGTACAGGAAGCTGGCCATCGACACCGCCGGCAACACACCCCAGACCATCTTTTCGTAGATCGGCCCGCCTAACGTCCGACGGCTCGGCCAATGGTCGAGCGCGCCGAGCAGTGCATCGCAGTCGACGAGCGAACGGACCAGCGGCGATGCCGAGTAACGGCGGATGCCCTTGCACAGTTGCGAAGGCACAAAGCTGTAATGCCAGTCGACGTTCTGACGGCCGCGCGCGGGCGGGCGCAGGACGGACGGTGGTAGCAAGTCGCCGAACGCTGCGTCGAACAGGCGACGCCGGTCCGACGGCCCGGCAAGCGCGCTGGCCGGCAGCGCGTTAACGAAGTCTACGATCCGGCGATCACGGGTGGGATCCGTCATGACCAATGGGCGGTCAATGGAGACGACGTCATTAGAACCGATCGAAACTCGCAAGCCCGACCGAAGCCATTGCCGATAGCTGGCAGGACGGTCCGGCCTCCGTTCGAACGCGGCTCGCCTTGCCTCGAACAGGTCGCCTCGCAGAAACGGGTCGATCGGGCTCGCGCCGCTCTTGCCCTCCCTCAGGTGCCGCCGAAGCAGACCGCTGACCAAGCCACGAGCGCCCTTTGGTGCCGCAGCCAAACTGTTGAAAGCATTCTTCACCCACGGCCAAGCCCCCTCTTCGCGCCGGACATCGTCGAGATAGACCGGCCCACCCGCGCTTAGGGCGTAATTGCCGAAATCGCCGCTGAGCAGCAGTCGGTTGCCGTTCGCGACGCAATCGTCCCACAGCGCTTCGCACCAGCCGACCGCCAGCGGCTGGACGATCGGGACCGCTACGGCACGGTGTATATCGTCGAGCCGCCCGCAAAGGTCGATCTGGCGGGGGCGAACGACATGGTGATCGATGTTGGTCCAGCGCCGCGCGGTTTCCGCCGCGATCGGCGCTTCGTCGAGCACATGGCCGCGGGCGCTTTCCGCGCCTGGAAACGCCGCGGCCGTCCATGCATCCAGGCGCTCGCCGCGCCGTTCCAGTATATGGGACGCAATGGCGGTCACAGCACCGCTATCGCGTCCACCGCTCAGCAGGCTGGCGGGTCGCTCCGTCGCCACGTTTAGCCGTTCGGTGACGACGGCTTCGAGCAGGTCGCGCAAATGGTTGCCCGCCGTCCGCACATCGGTGCGCATGCAGTCGGAGCGGGCAGGGTCCCAGAAACGATGAACCTCCTGCCCATTGGCCGAAAAGCGAACCAGCGTGCCCGGATGAATCGGAAAAACACCGGGGTAGAAACCGCGCTGCTCGTCGAAAAACGCAGCCATGCCGAGCGCCTTGCCCAGCATCGCGACATCCGGCTTTTCGTCCGGATCGATCAAGTCCTTGAGATCCGTCGCGAAGCGAACGGTACCGTCGGCATCAACCCGAACGTGCAATTCCAGCTCGGAAAGCGGCGCCAAACCGAGCGTCAGCGTGTCAGCCTCGCCATCGACGACGGCCAAGGCAAAGTCCCCCGGCCCGTCCCACGCGCCTAACGCCCAACCCTTCAGTAACCCGCCGACATCGGGCATGGGCTGATCGGCCCGCCAGTCGATTGCATAGGCGACCGCGCCATCGGAGCGACAGGCCGTGCGGAAAAGCGGTCTATGTTCCCGCCCGATAACTTTGTGGCGAAAGGCTTTTCCTGCGGCGCCGGCATCGCGCGGCTCAGCCGCGAAAAGGCCGCTGAAACTCAAGGTTATGCCCGCAAGCGGTTAGCTGAATTGGCCGCCTGCGCCGGGTTTGCCGAATTTGGCGTCAGGATTTCCTGAGCTCCGTTGCGCTTCCGCCGAGCCAGCCACGATTTTGCGAACCTCAGGCTTCTTCCACTGCTTACGCGTCGCCATCGACTGCCCTACCCCTTTTTCAATCTTGGCCACAGCATAGCGTCTTTATGCGCCACGCCAAGGACGAGTTGAGCCGGGTCAGGCCGCAGCCAAAACCTGCGTTTCTTCGGCATCGCCAAGCATCCATTCTACGGCAGCCGCCGCATGGATGGCGGTCGTATCGTAGACCGGCAGGACATTGGCCCTGACGTCGACCGCCAGCACCAACTCGGTGCAGCCAAGGACGATCGCCTGCACCTTCTGCTTGGCCAATTCGGTGATCAGCGTCTTCAGCTTACGCTGGCTGTCGCGGACCACGCGGCCGGCGGCCAGTTCCTCGTAGATGATGCGGTCGACCTCGTCGCGCCACACCGGCTGCAGTTCCTGGATGGCGATGCCATTGCGCTCGTATGGCTCGCGCGCGAACGGCTCGGTCATGGTGAAGCGCGTGCCGAGCAGGGCGATGCGGGTGCGGCGATCGGCGATCAATCGCGCGGCGGTGGCTTCGCGAATGTCGAGCAGCGGCAGGCCGGTCGCTTCGATCACATCGGGCGCGGCCTTGTGCATGGTGTTGCTGGCCAGCAGGATGCCTTCGGCCCCCGCCGCGGCCAGCCGCCTGGTGCCGTCGACGATCATGGCATTGCCGCCGGCAAGATCCTCGACCTGATGGAAGGCGGCATATTCGGCGAAGTCGAGGCTTTCGATGATCATCCTTGCGCTGTGCAGCCCGCCCAGGCGGCGCGCGACGGCACGGTTGATATGGTCGTAATAAAGGGCGCTGCTGCTCCAAGTCGCGCCGCCCAACATCCCCAACTTCTTCAATTGTCCCTCCCCGGACGACTGCCCGGCTGCCCGGTTTTACGCATGGATCGAATGACCCCCTGCCCCAAGGGATAAGCGCAAAAGCGCATTAACTGAAGGGTTTAACGAACCATGCTGCGACAAAATTCGTCGCTCGGGCGGCTCGCTTCGCCGATGCGGACCGGCAATTTGCGGTCAAGCGGTTAACCGAGCGACTTCACAAGATCGAAAAATCTCTCGGCACCTAACCGAGCGATTTTACGATCTCTTCGACCATCTTTTTCGCGTCGGCGAGCAGCATCATGGTGTTGTCGCGGTAGAAGAGTTCATTGTCGACACCCGCGTAACCCGCGCCACCCATCGATCGCTTGATGAACAGCACGGTCCGTGCCTTTTCGACGTCGAGCACCGGCATGCCGTAGATCGGTGAGCTCTTGTCGGTCTTGGCGGCCGGATTCGTGACGTCGTTGGCGCCGATGACGAAGGCGACGTCGGCCTGGGCGAACTCGCTGTTGATGTCTTCCAGCTCGAACACCTCGTCATAAGGCACGTTCGCTTCGGCCAGCAGCACGTTCATATGACCGGGCATCCGGCCCGCCACCGGGTGGATGGCGAACTTGACCTCCACCCCTTCCTTTTTGAGCAGATCCGCCATTTCGCGCAACGTGTGCTGCGCCTGGGCAACCGCCATGCCGTAACCGGGGACGATGATGACCTTGTCGGCCTGTTTCATCAGGAAGGCCGCGTCCTCGGCGCTGCCGCGCTTGTAGGGCCGGTCGATCTGCGCCGCTGCACCGCCCGCCGCGACGGCATCGCCGCCGAAGCCGCCGGCGATCACGCTGATGAAGCTGCGGTTCATGGCGCGGCACATGATGTAGCTGAGGATCGCGCCCGACGAGCCGACCAGCGCGCCGGTGATGATCATCGCGGTGTTGTGCAGCGTGAAGCCCATCGCCGCCGCTGCCCAGCCCGAATAGCTGTTGAGCATGCTGACCACCACCGGCATGTCCGCCCCGCCGATCGGGATGATAAGCAGAAAGCCGATGAGGAAGCTGAGCGCGGT